>CAZAHE010000059.1:0-6427 GCA_964484965.1 uncultured Acidiferrobacteraceae bacterium | reverse complement strand
CGGGTTAGTAACATCTGCTGTATGAGCGATACACTGTCCCGTGGCGTCATCAATTAGCCGCCTGGTTTCCTCGAGCGCTTGTATGTCCTGATCAACTGCAAAGACTCTTGCACCTTCACGCGCCATCAATACAGCACTCGCCTTGCCATTACCCCAGCCGGGACCAATCGATCCAGCCCCCGTCACAATCGCGACCTTGTCCTGCATCCTTCCGTTCATGAAAGATCTCCTTTTTAACCGGTAACTTGTTTTCGTATATAGTCGAAAGCAAATGCCAGTTACCAGTTCTCACTGAACTGGTTATCTCAACCAATTGTCTCAAGGGCTAAACCCGAGCATCAATCGGACAGGCCTGCTTCACTGCAATGGAATATGCATGACACAAAAACTGTTCCGTGGCTATTACATAGTCGCTGCCAGCTCATTTGTTCAACTTTTATATCTAGGCGGTGTGTTCACTTATGGTGTGCTTTTCCCTCACCTTGAGAAAGCTTTCGGCTGGTCTGCAGCACTCATTTCGGGTGCCGGTTCATTGATGTTCTTTTGCATGTGTACATTGAGCGCGGTGATGGGCCTTCTCAGTGATCGCTTCGGCCCCCGAATTGTAATGACCGTCACGACCACATTTTTCGCATCTGGTTTTATCTTGCTTTCCACGATACAGGCACCCTGGCAGCTTTATTTGTACTACGGCCTGTTCTGCGGCATCGGCATGGGCGCACATGATGTGGTGCTCCTCTCCACGGTTGCACGCTGGTTCTCCACGCGCCGTGGGTTAATGTCCGGCATTGTCAAAGGCGGTGCAGGTATCGGTCAGGTGCTTGCACCCATCGGCGCTGCCACTTTAATTGCGATTTATGGCTGGCGCCATGCCATCCTCATTATCGGAATCGTGTTGCTTATCGGCATGATCGTTGGTTGTCAGTTTCTGCGCCGCGACCCGCGCGAACAGGGACTACGCCCCTTCGGAGAGCAGGATGATCCGTCAAATTCAATGCCTTCATCAGAGAGCGGGGCGACCATCCGCCAGGCGACTCGGCGATACCAGTTCTGGTTGCTGTGTTTCGCCAAACTGGCGGACTTCTACTGCGTCACCACGATCATGGTACATATCGTACGCTTCGGCAAACTGGAGGGACTCTCTGATGCGGTAGCAGCCTTGCTGATCGCCTGTGTAGGCGCCTTTAGTATTATCGGCCGCCTCGCCTTTGGCCTGGTCTTCGATCGCGTTGGTACCCGCTGGACATTGAGCACTTGTTTTGGACTGTTGCTCGCAAGTTTTCTCCTGCTGCAATCAATCGATGAGGCGCGACTGTTGTTCGCGTTTGCCTTTGTTTATGCCATTGCCCATGGCGGATTTTTTGTCATCGCATCACCCAGTGTGGCTGAATTCTTCGGTACCCGCTCCCACGGCGCGATACTCGGACTGGTATTTTTAGTTGGCACATTCGGCGCGGTTGGTGGTCCTCTAGTGACAGGCTGGACTTATGATTTTACTCAGGATTACCAGGTTGCATTCATAATCCTGACCGTGCTTAGTGTGTTTGGTTTAATCTTTGCACTGTTGCTGCGGCCAATAAAATCTCAAATTTAACGCGATCCGGACCCAATACGGCATTGATGATGTTTCACGATGTCCGGCCAGGCGGTCTTGGGGCGCCATCCAAGTTCCGTTAAGGCGCGACTGTTGTCAAATAGGCTGGCTCGAGGCCGCACTTTAAATCGCCTCTCGTCTACTTGTTCCGGGAGAGTACCGAGGGCATCCGCCAGATACTCCAGTGTAGGCTCGGAAACAAACGAATCATCGGCACATACGTTGAATACGCGGTAACCCTTGTGCTCCGAGATGAGTGCTAAGTGAAAACAATTTGCCGCATCCTGTGGATCGAGCCATGCACGCGCTATTGGCAATGGCTCAATCCAGTCCATCGCCGATGTCTGGACTTTTGTGACCTCCTCGTGACCTCGAGCCTCATGCTCAGCCAGCATCTGTGGCAATAAGTTCGGAAAGGCGATAAAACAAGGACGCAGGACGGTGACAGCCATGTTCGGCCGTCGACTGAAGTTCCTGGCAATTACCTCTGTGACCTGTTTGCTCATCCCGTAGGCAGTCGCTGGACGGCATGGATGCGCTTCGTCAACCGGTAGGTAATTCGGCTGCCACTCACGATTGTTATGACTGAATCCGTAGACGCCGGTGCTGGAACAAACCACGAAACGACGAATGCCCGCCACGAAAGCCGTGTCCAACACATTCCACGCGGCCACAGTATTCGTTTCAAAGAAAGTGCGATCTGTAGCATTAATCGATGCATCGATTGCAGCCAGATGCACAACCGCGTCCTGCCCGATCAATGCGCGTGCCAGCGAGGCACTATCGAGCACGTCGATAGACTGACCTCCACCACTTTCCGCGAAGTTCTTATCAATGACCGTGACTTCAAAGTGATTCGCCAAAATAGCAACCACTGTTTGCCCCAAACGTCCAGCCCCACCGGTCACCGCAACGCGTGTGATACTCATGCTGCTGGGCATTCACGTTGACAAAATCGCATTGACTCAATATTGCAATCGTCGACTGACACGATTCCGAAGTGGTTTGCCATCAATAAATCGTTTCGCATTGGCGAATACCAGATCGAGAGTGCGGGGCGTATAGTAAGCCTCATCATCAGATGAGCAATGTGGAGTGATTAAAAGATTCTTTGTCTGCCATAACGGTGAATTAGAGGGCAGTGGTTCGGGATTGAAGACGTCGAGTACTGCACTTAATTTTCCAGAATTCAGGCGCTCTCGAAGGGCCTCGTAGTCGACCAACCCTGCCCGGCTGTAATTCACCAGTCCAGCGCCTGCTTTCATCAGATCTAATTCGCGAGCGCCGACCAGACGATCTGTCGCACTCGTATGCGGTGCGCTGACCAACACGAAGTCCGCCCGTGGTAAAACCGATGTAAGCGCTTCAGCGCGATACATCTCGTCTACCCAACGCCGTGACTTACCCGACCTGCGTACACCGATCACGTAAAGCCCGTACGACTTAGCCCAACGGGCAACCGCCTGACCAATATGACCGACGCCAATAATCAGCAGTGTTTTTCCCTTCAGTGCCGCACTGAAGCACTGTTTCCAGCGGCCCGCTCGCTGGTGTGTCACCATTTCCGGCAAGCGGTTATTTAACGCCAGCAGCGCCATCATGACGTACTCCGTCGCCCGCTCTCCATGCACGCCGCGACTGTTTGTCAGAACAATGTGGCGCGGTAAAGCGTCGAGGGGCATCCAGTGATTGATGCCAGCACCGTGCACGTGTATCCAGCGTAGTCTTGGCGCTCGTGTGCTCAGTTGTGCTCTTGGGAGGTCCCAACAGAACACTGCGTCCGCGCCAGGCAGATGCTGCTCTAGGTTCTCTCCGTCGTATCCAATCGTGACACTAATCCGTTCGGCTAGTCCGGGCACCCGCTCCAGGGCTACCGCTACCCGTTCTGCGCTCGCCTCGAAAACAGGTCCAAGGCTAGTTGTATTTTCAATATGGAGACGCATCATCTTATTTTCAGCCATCCTTTAAAAAGATCAATTGGACAGGAAGACGATCGCCCATTAATCTTGCCAAAATAGCATTTAACTGCATCAGGAGTCTTGATGTTACCAGTTGACCTGTTTGATCCGGCCCATTACGAAGAGGTGCGCCGGCCCCTGCTTGAGGCCTCCACTCTACCTTCGTGGTGTTATACGAGCGATGCGTTCTATCAACGTGAGGTTGAACGCATCTTTTTGAAACAATGGAACTTTGCCGTTCGTTTGGATGAGATCCCAGAAGCCGGTGATTACCGCATCATAGATCTATGCAACGAATCAGTGATCGTTATCCGAGGCAAGGACACTGTGGTCAGGGCTTTCGCTAATGTGTGCCGACATCGGAGTGCCCGACTGCTCGACGGCGAAGGGCGGTGCAGAACCATCGTGTGTCCCTATCATTCCTGGGTTTATGAGCTTGACGGGTCTCTTCTGCGGATGAAAGGCATGGAGAAAACGGCAAGCTTCGACGCCTCGGATAATGGCCTAAAGCCCTTAAAGAGCGCTACATGGGGCGGGTTTGTTTTCATTTCATTTTCCAACGAGGTCCGCCCGCTCGAGGAACACCTCGGCAATCTCCCCGAACATTATGAGTCCTATGCTTTTTCGAACATGCTCTGTGTACGGCGCAAGCGCTATGAGCTCAACTGCAACTGGAAGCTGTATATAGAAAATGCCATGGAGGATTACCACACGGCTACCGTTCACCAGGGATCGATCGGTAACCAGGATTGTGTGCCGGTACAAACAAAAGGCCAGTGGGCTGCGATCCACATGGAAACGCCAGAGACCATTGCCGTGTTACCCGAGGACAACAGCACTTTGCCTCATATCGCCGGGCTTAAAGGCCTCGCGGCAAAAGGCACTTATTTCTCAATAATTTTCCCCGGCGTCTTCTTCGCTACCCATCAGGATTGTATGTGGTGGCTACAAGTGTTGCCCCAAGCAGCCGATCGTACAGTTATTGAGATTGGATCATGTTTCCCAAAGACAACCGTTGCGCGTGATGACTTCGACACACAGGTCTTAAAGTACTACACCCGTTGGGACAAGGCGTTACCTGAGGACAACGCGATATCAGAGCGTCAACAGCTAGGGCTCAGTTCCTTAAACAGCGTACCCGGGCGTTTGTCCTATTACGAGCCCTGCGTTCATGTGATCGCCAACTGGGTGCTGGATCAAACGATCGACCGAGTGTAAGCCGCAGATAAACAACGTGAAACCTGCTCGACCGCTTTTGCCCTCTAGTGGAAGAAGCCCCCCGCGTCCATCACCAGTGTTTGCCCAGTGATACTGTCACTGCGACAAAATGAGACCACTTGGTCCGCAACGTCTGTTTTCTCCGCTGGATGCTGTAACAGGCTGGACCTGGCCGCCCTCTCGCGATACGCCTCGTCGAGGTTGGCCGACGCTCTGGTGCCTTCAAGGTAACCCGGCGCAATACAGTTGACCAGAATGTCAGGCGCCAGGCCCACCGACATACAACGGGTCAGGTGAATCAGCCCGGCCTTGGAAACCGCATAGGGAATCGACGATCCTCCCGGGTAAAGCCCTGCCACCGATCCAATATTGACGATACGTCCATGGCCCTGACTTCGCATGATCGGTGCCGTCGCTTTGATAGCCATCATCGGCCCCGTCAGGTTAATCGCCAGCATCTTGTCCCATTCGTCTAGAGTGAGGCCGTCTAAATCCTGAAATGGAATCCATTTGTTGTAGGCCGCGTCGTTGACCAGAATGTCTATGCGACCAAATTGCTTCATCGTCGTTTCGACCAATTGATCGATTTGCGCGCTATTGGCCACGTCACACTGTAGTGCCATGGAGTCCACCCCGCCAGACTTCAGCTCTGCTACGACCTCTTCGCCTTCACCACGACTCTGGGCATAAACCACAATGATCTTACAGCCTTTACCGGCTAGCGCTTCACATATACAACGACCGAGGCCGCCATTTCCGCCAGTCACGATGGCAACGGTATCTTTTAATTCCATGCTCAGTCTCCTTCTAGTTATTGTGGCCAGCTAACAAGCTTGACATTTGATCTCATTGAAGATTCTTAGACTTCTAATCAGGCACGTCTCCTAGCCAACATTGCTTCAACTTGGGGAGCAGCCCATACAAATGGATATATGATTAGAAAATATATGACAGCCATCGCCGTATAAACTTCCAACGGTCGATAGGTGGTGGTAATGACATTACTTGCCTGACGAAATAACTCCCACACGCCAATGATCGAACAAAGTGCGGATGCCTTCATAAAATCAGCGAACACATTAAGCATCGGTGGCAGAACCCGTTGGATGGCCTGTGGAAGAATGATCCGCTTCATCGATTGCCAACGTGACATACCGACCGCACGCGACGCTTCGATCTGACCTTTGTCGATTGAGCCGATCCCAGCTCGGTATACTTCTGCCAAGTAAGCTGTAGCGTGAATCGACATGGCAAGAATCGCCGCTGTCCAAGCGCTCAGCCGGATTCCGGTCAGGATTGGAAAGCAGTAATAAACCCAGACAAGCTGAACAATGATCGGCGTGTCGCGAAAAACCTCTATAAACGCGCCACTGAGAAACTTGACAATCCTCGATTGTGAAAGGCGGCCAATACCGATGGGTATGCCCAAAATTAGGCCCATAAGCATGGACACACCGGTTAAGCCGAGTGTGCCGAGCACTCCGATCCCAAATATCGCTTTGTACTCCCACAGCACATCAAATCGCCATTCGTAACCCATACTTTAATCTCCCGCGAATGTGTGAATTGCTGCATGCGCGGAAAAGTTCCGCGCAAGGTTCATGCCAACTTGAGGTGGGCAGCTGAGCACCGCACCAGATTTTGTGCGGTGCTCAGC
>CAZAHE010000058.1:0-13246 GCA_964484965.1 uncultured Acidiferrobacteraceae bacterium | reverse complement strand
CCAGAGGCACCAAACAGGTCCAGTAGCGCGCTGACAATATCGCGTTCCATATTTAACAGGTTAGGAAACGCCCTCCCAGCGTAGAGGGCATTATGGTTTTGATAAATTGCCGATGCCTGATTGGCCGCATCCAGCACCTTTTGCCCACCGAAGTAACTACCGCCGATAAACATTTTTCGGTCATGCCACGGTGAATCTTCGTTTGCTCCTTTGCGCAATGCGGATAACACTGCTTCGGAAGGAGTACCGCTATCAGGGAACTTCACTTCGTTTCTCTTGCAAGGTTGTCCGTCAACTCGACTAAAAAATCAAGGATCAGAAAACTCCATGATTTTCCGTGCCCGTCGAGATTAAGTGATTCGTTCACTCCACCTTCCAGTGCGTGATCCATTACCAGATTCAAACCGTGGACCTTGGGTAAACGATAAACACTTACTAGCCCTTTTATCAATGACCCAAGTTCGCTTTTGATCCGTTCTGCCGTGAGTTGCTCAAGCAGAACGTAATAGTTGTGTGGCTCATAGACAAAAACGGCAACATTGGAACGATTGCCTTTGTCACCCGCTCGTGCGTGAGCAATGCGGCGAAGTGGTATACGCTCACCCATCAGCTCACCATCTGTATGGTCGTATGGACCAGCTCGCGATCAACCAAAGCTGAATAAGTCAGAACACTGGGAGTAATATGGCCACGGTAACCCCCACCACCAGCAGGTCCACAGCAAAGAAGCGCTTCTGTTTCCCACAGTACATTTGCGACTTCTTCATGATCCCGGCCTCGAACTGCACAACGCAGCCGGATATCGTTCGATCGCGGACTTACTTTACCGGCACTTGCATGTAACGATGCAGAACCAATCAGATCAATTCGGTAACAATCGTCGAGTCCGTGGACAACATCCAGTCGTTTGTTGATGACGTCTGCGGCAAGCTGTGCCCGTTCCAAGGCACCCGCGCCGGCGTACGAAATTTCGGCCTCGGCAAGGTATCCGCCATCGAACGCTACCGTAACCTTTAGTGTTTCGCTCCTGGCCCGTCCGTTGATTCCAGAAATGCGTACTCGGTCTTCGCCCGCAGAGGAAAGCTCGGCCCTAGAAAAGTCAGCGGTGACATCTGGTGTTAAATAGGCCGCGGGGTCGTGAACTTCGTAATAAAGTTGTTCCTTGACAGTCTGCTGGTCTACGCGCCCACCACTACAAGAAAGTTTCGTTATGACGACGTCCCCATCGGGAGTGACCTCGGCTATTGGAAAGCCGACCATAGCAAGATCCTCTACCACTTTGAAACCGGGATCGGCAAAATATCCACCGGTCACCTGCGCAGCGCATTCCATCAAATGCCCGGCCATTGTCCCTATGGCGAGGTGTTCCCAGTCATCATTAGACCAACCAAAACGAGCTTGCATCGGCGCAACAAATAACGATGGATCGGCAACGCGCCCCGTAATGATTAGGTCAGCGTCATCGGTTAATGCGGGCAGGATACTATCGGCCCCCAGGTATGCGTTTGCTCCAATCAGCGGTCGGTCAACATCTGCCACCACGCAATCAGGTTCCACAAGCTTGGTTTGTGGCGTAATAAGATGAGCCACATCGTCACCGAGAACAGCTGCGACCTTAAGATGACTAAGCTGTAGTTCGCGACCGATGTTTGCCGCATGTTCGGCGGCCGTCAGGGGAGCTGCCGCCCCCATGTTGGTTATCAGACGCGTTTTTGTTCTCTCGCATAAGGGCAATATGGCTCGCAGTCGCTTGCCAAGAAGAGGATTAAAACCTTCGCCGCCTGCAAGTAGCATATCCCTATGGGCAAAAGCTAATGTGCGTTCACCAAGACATTCGAATACGAGAGCATCCAGCGACCCATATTCGACGAGCGCGACAGCAGGATCGAGTCTATCCGAAGAAAAACCGGCGCCTGTGCCAATGCGAAAGACCTGAGAGGCTTTAGTCACGTTTATCTCCGCGACGTTTGATTTCGTAGAATTGCCGGCAGGCGCAATCTGCTAGACTGCCAGTGCTCGCCAGTTGCCTGTTTCTGAAAGGGGAAAGGACCATGCCTAATAATGTCGCACAACTCTCCCGTAAGCCAGCCATCGGGGCCACGATACCGACTAACCGGGCCAGATACCACAGCCAAGAAAATAACTTTGACGTCTCTTTCCCGGCGGTTCCTGCTCGTCAATTTAAAAGAGAACGGGATCTAGCGCTCGCGCCTAATGCGCCCACCGGGCTTATCGTCCTCGATATGCGTGATGCCCTCGAAGTGGATTACCCCGCAACGACGCCGACGTTGCTTACTCGGTACCTGAATATCAAGGCAGCTGAGTCACTGACAACAGACTTTGCTACGTCAGGAACCGTTTATTATGTTATCCGTGGGAAGGGATCTTCGCGAGATGACCACGATGAAATTGACTGGGGGCCAGGCGATCTATTTTGCTTTCCCGGCGGTCAACAGACAAGACATGCGGCATTGGGTGAGGATTGCCTTCTCTTTCTTGCTACAAACGAGCCTCTGCTGTCTCTTGATCGGCTGCGCCCACCAGTCGCGGGACGAGCGCTAGTGCAAGCAGTGCATTGGCCAGCTGACGAAATAGAAAGGCAATTCGAACCCGTCCTGCAACGCCCGATTACGGAAAATACATCAGGACACGCCGTCGTATTTTCAAGTACTGCACTTGAGGGCAGTACGAATATCCTGCCGACGATTAATTGTGCGATCAACACGCTAGAACCCGGGCGAGATCAACGCCCACACCGCCATAATGGTGTCGCAGTGACGCTAAGCCTGGTGGGGGAGGGGGTCTATTCTATGATCGAGGCCCAACGTGTCGACTGGATTGATCATGGTGTTCAGGTAACACCGCCTGCCCACCTGCATTCACATCATAACCGTGGATCCATGCGAATGCGCTGTTTGATTTTCCAAGACGAAGCATTGCACTACTACACGCGGACGCCTGGATTTAGTTGGACATAAACTGCAATCGTAATTGTACGATTGCCCAATAGCACCATGCACAACGGTGATCTTTACTTTGCTAGCGGCTCCTCGACCCAATCTGACTGGCGCCTAGCCACACAAGAATGTCTGGCCCAGGCCTGTGGTGGCCAGGCTGACCTAAATCTTGGGTTTATCTATGTGACCAGTGAGCATGCTGGAAATTTAGAGGCTATCGTTTCGGCATTAAAGGCTAGCAGTGGCATCTCCGACTGGGTAGGAACCACAGGGATCGGCATCCTGGCAACTGGCGCAGAATGGTATGAAACCCCAGCAATGGCACTATTAGTCGGTAAATTCCCGGCTGATTCGTACCGTATATTGCCTCCCCTCATAGATCATGTTTCAGAAGTCCCGGATGAATTACGGGCATGGTTTTCCGGCAACTTAACCACCGTTGGCATCATCCACGCTGATCCCCAAAATACTCATTTGCAACACTTGATTCCGACATTCTCGGAGACGCTCGACAGTGGCTTTCTTATCGGAGGGTTAACCTCAACAACAGGTAACGAGTATCACCAGATTGCCGGTTCCGTAACGGGTGGTGGTCTGTCCGGTGTCCTTTTCTCGCAAAACGTGTCGATCGCCTCGGGGCTCAGCCAGGGTTGTTCCCCACTTGGACCGAGTCGCACCATCACGGCTTGTCACCGCAACCTCGTCATTGAAATTGATGACCAACCGGCACTGGCAGTTTTGAAAGAATTGGCCGGAGAGCCATTTGCCAGCGATCTGAATCGCGTTGCAGGCCAAATCTTCGCCGGACTGCCGGTGGCAGGATCCGATACCAGCGATTACCTGGTGCGCAATTTGATCGGTATAGATATTGAGCAGCAAATCATCGCAATTGGTGAGTCGATAGAGGCGGGTGATGCCATCATGTTTTGCCGCCGTGACACTAGTAGCGCGCGCGAAGATCTGGTTCGGATGCTCCGTGATGTGCGTGACCGATTAGGAAATAGGGTGGCGAAAGGGGCGCTGTACTTTTCGTGTCTAGGCCGGGGGCGCCATACATTTGGCCCTAACGCCCGGGAAATGGCGATTCTGAGGGACGAACTGGGAGATGTCCCGCTGGTGGGCTTTTTCGCGAACGGTGAAATCTCGCATAATCGCTTGTACGGCTATACTGGTGTACTTAGTGTGTTCTACTGATCGGCTCAACAGGGGCGTTTGCACGCATTTTTTACATTCCCTCACTGGAGGTACGAATTGGACAACAATACCGAAACCACCTTATTGCAGCGTGACGAAGCCCACCTAATCCATCCACTCCACAGTGCCAAGGGCCATGCAGACGGCAAAGTATGGGTCGGTGGCGAAGGTGCATACCTGATTGATGCCAACGGAGAGCGTTTCATTGATGGATTATCGGGACTATGGAACAACACGGCGGGCAATGGGCGACCTGAACTTGCTGCCGCCGCTCACCAGCAGATGACGGATTTGGCCTACGCGTCAGGCTACACCGGTAGCTCAAATCCACGCGCAATTGAACTTGCAGAGCGACTTGCGGCAATCACCTATCCGACGATTAACCATTTCTATCTAACATCGGGTGGCGGCGAATCGACCGACAGTAATATCAAGATGGCCCGTTACTATTGGAAACTAAAGGGCAAACCCGACAAGACGAAAGTGATTTCACGGGTGTGGGGCTATCACGGCGTCACCTTGGCTGCGATGTGTGCGACTGGGATCAATAGCTATTGGCCTATGTTTGAACCACGCATACCTGGCTTCATACACATTCCATGTCCAGATCCCTACCGTTATAAAACAAGCGATGAAAAAAGCAGTATTGGTATTGCAGCGGCTAACGAACTGGAACAGGCAATTCTTGCAGAGGGGCCCGAGACGGTAGCAATGTTCATCGCCGAACCTGTGCAAGGTGCCGGCGGAGTGATCGTCCCACCCGCAGATTACTTCCCACGTATTCGAGAAATTTGTGACCGTTACGAGGTGCTACTAGTCTCTGACGAGGTGATTACGGGCTTTGGCCGTACGGGTGAAATGTTCGGCTTGGAGCATTGGGGGGTACAACCTGATCTGATGCAGTTCGCCAAAGCGATTACCTCGGGATATTTTCCGCTCGGCGGCATTGGCGTCAGTGACGAGATTGCAGCCACCATGGCAGAGAGTGGGGCACCATGGATGCACGCTTATACATATAGTGCTCATCCGACTGGTTGTGCTGTGGCACTAGCAATGCTGGATATTATTCACAACGAAGATTTTCCAACTCAAGCTGCGCGCAAAGGTGAACGTTTGCTGCGTGGCCTTCAAGCGGGCCTCATGGATCATCCCCATGTTGGTGAGGTTAGGGGGCTTGGACTGATGTGTGCAGTTGAGTATGTGAAAGATTGCGATACAGGCGAACCATTTCCTGCTGATGATGGCATAGGTGCAAAAATTCATGAGGAAACAGTCGCACGTGGAATGTTTAGCCGTGTTCGTGGCGATGTTTATGCGCTGGCGCCACCAATCGTGACAGAAGAAGAAACACTTGATCAAATGGTCCAAATCCTGATGGATTCAACTAAGGCTGTGCTTGGATAGCTGGACAGTGACCTATAAGCATCGGCTGCTGATTTAGCGCTTTGCCACTGTCGTCGCGACACGTAAGTCGCGCTATTGGTTGTCATAAGTAGATGACCTAGTGCCGCGTTATCGTTATCTCAAAGTAGCAAGATTGTCCGCTGCGATTGGTGCCGTCATTAGCGGCGTGCATGCGCAAGAGGCGCTTGACGACGATGTTATAAATGAAATAAAGGACGCTTGGCACCGTTATCTCGTTCTTATATTTGAAGAGCAGGATCTGAGCTGTGAACAGCATATTGCGTTTGCCCGGAGTTTGGGTAAGATCACCCAATACCCGATGAGCAAAGGTCTGGTGGAATATCCAGAAATTGTCCCCGTGAT
This sequence comes from uncultured Acidiferrobacteraceae bacterium, assembly GCA_964484965.1. Lineage (GTDB taxonomy): Bacteria > Pseudomonadota > Gammaproteobacteria > Arenicellales > UBA868 > UBA11791. Next base: position 7,328 of record CAZAHE010000058.1, on the reverse strand, counting down.
TAAGCTGGCACACGAAAGGCAAAATTTTGGCGGCGTCTGGCACTCTGACACCACTTATTTGCCGTCACCTCCATCAGGGACCTTATTGTTGGCGCGTGAATTGCCTCCCATCGGGGGCGATACCAAATTTGCAAACATGTATCTGGCCTATGAGCAGCTCTCAAATGGAATGAAGCGTATCGTCAACAGCCTTAATGTCATACAGAGTTCCGCAAAACGCAGGGTTATGAAAGGCAGGGGGGAAACAGTGCAAGTGGGACGGCGTGCAGGAGAGGAGGAACTGATAGCAGAGCACCCGGTTGTCCGTATTCATTCTGAAACCGGACGTCGCGCATTGTATGTAAACCAGGCCCACTCCCTACATTTTTCCGGCATGAACGTGCAGGAGAGCCAGCCATTGCTCAATTACCTCTTTAGGCACCAGACAAGTGGCGAATTTACCGCACGTTATCGTTGGCGCCCGGGCACAATGATTCTATGGGACAACCGCTGTGTTCAGCATTATCCGCTCAACGACTATCACGGCTATAAACGGGTAATGCATCGTATTACTATCGCATAAGAATTCTAATAGCTATCAATCGAGCGTCACAGGCTCGCCGTGCGGTGTATTTCTATAGGCCTCACGCCACTGCCTGATTTTTCGATCTATGGCCGAAGTATCCAGCACGCCATTGTCTACAAGAATCTTTTCCAACGAGAGTGTCCAGTGATGATAGTAAAACGTGCCGCTATCAGATTGTTCCCCCTGGCTTGGATTCTGTATTTGTGAAGCAAGCACGTCTGTCCACTCGGACCAGTCAAACATTCCGTTTTGTGACAGTTGAACCGCCAAAGCAAACACCTGCGCTTCCCACGGTGCTTCAAAGACGGGTTCATTTTCAGGGGCAGTATTTGCTGACGACACCGCTGGGGGAAGCGATTCCAATTTTAGTCCTCGGCTAACTCAAGGTATGGTTCCCATAAATCGACATACACGCTACCGCTACTAGAGTTGTTAAATCCCCATAACTCTTCTGCACCGAAACAAACATTGTAAAGGTGTTCACCTGTCCGTTGCCCGTGAGCATGGAGATCGGGATAAACGTGGGCACCATAATGGTCAGTGATGATTCCACATCGGCCACGGGTATAACGCGGGACCCTAGTATGTCCCTGTGGATGATCATTGATCACTCGGATCATTTGACCGGCTTTGAATCTCGCACGTCGATTAAGGACCACACTAGTTGGGCTACCGCGACGCATTGCTGGAGATACGTCTTCTTGTCTCAGGACGCGGTGATGAGTAGTTGGAGCAGAGTGATTCTTGCTCCGGCCGGTGTCCAGTTCCCTTTGGCTCAATAGAGCGCTTTCCACCAACAGCCTCTCTAGCCCCGCCAACCAGTTTTCGTAATAGCTGTTACGTAGGTACTCTACAGGATGTTGACGCTCGCGTGCGTGGCGAGACTGATCCAAGTTCCAGCGTCCAAGGAAGCCTGTAGCAAGGGTAAGTGCAAATATCCGTCGCTCCCATTCGTAATGGAAGACTGGTTCTTGCTGTTCCGCTTCAGGCGTAATCGCTCCGAGGCCATGCATTCCACCAAGGTCATGTCCGCCGTTCATTTTCCACTATGCCCTGGTTGAGGCGCCAACTCTACTCCGATCATTGAATTTCTTGTGACCAGTCCGCAGAGGTCTGCTTCACTCCAGTTTTCAGTACCTTGCGGCCGCATTGGTAGAACGAGATAGCGCATTTCAGAGGTTGAATCCCAAACCTGAATCGCTATGTCACTGTCTAGGTGGGTACCGAACTCCTCCAGAACCGACCGCGGATCGATTACGGCACGAGCACGGTAAGGGGCTGATTTGTACCATCTCGGTGGTAAGCCCAGCAAGGGCCAGGGGTAACATGAGCACAAAGTACATACCACCAGGTTATGAGTCTTTTCCGTGTTCTCAAGGACCCGGATGTGTTCCCCCTGGCGGCCGGAAAAACCCAACGATGCGATGGCCTCTTGTGGCTCGCTCAGTAATCGCTTCCGAAAGTCCTCGTTAACCCACGCCTTAGCTACAACACGCGCGCCGTTCTTAGGCCCCACTTGACGCTCGTAAGTATCTACGAGTTGATCCAGGGCGTCAGCATCAACTAGGCCTTTATCGATAAGCAATGATTCGAGGGCCTTAACTTTGAGCTCGATATCAGCGGGTGGCTCCGTGTGGTCGTGGTCGTGCTTTTCGGTCATTGCGCAGGGGCCCTGATTCAGCCTGAGTGTGTGCTGTTAATATACCATCGGAAGGAGACGCCTTTTTCAGCCCGTAATGCCGCCGTGATTGACGACAACAAAATCTATCTTAGTGCACAATCATTATTACGTGATTCTTTTCTACTCGCTGATAAAATTCTTAAGAGTGGATTTACTCCGAACTTCATTGTCGCTGTCTGGAGAGGTGGGACACCGGTTGGCATTGCTGTACAGGAATTACTGGAATATGCCGGTATTACGACCAATCATATCGCGATACGGACGTCGTACTACACTGGTATCGACGAAACACAATCTGACGTTCGTGTTCATGGTCTTGGTTATCTGGTTCGTGAACTGAACTATAGTGATTCGCTACTCATTGTTGATGACGTGTTTGACAGTGGGCGAAGTATCGATGCGATTATTTCTACACTGGCCTCCCGAGCACGCAGGAATATGCCCTCGGATGTGCGGGTGGCAACACCGTGGTACAAGCCGGGCAAGAACAAGACCAGCCGTATACCGGATTTCTACTTGCATCAAACTGAAGCGTGGCTCGTCTTTCCGCACGAACTACAAGGGCTGTCATTTGAAGAAGTTGCCGCCGGTAAGGCGGGCATCGCAGATATCGTGGCCCCTTACAGGGGCTAAAATTAGCAATTGAGGTGATTTGACAGTAGCTTAGCGGGGGAAAGTCACTGTCACTTCAACTCCTTGACCGTTTTGGCGGTTTTGCGCGATTACGGTTGCCTGATGAAATTCTGCGATCTCACGAACAATATAGAGCCCCAGCCCGAGATGGGAATGCCTAGCATCACTAGAACTTGAAACCATAGGATCAAAAACACGCTCGATCAACTCAGAAGGTAGGGCAGGCCCGTCATTAATGACCGCTAGGAGGATTGCATTCGGTAAGTCGCTTATTCGTACAATGATCGGACTCGTATCCCGACCGAACTCAACTGCATTATCGACAAGTTTGTCCAACAGTTGTGCGATTCGATCAGCGCTGCCATGAATGTGAACCGGATAAGAGGGCACATGAGCGAGGTAGGCCCGCGATGGGTCACTAAGCTGGTAGCCATCGACGCATCCTGTCACCAACTCAACAAGATCAAAGCGTCTCTCTTCAGATTTTTCGTCACGCAATGCCTCTTTTAAATTGGCAGCCTCGGTAAGGCTGGTAAGAATGGAGCGCAGGCGAAATATACCGCTACGCGCTCGTTCGAGATACTTGTCCTCACTTAGTTCTTGATTTTGTATTTCAAGATAATCGAGTGAGGAAGTGACCACGTTCAGTGGGTTGTTCATTTCATGTGCAAGCGTATCCGGCAATTTTTCTAGATAACGCGTGTATTGGCCAAGGTTTTGCAGCATCAAAGAAATACTACGCGTCAAGTTGCCGAGTTCGTCTCCTGAACGAGTACCGGAACGAATGTAATCTTTCAGTAAGCGCCCGTCGGCTGTGGTTGCTTGCTCCGTTTCTCTCTGCAACCTAGATACGCGATAAGTCAAGCGAGTCGCAAAAACCCCAATCGCAATAGCCAAAAATAAAAATACCCCAAGGAATAAAATAACAAAACGGCTGAGAGTCGCATGTTTTATGGTCATCAAACGATTACCGCTTTGTTTTATCAAAACTGAGCCAATAATATTGCTATCTGCCCAGATCGGATGAGCAGCAACGATAAGCTTGGTGCCTTTCTGACGTCTTAGTTCGCTAGCTGCCCGGCCGTCTTTAATGGATCGTTCCAGCAAAGGTTGATCGAGGTGGTCGAGCCCAACTAAAGAATCGATGGCATCAACCTCCGGATTACGCAACAGCCAATCGACTGCAGAAAGTGTGAGGCGGGAAATTTTGTCTAACAGAGCATCATTATCGGTTTCGCTTGGCACCGGCTTATATCCATCTGGAAAAATCGAGCCAAATTGTGCCCGCACTAGGTAATCTTTATCCCAAATAGAAATGTTTGCTGCAGGCAAATGCAGTGGCCGTATCAACTCCGTAAGTTTTGGTGTAGGCAGTACAACTTTTCCTACGTAATCCTTGCCTTTCGGCGATGTGTTGATGCTGCTTCGAATCGTTCGAGATTGTTTATCGTCGACATCGATAATTTCGAAGGAGAGTCGCCCATTTGTGTTTATAAAGGTCTGGGGAATTCTTATACGCGCTGTGTATCCGGTTGGATGGCGCTGAAACTCTGCCGCGACTTCAGTCAGAGCTTCGCCAGTAAGGGGGTTGCGCCAGTCTTCCTCCATCTTGTACATGCTCATGCGCCCCTGTTTTCGGGACAACAGCAGATAGCGCTCTGCCTGTTGTCCCGGCACTTGCAGAGTTAGGCGTATCTGATCGCTATGATCGAGTTTTAAACGTTCGGGGTCACGGTAGATCACAATGTCGTCTACGACATCGAAGAAGGCGTAAAAATGCTCCGCATGAATGCCGACTGCATGTTTAACCCAGAATGATTCCGGCGAGAACGCTTCGCCACATGCCCACAAACCCGCGCCGGTATAGTCATTCAACGGCCCGAGCAATTCGGTCCAGCGCTCTCCTGGTGCGTCAAATGGCAGACTCTCTTGCAGGGTTTTCGGTGTTTCATATGCCACAACCACCTCGGGTACCCCAGCGGCAAACAGGTCCTGCCTGCCATTGAGTAGACTACTAATTCCTTCCGCTGTTAATTCGAGCGCTTGTTTCTGTCCCTCCAAAAGAAATGTCTCCATTTCTCGAACCGATTTGTATCCCATCCAAGGGATTGTCAAAAGTGCAAGGATCAACAGCAACAACTTGGTGCGGATTTTCAGCGCCGGACGTTGTTTTTGGCGCGGGTGCAGATTACGCGAACCGCTTACTTTGGGTGCGCCAGATGAATAAGGCGGAATAGTGGAACGATCGGGTCTGTTCTCTAATCCTTCGACCACTTGTAACCGGTTCCATGAACGGTCTGAATCTTATTGAAACTATGATCTAGCTCTCGAAACTTACTGCGGATTCGGCGGATATAACCATTAATCGTGTTGCGTTCTACTAATCCTTGGCGCGTCACATCGATCAGTGCGTCATAGCCTTTCACGTGGCCAGGACGCCGGGCGAGCGCCTCAACGATTTGGAATTCGGTTAGCGTGAAGTTAAGCCTCTCGCCGCGCCATCGGATTAACATGCTGTTTTCGTCTATTTCGAGTTGGTCTACCTGCAGCAATCTTGCGTCAGGCTCGGGGCTACGCAATTGGTCGGCGATACTCAATAGAGCGTGTACGCGGGCAACGAGGAAGTCGAGACTAACTGGCTTAGTAATGTAATCCCAAGCCATCATTCGCTGCGAGGAGATCTTGTCAATATCACTGTCTCGAGCAGTTAGGAAGATCACCGGCAGCGTTTGGCTCTGATTTCGAAGCTCCATGCACAGATCGAAACCCCCGTCCATGTCCTGGCCCAGCATAATGTCAAGGATTGCCAGGTCGGGAAGGTTTGATCGAAATGCAGCCTGGGCTGAGTCCTTGTCGCCATGTGCTTCTACGTCGTAGCCATTCGCGACTAGAACGTCGACATAGGTATCCCGCTGATCCTGATCGTCTTCGACGACTGCAATTGTGATCGGCATCCTTTGAGCCCGGTCTTTTTCACGCAATCGAAACGCGGCACACCATGACTGTCCGCCTTGCTAAGTGAGCAAGAGGAGGGCGATCAGCTGAGCGCAGTGGCTCCGCCAGGACCATTATCACTACCAGGGCGCACGGGACGGTTGATGCCTGGGCGTAGGCGTCCAGAACGGGTGCCGCGCTCAGCAGCCTGTGCCTGTTTGTCATGTTCCATATCTATTGATCCCTTAAACTGGCAACCATCTTCTAGAACCACACGCGGCGCACGGATATCACCGGACACCTGTCCAGTTGGGCTAATAATAATTTGTTCGGTGCCACGCAGTTCACCTTTGACTTCACCGTCGACACGGATGATTCGTGCATTGATATTGGCAGTGAGGCGTCCGTTCTCGCTGATCACAAGATTGTTGTCCTTAAGGTTTACCGTTCCCTCAATTACACCTTCAACCACGAGGTTTTCCTCGCCGGTAACGTCACCGTTGATTGTAATTGATGTGCCAATTGAGGCGGAGTGTTCCGTCGAAGCACTCTTTTTTGCCGATTCTGTCGGCTTTGCGGGCTCTACAGGGCCTGATTCTGTTGATTTTTCAGCCATGGTTACGTTCCTTTGGATGGCGGGTGCGCTCGTTTTATAAACGCCGAAGCCTAATTGTGTTGGAAGGCGTGCGGGGCGTCAAACCGTTGTACACCAACCATCGTGGTTGTGTGTGATAACTATAATTTTACATAATATACATTATACGAAGTAGACGGACTGCCTTTCTAGTACTTTTCGACTGATCATCCGTCATTCCGGGTGGTCTCTTCCCATGCCCCGTTGCGGCTTGCTTTGTTGAACAAACAAAAAAAGTTATCTGTCGTCTGGGCTGCTAGTTCTACCAAACTGGTCCCGCGAAGTTCGCTGATCGCTGTGGCTGTTAACGAGACATATCCCGGCTCATTCCTTTTGCCACGGTAAGGTACTGGTGCGAGATATGGTGAGTCTGTTTCTATCAACAACCTTTCTGCGGGTACAAATTTGGCAACCTGCCGAACTGTATCTGCATTTTTGAAAGTGACGATCCCAGAGATCGAGATATAAAATCCAAGATCCAATGCCTCGCGTGCTACCGACACGTCTTCAGTAAAACAATGCATTACACCACCGCACAAACGTGCATCCTCTTCGCGCATGATGCTGATGGTGTCTGAGGGAGCTGATCGCGTGTGTACGATGAGCGGCTTCGATAACGATCGACCCATACGAATATGGCTTCTAAAACGCTCACGTTGCCATTCGAGGTCGCCTTCGGAGCGAAAATAATCGAGACCGGTCTCACCTATGGCGATCACGTGCTCCTGTGCGGCGTAAGTCTGCAACCAGTTCATTTCGCCGCTCGAGTCAAGCTGGGCTGGCGTATTCGGGTGCACACCAGCGCTTGCGAAGAGCCCAGGATGCTTACGCACTAAATCAGAAATTTGACTAAAGTATTGTGGATCTACAGATACCACAAG
>CAZAHE010000057.1:0-13310 GCA_964484965.1 uncultured Acidiferrobacteraceae bacterium | reverse complement strand
GGGGGGATGTGGTTGAAGTGGCACCGCCCTTCGACCCAAGCGGGAATACTGCACTGGTCGGTGCAACGATGATGTTCGAGATTCTGTGTGTGCTTTCTGAGGCATGGCATCGACATCATTCGGCTTAGATGTTCGGCGACTGGTGACCAAAAGATATCAGATGTGCTCGCTGATGCGTCGCAACACAATTTGCGATGTTTCAACACGGCACGTCGCCAACGTGATGGAGATAGCTGATGTCAGCTTATACCCCCCCGACTGAGGACCTCCAATTTATTTTTGAGGAGCTCATCGATCTCGATGGAATTCGTCAACTACCCGGGTACGAGGAAGTTTATCCCGATCTTGTCGAAGCGATCCTCTCCGAAGCAGCTAAGGTGGCCTCGGAGATTCTCTCACCGCTGAACCGAGTCGGCGATGAACATGGTGTCAGGCTGGAAGGCGATGTGGTGATGACACCGCCTGGGTGGCAGGAGGCGTTTAAAAATTTTGTAGAAGGAGGCTGGACGGGGCTGATGTTCGAACCTGAATTTGGTGGCCAGGGATTGCCTCGCGTTGTCGCAACTGCAGTGCAGGAAATGTGGGAATCCTCAAATATGGCCTTTGCCCTTTGGTTATTGCTGACTCAAGCGGCGGCGGAAGCGATCAGTATTACCGGGAGTGACCAACAAAAATCGATATACCTGAAGAAACTGGTCCAGGGTGAGTGGACCGGCACGATGAATTTGACGGAGCCTCAAGCCGGCTCTGATTTAAGCACCGTCAACGCTCGTGCCGTGCCAACGGGTGACGACCATTATCACTTGAGCGGTCAGAAGATATTTATCACCTATGGTGACCACGACTTGACGCCGAATATTATTCATCTGGTGCTCGCACGTACGCCCGATGCACCAGAAGGCGTCAAGGGTATTTCACTCTTTATCGTGCCTAAGTTCATCCCTGATGCAAATGGCGCACCAGGCGAGCGCAACGAGGTGCGCTGCATCTCGTTAGAACACAAGCTTGGTATTCACGGTAGCCCAACAGCCGTCATGTCCTACGGTGAAGACAAGGGCGCGGTGGCTTACTTGGTGGGTGAAGAAAACCGAGGCCTGGAATACATGTTTATCATGATGAACGCTGCACGGCACGCGATCGGTGTCGAAGGCTACGGTATTGCCGAACGGGCCTATCAGCGTGCACTGACCTATGCTGAGGAGAGAATTCAGGGAAGAATAGTCGGCCAAAGAGACGGAGATCGTGTCGCTATCATCCAACATCCCGATGTTCGGCGCATGCTACTCGAGATGCGTTGCCAGATCGAAGCAATGCGTGCCCTGGGATGCTGGAGTGCGGCTGCAATGGATCGCGCCGCCAAGCATCCTGATCCGGCTGTTCGGTTACGTGAGCAGCGCCGCGTCGATGTTTTGATTCCTGTTGTCAAAGGTTGGAGTACTGAGATCGGTACCCAGATCACCAGTCAGGCATTGCAGGTTCACGGCGGGATGGGATTTATCGAGGAGACCGGAGCGGCGCAGCACTATCGCGACGCGCGGATCACGACCATCTACGAGGGCACCACTGGAATTCAGGCCACCGACTTGGTGGGGCGGAAACTCTTGCGTGATGGTGGCGAAATGGTCCGGGAATTGATTGTCGATATGCGGGAAGATCTTTTGTCGATCAGGAACTCGGCAAATGAGAGCAGCGAGATCGCTGGCGTCGTCGACGAGGCGCTCGAAGAACTGGAGATTGCAACCGATTGGATTTGCAAGTCGGTGTGTCGTGATCAACGCCTCCCGTATGCGGCGTCATTCGATTACCTGATGCTGTTCGGCACGATCGTCGGCGGCTGGCAAATGGCCTGCGCCGCTGGCGCGGCAGCGCGCCGGCTGGCAGCCGGCCACGGAGATTCGCAATTTAATCGTGCAAAAATCCTCAGTGCGCGCTGCTATGCGTATCAGGTCTTAGCGCGCGTGCCAGGGCTGTCCTCGCAGGTCCAGTACGGTGCAGAAGTCATGGTCGAAGCAGGCGATACCTTATTCTGAATCTCCCGTCATGCCAGTTTCAGTCCATTTTCGACAGGCCGTTCGGGTTGTGCCAGTACCACGCTTCCATTGGCACAAGGGAATCCAGTAACCAGGAATTCTGAGCGCATCGGCCCGATCTGTTTGGCTGGGAAATTAATCACCCCGATGATCTGACGTCCGACGAGATCCTGTGGCTGGTAAAGGTCGGTGATTTGTGCACTTGATTTACGTACACCGATAGCTGGTCCGAAGTCGGCGACGATAATGTAAGCGGGCTTGCGTGCCTGGGGGAATGGCAGCACCTCAACCACGGTGCCGGAGCGCAACTCTATTTTCTCAAAGTCATTCCAACTTATCTTTTGCACGCTGCGTGCTCCTCAATGGTGAAATAGTTTCTCTGGCAGTAAGACGCTGACTCCAGCGCTCGAGACTCGATGACGCTAATTATTACAGTTTCATCCACTACCTGAGGGCCTGATAGCCTGCGGAAGGTGCTGGCGAAGCCAGGCGTCGACGGGAGCGAGTAGCGGCTCCGCAAGTCCTTCGGCCAACAGCCGCAATACGCGGGGCAGATGTTTGCGGTAGACATGCTTGCCGTCTCGAATTTCCAAGCGGGTAAAAATGCCCGCCACTTTGCAGTGACGTTGAACTCCCAGAACGCGGTAGTTCGTGATAAATATTTCGGGTTCGATGTCGCTCATAGCCGTCAGGTAGCGATGCAGGGCGGCTTCAGCGACATCTGTAGCGACCGCGCGCCGGGCGTCTTCGAGAAGGGACACGAGATCATAAGCTCGCGGGCCGATGACGGCATCCTGGAAATCAAGTAATCCACAGCGTGAATCATCGCGCTCGGCTGGGATACGCATTAGATTGTCAACGTGGAAATCACGTAGTACGAGCGTTTCGGGTGTTGCTGGTAGGTCGGTCAGCACCTGCTTCCAGGCACAGATATAGGCGTCGCGGACAGATGGATCGATGGGACGACCTTGAACGACAGGGTAATACCAGTCCGCTAGAAGCAAGGCTTCGTTTAGTAGCGCCGAGAGATCATATTGCGGCACCTGAATTCGAGTAGCAGTGGGATGTTTGTGCAGACTGATCAGCACGTCTACAGCAGAGTAGTAGAGCACCAATTCGTCCGTATCCGCGCTTAGCAATCGCGTGAATGTTTGTTCTCCGAAATCCTCCATCAAGACAAAGCCATTGTCGTTGTCGTAGCAGTAGATTTTCGGTGCCGCGAATCCGAGTTTGTTGAGATGGTGTGCCATATCAATAAATGGCATGATTTTTTCTGTAGCAGGAGGTGCGTCCATCAGCATCGCTGATGCACCTTGTCGTTCAAGACGAAAATAACAACGAAACGATGCGTCCGGTAGCAACGGTGTGATGCTGGCCTGCGCCCAGCCATTATGTCGAATAAAGCGCTCCCGTAGGAGCTGGCGCTCGTTTGGTAGAGGCGGCATGGTGGATCGGGTAAACGGAAACGGCCATTTGTTTCCGGTGAGGGGAGTCAGAAGATACCATGTACAAACCAGTGGCCGGTGCTCAGTTCACGGAAGATCCACAAATCTATGTGGTGAATATCCCGGGCCCGGTAGTAATCACGCCTGATGGGATACCCATCCCACCAGCCACTCACAATACGTTCGTAGTCACACATGACTTCCAACGGTCCATTAAAGCAGGGGTTACCGTCCACCACGGGCAGAGGCAATGGTGATGAAAATAGCCATAAAGGTCGTGGTGCAGATACAGTCTTAGTACTGGGGTTGCCTGGTTCACAGAACGACCAGGCACGTTCCGGGCGATATTCCGCATGGGTGCGCATGCCCCGAACTTGTTGATCACCAAGGCGGTGACGCAGACGATCAAGAAGTGTTGGCCATTCGCCTGTGTCAGTGGGTGAAAACAAGCAAGTATTGCGTTCGCCCATACGAGGCAATGGGGTGGCGATGAGGGTTATTTTTTCGACTGCACCGGCGAGGTTGGTCGTGTTGAGGACCAAACTGGTCAGTTCCAACAGTGGTTCAGCGCAGTGTTGTTCAACAGTGAGACGCAAGGTAATGGGTGTGGCAGGGTGTCTGTCGTGAGACAACAGCCAGTCGATCTGATGAACACTTGCACATGAAAAAATCAATTGAGCTTCCAGTGACTGCAGCAGCTGTCGTGCCGGTGGTATCAGTTGCTCAGCCCGCGTTCGCGCGGGTATGAGTTCCAAGGTGTGTTTGAACTTTGGTACGTATACGAACTTCGGTTGCGGATCGGGTACTACACCTGTTAATCGATCGAGTATTGTGATGAGTGCAGGTCCGAGGCGGTATGCAAGCCCGTTTCGTGGCAACCGTAGAAGATCTTGGATCTTGTAGATTCCCATGCGTCGCAGCAGTGTTCGTTGCTGCTGATCGAGCTCAAGCAGGTCGACAGGTATTCTTCCAATACAGGCAATTAATTTTGCCCGGTCAATAATACAAATCTCAGTTTGGGCACGGGCACAAAGAATTGCGCTCGATGGGGTGGGTGTGACGGCTATATGAAAGTGCGGGTGTAGTTTGGTGATCCATGATCGGACTGCAGTCACGAGACGATCAAGCCCACCATAAAGGCGCAGGCTGCCAGCGATTTCAAATAACAAGCCACTGGTATGCACGACGACTTGAGAAGACCAGCGTGTCGCCTGCACCGCCAAGTGTGACAGAGCTTGTTGTTCGACTTTACGCTTGCGAGCCAATACATATAGCCCGGCTACTTTCGCCTGCGCAATTGCTAGCGGCATACCAACACGGATGTCATGCTGTTGAGCCGGGCAATTAATAGCTGCAATTGGACAGGTATTGGAGTCAGTTTCATAAACTGCAACAGGAGCGGTTGCCTGATGAGGATTGAACACCGCCAGTGGCAGTTGTGGCAGGTGTAATGCCAGCCATAAAGAATCGTTGCAGTGATTTGGCAGTGGTCCTGTTATCGGTGGCGTCGATATACAGGACAATGATGCACCGGAGCCGGTAAATACAACACGTGTTCTGGACGTACTGGAGGACAACCCCGTGTGCCTAAGTACAAGGATAATGATCAGACAGCGAGACTGAATGATCTGGTGGCTGTGATGATTGCGTCCGATGTATCGTCAGGTCCTCGACGGTTCTACCGCCCCTGCACTTAAGAATAGATAAGGCCGCACCTGTGGGAGTTGGCTTGAATCCAAGACGTAACGCAGCCATCGTCGGTCTGCTCGCAAAGCGGCCAGACCGGAAACACAATGCCCATGCCTGACTGATTTCAGCGGCCAACTGCAGACGTCTCAAAGCAGAAGATGGCAACCTATTCGGCCAGTAAAGAACCGCGCTGCAGGCGCGGGAACGAAGTGCTTGTTCTGTCGCCCACAGCGCATCATGCGCCCGTTTTGGTTTCACAATAACGGTCGTAGTGAGGTCTATACCGTTACTGGCGAGTGCCGGGGGGTAAGGCACATGGGGTGGTTGTACCCAGAGTTGATGATGTTCGGACGTTGTCAGCCTGACCAGCGCTGGAAGAATCAACCACAGCGGGCTGTGTGCTACATCATCGACCATAATTTCTGTCAGTGCGCCTAACGGCCAGCCGCCACCTGGCAAATGATAATCGAGCGCATCAAAGCCGCTCGGGACTACTGTGCTGGTTGTGGCAGTACGCTGACCACCGCGCCAGATATCCTGCCGTTCAAGACATAACTTTAGGTTCATGGCAGTTTGTTGTTGCGGATGATGCCGACACCGGTGCCTTCGATGACTAGAGACTGTTTCCTGAGATCTACGCGCAGAGGTTCAAAATCGGAGTTGCACGGCAGCAGCGTGACTATGTTGCCACGTTGTCTAAACTGCTTGACTGTGACCTCGTCTTCCAGACGAGCGACCACAATCTGGCCATTACTCGCTTCCTTGCTGCGGTGTACGGCCAGCAGATCCCGATCGAGAATACCGGCATCGCGCATGCTCATACCCCTGACACGCAGTAGATAGTGCGCTTTGGGCCGGAAGAGTCGGTCGGGCAGGGCATAATGATCCTCGATATGTTCGCTCGCCAGGATTGGGCTACCAGCTGCCACCTCGCCGATTACTGGCACTCCAGCTGGTGTCAGCAGCCGGATACCGCGTGAAGTGCCTGACCGCAGTTCAATCACACCCTTACGCGCCAGTGCCCGCAAGTGTTCTTCAGCGGCATTAACTGATCGAAAGCCCAACTGCTTTGCAATCTCGGCCCGTGTCGGCGGCATACCAGTGTGATGAAAAAAAGTCCGAATGCATTCCAATACCTGCAGTTGGCGATGTGTCAGTGGTCGGGTCATGGTAATACCTGCAGTCAGTTGAGATTCAATGGTGCTAGAATTCCAAGATACTGTATTTATATACAGTATCTTGGAATGACTGTCTAGCATCGACAGATCTCGGCCAACGAGCCTTTGAGTAGTAACATCTAAACTAATGCGCGCTCTATGAGGAACAACCAGGAAAACAATCCTATGGCACAAAACGGTAAGACTGCAGCGAACGCTGATTTAATAGTCACCGGCGGTAAGGTCGCGACTTTGGATTCCGCAGGTACGATTGCTGAGGCCGTTGCGATCAAGGGCGAGCGGATTCTTGCTGTTGGTCGAAGTGAGGAGCTCGCAGCATTTTCCGGTTCAAAGACACGCTGGATTGACGCAAACGGTCGGCTGGTCGTGCCTGGTTTGATTGATGGTCATGCACATATGGACCGCGAAGGTCTAAAAGGTATGTTGCCCTCGCTTGCGGGTTGCCGATCGGTCGCCGAGATCTGTGAACGTGTTCGGCACCTTGCACAAAAGACACCCCCTGGCGAGTGGATTGTCACCATGCCGGTAGGCGAGCCGCCGTTCTACAGAAACGTACCAGAGAGCCTGGTCGAAAAACGCTTTCCAGATCGCCATGACCTGGATCGCGCGGCGCCCGATCACCCGGTCTACATCCGTGCGATCTGGGGACACTGGCGCAATACCTTGCCGCTCGTATCGATTGCCAACACAACAGCGCTTAATTACGCCGGCATTACGCCTGCCACACGACCACCGTCGGAAAATGTGCAGATTGAGACTACCTCACCGGGCGGAGAGCTGACTGGGCGTTTTATAGAAGTTGTCTATAAACCGCTCGTGGAGAAGACGCTGATGGCCTGTATTCCGCGCTTCACATCGGCAAACCGCATTACCGGCCTGCGCCGGTCAATGCAGGTTTACAACCGCTATGGCACCACCAGTGTATTCGAGGGACACGGGATTGCTGGTGAGGTGATGGCAGCTTATCAAGCCCTTCGCATGGAGGGCCCGTTGCCAGTGCGTGCGAACTTAATGTTTAGTCCCGCATGGCCTGACACAGATGCTGCGGTAGTGAACGACTTGCTGCTTGACTGGGGCCGGTGGTTGGCTGGTCGAGGACTGGGAGACGCATACCTTCGTATGGCCGGTCTCTATGCCGAGGCCGATTATTCGGAAGAAAATCAGTTACGAGCGCAATGCGGTCCCTACACGGGCTGGGCCGGCTTTAACTTTGATGCTGCATTGCCCGAGGACATCATGATTGACATGATGGTTGAGGCAGCGCGGAGCGGTATTCGTGTGGGCTCGTTTGACGCAAACATTCTGGATCTCTATGAGAAAGTAAATGCACGTGTGCCGATAGACGGACAACGCTGGATCATTGAGCACATCGGTGTTTTCGACGCCGATCAGATACAGCGTATCCGAGACCTTGGTGTTGTTTTGCAGGCTTATACCTACAAATGGATTTACCAGGACGGGGAGATGCTCCGCGAACGACTCGGGCCTGAAGGGGAAGAGCAGGTGGTACCGATGCGCAGTTTGATTGACGCCGGTGTGCACGTTTCGCTCGCTACAGACAATGTGCCGCCGACTTTGTTCGTGCCGATCAGTCAGGTGATTGGGCGGCGTACCGAGGGAGGATCAAGAGCACTGGGACCGGGACAGGCGATCACTCGTCTGGAGGCGCTCGCTGCAGCCAGCCATGAAGGCGCTTGGCTCAGTTTTGAAGAACATGACAAGGGGACGCTCGAGCCGGACAAATTTGCCGACCTGGCGATTTTGAGCGATGATTTGCTAACGGTTGATGAAGCAGAGATTCCTTCGATCACTGCAGATGTCACAATCACCGGTGGAAGGGTCGTGCATCAGATCTAGCGAGTGTTCTTGTGTGTGGGCGTTGTCTGTGTGGTACTGAAATTTTTTAGTTTCGAACGGGCTACAGCGGCGAGGCACAGCAGTGCGGTGCCATTGACCAGTAGCGCCGCCTTGACGCCGATCAAATCGATCATAAAGCCCAGTTCGAGATGGCCGAGCGGTGCAGCGCCGATAGCGAACACCCATGCCCCCATGGCGCGCCCGCGAAATTCGTCGGCTACTGACAGCTGCACCATGCTCTGGCTCAGCACATCAGCGGCAATCGCTACGCCTGCGATGACAACCAAAATAGTGAATGCGCTCCAGAAATTCGGGGCAGCAGAGAGTATTCCCAGGGTGGCTCCAAAACAGCCGATGGTATAGATATAGAACGACATGCGCGGTTGTAAACGCAGCGCAGTGGCGAAGGCTAGCGCGGCAAGGATGCCTCCGATTGCGCGAGCGGAATGTAGTGTGCCGAGACCGTCAGGACCCACGTCGAAGCGACTGCTCGCAAGTACAGGTAGAGCGGTCACAAACGAAAAGCCAAGTACTTCGACAGCTGCCGTCAGTGCTACAAGAAGGATCAATGCGTTGTTCGTCCGCACTTCGTGCACAAATCGGCGAAGATTGCGGCCGAGATGTGCTTTAACCGCGTGAACCGCCTGTGTTGCAGGCAAACCCCGGTAGAACAGCGCGCTGACAAAATGAGCCATCGCGATGACCGCGAAAGCTACTGAGAATCCGCCGGCCTGCGCTGCCAAGCCTGCGGCAGCCGCGCCAATCAGCTGGCCGATACGAACGCCCAGGTTGAGTTGCCCGAGGCCCGCCATGATTTTCTGGGGGCCCGCCAGATCGAACGCGATGGCACCGCGCAAGGTGTGGTGCATTGCCATACCGGTGCCCGAGAGGCTTGATAGCAGCAGCAGTGGCAACAGAGTCAGGCCCACCCAGTGCGTGTAAAGAGCAAATACTGCGATGACGGCGGCCACCGAAAATTCTGTCTGGCAAATCAAAGTACGTCGACTTGCGGCCCAATCGGCAATCGCACCTGAGGCAAGACCGAATGCAAACATTGGCGCGAAGTACAGCGCCAGGGAAACACCGACCCAGGTGGAGGATTCCGTCAGTCTGAACACCACGTAACCGACGATCACCTGTTCACCGAAAAAAGCAAATGCTTGACAGCTGGCACCGAGTAACAGTGCGTGGAACTTCCCGTGCAATGGTTCTTTTATAGTCATGTAAAAGCGCGTGCTAGGTGGCAAAAGGGTCTGAATGCGGGTCGTTTAGTGATCGTTTGGCAAGTGCAAATCCTGATATCAGACCGAAATAAACGCAGTTAAGTGGTCAAAGGCCCCTTTTCAGAGTTCTGCCGTTGGGCGATCACATACCAGATGAGTGCGATCCCCTGTAGCGCCAGTAGCAGTCCAAAGCCGTAACCATAACCTGTTTCAAGATAACTCCCGTCGATCGACGGCCATTCATTTATGATCAGACCGAGGCCCCATTGCGCAAAAAAGGCACTCAGGAAAGTACACACATTTTGAGCAGTGATGACCCGCCCGGCGACCTTCTTGGGGAACTGCTGTACGAGTCCGGCATAGGTCAGAATAGTGGCGCTGGAAAGAAACCCGTAGACCATCCAGGTGAGACTTACCGCATCAGTTATCCCGGCAATGATTACAGACTGTGGTACCAGGCCTAATGCCATCACGGACACGGCAGTTGTGATAGTCGGTGTGCCTCGGTAGGAAAGCCATTCGGCGAATTTCCCAATCACGAGATAACCTACGATCAACGCGCCTGTCATGAGCGCCAGCACATTTGCTGCCTGGGCGCGTTCCAGTGCCGCGACATCCATCATCCAGGACGTAGCCCAGAGCCCTTGTATGGCCATCATGGTGCCTGAGGTGATCGCGGTAAGGGGTGCAATCGCATAAAAGCGGCGGTCTGAGATCACACGCCACAACCCATCCAGTCCAGCGTCGTCGCCGGGCGACTCGTTGGCCCGTGAGGCAGTATGGGGAACGACCAGCCATACAATCAGCGCCACCGCCAGCGCCGCACTGCCGCCAAGGACAAATATTTCACGCCACGACAGGAATTGCAGCAACAACTCGATCGGGCGTGTCGCGGCGATAGCACCAAGTCCGCCGACGGCCATTTGGAGGCCATTGATCATAGGTAGCCGCGCGTGCGGGAACCACATGACATAGGCTTTAAAAGCACTCATTAGGCAGGCAGACACGCCAAGGCCAATCAATGCGCGGCCGACGATAAGGCCGCTGATTGTGCTTGCGCTGGCAAATACAAAGGCGCCGCCGGCTGCGACGACCAGCAGGGCAGTTTCGGTGCGTCTCGGACCAAATCGATCGAGCAGGAGACCCAAAGGCAGTTGGAATGCGGCAAAAGGTAGGAAATAGGCGCTGGTCAGTAGTCCGAGGCTGGCTGCGCTGAGCCCCAGCTCTGCTGTCAGGTCGGTGGCGATAATGGCGTTTCCCATGCGAAAGGCATAGGAAAGGAAATATCCTAGAGCGAAAGGAACAAATACACGGCTCATTAGCACGACAGCGGTCACTCACAGGGAAAAGTCAGGTACTGCGTTGACAAGTGATGCGGTATCGTCCAGCGGGATAGCTGGCGGCCGCGCAAGACGACAGTCTTTGCGAGGTGCAATCGCGGCTGTGCTACAGTACCGCGCCGTCAAAACCCAATACATTCATGGCGCGATTATGGACGAGGAAGTCTTCAACATACAGCTCAGAAAGTTTCTGAAGAAAGTCGGTATTCAGTCCCAGCGAGAGATCGAACATGCCGTGCGTTCAGGTGTCGAGAGCGGTGTGTTAGCGGGAAACGAGAAACTCGAAGCATCGGTGCTGTTGCGGGTTCCAGGCGTCAGTGTCGAAGTCACAATCAAAGACGATATCGCGCTGAGTTAGTTGTCGCCGTAGCGTCACGTTTCACTGTTAATCTGCTATTTAACCCGTACAGCGGTACGACAGGTCTGATCACGCCCAATGGTGCCGCTGGTTGAGATTTCCAATGCGACGGTTTTTCGTGGCACCACTCGTGTGTTCGAGTCGTTCAATCTGACACTCAACCAGGGTCAGAATACCGCTATCTTGGGGCCCAATGGTTGCGGCAAAACGACGCTGCTCAAGTTGTTGACGCGTGAACTCTACCCCGTCGTTCAACCCGGTGCGCGAGTCAGGATTCTTGGTAAGGACCGCGTCAACGTCTGGGCGCTACGCGCGCAGTTGGGCATTATCTCAAGTGATCTACAACAAAGTTATGCAGCGTACGTGCGGGCAATTGAAGTTGTGGTGTCTGGTTTTTTCGCCAGTATTGGTATCTGGCGTCATCATCAGTTGGATGAAGACAAGGTGGCTCGAAGTCGGGCAATCCTCTCGGAAATCGGTATCACTGATATAGCGAACCGGCCTTTCGGCACCTTATCGACCGGACAGCAACGAAGGGTGTTACTGGCGCGCGCGTTAGTGACAGAGCCCGCCAACCTGGTTCTTGACGAACCGACCGGCGGGTTGGATTTGACCGCGACTTTTCGTTATCTGGATACCTTGCGTCAATTGATGAGAACAGGACGGACTATTGTGTTGGTGACACACCATATCCATGAACTGCCGCCAGAGATAGAGCGCGTGGTGTTATTGAAAGCAGGCCAGATCTTTGCAGACGGACCAAAAAACAAAATCCTTACAACGCAGAATCTGTCTACGCTGTTTGATTCACCGATTCGCCTGATTGAGGAAAACGGCTGGTATCAGGCGGTGCCTGGCTGAATGTACTCTTGGCTTAACGGCCAGTGCTTTTTGAACGGAGCGGGGCGGTGCTACGGGAGGGAACCGCGTCGTAAATAATTGTTTCTTCCCCGTTGTAAACCAGAAAATGGCGTCCTTTTGCGCGCGCAATCAGTGTGACACCGAGATCTTGTGCGAGTTCAAGACCCATATACGTGATTCCGGATCGAGAGATCAGTACAGGCACACCCATGTGTGCGGCTTTCATCACGATTTCCGACGTCAATCGGCCGGTCGTGTAGAAAAGTTTGTCATTCCCGGCGATCCCTTCCAGCCACATTTCTCCTGCAATGGTGTCGGTTGCGTTGTGTCGCCCGACATCCTCGACGAAATGCAGAATTTCAGGTCCGTCGCAAAGAGCACAGCCGTGAACAGCACCAGCGGCGCGGTAGATCTCGTTGTATTCACTAATGTTCTTGAGTAATGCGTAGATGGTTGACTGATTGAGCGTGACTGCTTCGAGCTGTGTGTCATACAGCTTGTCCAAAGTGCAGCTGAATATTGTGCCCTGGCCACAGCCGCTGGTTACGGTCCGTTTTTTGATCTTTTCGTGCAGATCGATGATGCCTTCACCGTGGCTCGTGGTGACATCGACAGTCTCGCGGTCCCAGTCGACCATTACTGACGCTATCTCGGTAATATCGTCGATCAGGCGTTGGTTACGAAGGTAGCCAAGCGTCAGCTTTTCCGGATAGGTCCCTAGTGTCATCAAGGTAACCAGTTCACGCTCATCGACTTTGATCGTTAATGGATATTCTCCCGCTATGTTCAGTGATCTGGCCTCGCCGAACTCGTCTTTTGCATCGACCGGCTGCGTGGGGTCGAGACCCGCGTCAGACATGCGGGGACGATTTACACTGGAAACGTGCGTTGTACTGCTCGAGGACATTTTTGTCTGGCTCCTGCGATTGAGCATGAGTGATGAAGACCGGTATAGTGGTTGCCTATGAGCGAATCACCATCTGGTCAACGTGTTCCAGTCGAGCGCTTTGCGGTCACGGTAATTGTGGAGCGAAACCGTCAGGATAACAAACCCTGGACTGTGGATCACTGGTCCATCATCGGTATATTGCCCTCGAAACCCACCGATCATTTTGAGAAATCGGTGTTGCGCGAAGAGCTAACGTTGGCCCAGTATCGTTGGTGCGGGTATGAAGTTGAACTCTATAGCGATGATCTGGAGAGCTATTATTTCAATTTGCAGGGCAACAGTCCGTCGCTATTCGTTATCTGCGAGTATGCTGATCCGGAAGATGAAACAGGAGAGATTGTGCCCTTACTGGTGACCCTGAGTTACGACGAGGCTGCCTC
>CAZAHE010000056.1:0-13404 GCA_964484965.1 uncultured Acidiferrobacteraceae bacterium | reverse complement strand
CAGGAAATTTTGGGATACCAGCAACGCTGGACTCGTTCATTTTGAACTTTACCCGTTCGAAGGCACCACTGTTGTGCGGCAAGGTCGGATCCAGACACCAGAATATGCCTTCCAGTACCGATGCCTTAGCAGTAGCTTCAGTGAGATTGATCCCTGCCTCAAACTGACCGGGATTGCCAGTCAAATCGACCACTAAAGTGCCCGCATTGTGGTCAATCTTTAAATTAATTCGAACCGTGATCCCATCAGGTGCAAACGGCAAAGGATCCATCGTGGTTTCATTTTCCCATGTGCCCTCTGGCAGTGTCCTGATTTCCTCCAGCATCCTGCGATTGCCGTAGTCCATCCATTCGTCGACAAATTGTTCGATCGTGTCGGCACCGTACTTGTCGATCATCGCAGTCAATCGCTTTTCGGCGACCCGTGTCGACCCGACTGCGGCTACAAAATCCCCGTACCACTGCTCAGGGACTCTGATGTTCGACATACCCATCCTTACCATATCTGGCAGATCCTGGTAATTTCGTTGCACCCTGACACAAGGCCAGTGGAGACCTTCCTCATAGACATCCTTGGCCAGTGGCAAGTAAACAGTAGGAATCGGTGCACCGGTATCGGCTTGATGGGCACGCAAAAGCACCCAAAACATCAGTTTTTCGCGATGGAATACGGGTGTGCAAAATGTGAAATCCGCATGATGGCCAGAACCGTGAAACGGACTGTTGTTGAGAAAACAATCTCCGGGCGCGATATCGTCAAACAGATCGGCAATCGGCTCAGCTGCCATGTTCGAAGTCAGAACATGAATAGGCAACCCTTGTGCGATACTGACTAAACGACTGTTACCGTCACAGATCGACGCAGACAGGTCTCGCGACTGAACCACAGCTGAACGAGAGCTCTGGATGCAAACCTGCATCGCTTCGCTCACCACCGCATCGAAACGATTAGCCAAGGTCGCAAAGACAATCGGATCCAGTTTGCGTTTGGTTTTGTTTTCCGTTTGCGTCAAGCCTCTATCCCCGCTGACTCATCACCGACCTCAATAAAATAGTTCCCCAAACGGGTCACGGTCGCGCGTGAATGATTCGGCATCACCACCGTTGTCTGCACTTCTTCTATGATTGCCGGCCCGCAGATGCGATTGCCGCGAGATAAACTTTCGCCAGCATAGACTGGCGTATTGGTAAAGTTTTTGTTCTCAATACTGTATGCGTCTCGCCAGCCCTTGATCGAAGCGCTGCTGTCTTGTGTGCCGCTTTCCTGCTCGGCCAGCAACAGGTCAGATCTCATTCCAATTGCTCTGACCATAACACTGACACACTCGACCGCGTGGTCGACTCGAAAACCGTAGCGCTCTTCATGCGCTGCGTGAAACAAGCCGACCAGTTGCTGTAACTGTTCGGGGTGGATGCGCTGCCAAGGTAGTGGAAAATCCAACTCCCACGCCTGATAGGGATATCGCGCTGACACAGAAAACTCCAGCCGGCACTTGTCTGGGTCAATATTCGCGCGCGACAGAAACTGTCGTCCATCCTCTTCCAATTCTTCCATTGCACGATTAACTGCTGTGAAATCGAAGTCGCTGCTGCTCGTCACGACCCCTCGCGCCCTTTGATAAATCATGTCACCAAGCAACGTACCGTAGGCACATAGTCCAGCAGCCATGCGCGGGATCAATATCCTCGAGATACCCAGCTCCTGTGCCATTGGTACGATGTGGGTACCACATGCCCCGCCACCGCCGATCAGTAAACACTCGCGCGGGTCGATCCCGCGCCTCGTTGTCACTTCCTCCAAACCCTTTACCATCGATTGATTGGCGACGACATACATCAGCGACGCCGTCTCAATAACATTGAGGTCGAGCACAGTGGCTAGCGTCTCCCTGATAGCCTCGCTGGCCAGTTTTGTTTTTATGTTAATTTGACCACCGAGAAAATACTCCGGGTTGATGTAACCCAATACCACGTCAGCATCCGTCACTGTTGGCTGGTCACCGCCGAAGCCATAACAGGCGGGTCCAGGAAATGCACCGGCACTGTTTGGACCAACATGCAGCAGGCCACCCGTATCAACCCAAGCAATACTGCCGCCACCCGCACCGATACTGTTTACTTCAACACACGGCAGATTGTAGTGATAAGGCCCCACCCGATTGACATTGGTCGAAGCGATCCGCCCCTCTACAGTCAACGATGCATCAAAGGTCGTGCCTCCCATATCACATACCAGCACGTTGTTGCCCAAACCCTCCTGCTGTGCAAGATGCAATCCTGCCGTCGGCCCGATACTGGGTCCGCTTTTAATTGCAAAAATTGGCAGTGCGGCCAATTCTTCCGCTTTCATAACACCGCCATTCGAATTGGTCATCAGCAGATCACGCCGATAGCCGCGTTCAGCAAGCGCATGTTGCAGTTCGCCGACATACCTTGAAAAACTCGGCTTCAGCGATGCGTCTATGGCCGTGGTAGAGGTGCGTTCGTATTCACGGATGACCGGGTTTACTACGTTGCTGACCGAGAAAGGTGTATCCGGTGCTTCTTCTTTGACAATTGACGCAATCCGTTTTTCATGTTCCGGATTGACATGCGACCACAGCGTGCAGATCGCGAAGGATTCGACGTTCCACTCTCTAAGCTTGGTCACTGCCGTTCGAATCTGGCTTTCGTCAAGTTCGGTTTCAACACCACCCTCTGCGTTGATCCGCCCTTGCACGCCAACGGTCAGATAACGCGGAATAAACGGTTCGGGATAAGCCATGTGGGAACGAAACATATCCTCAGTCGACTTGCCTTTAGATCCCAATCCAACAGTGAGCAGATCCTCAAATCCCTGATTGATAATCAGCCCGGTTTTGGCGACGTTTCCGGTAAGCACGGCGTTGGTTGCCATCGTGGTGCCAACGATCAGCGCATCTGTATTGCCCAAGAAGGCAGTTAAGTCCTGACCATAGTGATCCGCGGCGAGGATAACCGCGTTGATCACGCCATCGACTGGCGCCGCAGGCACCGATGCTGTTTTAAAAAGACGCACAGACCCCGTCTCGTCCGCCACCACGAGATCAGTAAAAGTGCCTCCCATATCAACAGCAATCGTAAACATCGTGTCGCTACCTGCCTATTCTGATTTAGTGACTGCTTGTAATGCGTGTCTGCAGTGTGCAACTATTTTCTGTAAAGACAACATGTCTGTGATCGATCATCACCGCTATGTTGCCATGTTTGTGGCATCTGATTAATGTGGTTCCGCTCGTAGTGATACGGCCTTTATATATTGTCAATATCCTCAGCACAAACAGGCCCAATTGCCATAGTGCCTTAGGACTGTGCTGCACAATCAAAGCCGTTTCAAAAGCCTCTGCTGAACCTATAGGGAGCATAACAATATGGAACAGGTACTGAAGCCTGAAGAAACCGGATTACTGGTGGTCGATATGCAGAACGCGTTCTGCCATAAGCAAGGTTCCTTTGGCGCATCGATGAAACTAGATATCAGCGCGCTGCAGAGCGCCATTCCAGGGTGTAAATCACTTATCTCTCTGGCGCGAAAGCACAACATCCCTGTAACGTTCACCCGCTATATTTACGAGCCCGATTATTCGGACGGCGGAATTCTCGCTCGCGATCTGATGCCCGGCATTATTGAGGCCCGTTCCTTAATAAAAGGCACCTGGGACATCGAGATTCTTGACGAACTGAATCCGCAAACGAGCGACAACATTGTTGATAAAAACCGGCCGAGCTGCTACTACAACACGGCGCTCGCCAGCTGGCTCGATGACAACGACATCAAAAACGTCATCGTCTGCGGGGTCACAACGAGCATCTGTGTGGAAACGACCGCGAGAGATTTGAGTCAGGAGGACTACCGGGTATTTATTGTCAAAGATGCGGTGGGCGAACTTGAACAGGACCGACACGAAATCGCACTGAAAACCCTTGCCTTTGGGTTTGGCTGGGTCGTGTCTGTCGATGATATTGCTTCAGCACTGGTAGAACAGGATTCCCGCTAGCGCACATCAAACCTGCAATCAGTTTTGATCGGGCCCGACCCACTCTTGCCAGATGCCAAAGAAATTGCTCATTTAGAGCTCGCAACCACACTGAACAGGCAGTCAGCATGCCCTTGTGCGGCACAGTGGGATTCGAATGATACGAAATGATTTGTTTGTCCGAGACTTTCACTAACCCAGGCAAGCGCTCCCGGAAACCAGCCTGCAAACGTATAACAACGCGTATCACTGCCCGAGCCACCAGCGTGCAAAACGAAACAGGAATGGGAAACGCGGACCTCGCCTGAACAACTAGCGGCATCTATGCCTGAGCCATCGAACTGGGCCCAGCCGCGCTGCGACAGCCTTCGCATGTAGTGGTGGAATACGTCGATACCGGTTAATCCATGCTCGCGGGACTCATGTTCACACCAGCTGTGGGCGGAGCGAAATCCACTGTTGAACAACAATTCGGCATATTTTTCGCGGCCGAGTGCCTGCTCCAGTTCAACATGATTGTTGATGAAGAAATGCCGAGGAACATAGAGCATCGGCAACCCGTCTGTCTCCCAAACACCGGTACTGGCATTGACCTCGATTGGAACGGCGGGTCTTGGCATAACAGAATTAGTTCCATACCTCATTCAGCAACTGCAACCAGTTTTTCCCCATCACCTTGGCAATCCGGGTGTGGTTCCAGCCGGCTTTTTCCATCGATGCGGTCAAATTGGGGAAATCCCCTACTCGTCGCATCCCTTGCGGATTAATAATGTCACCAAATTCGGTTAACCGCCGCGCGTACCCCTTGTCGAGTGTGATCCAGTCAAAAAATGACTGATCATGCCCCTGTGTGAAATCAGTACCGACCCCGACGCGATCTTCTCCCACCACATTGATGACGTGGTCAATCGCTTCAACATAGTCATCGACGGTGGAATCGACCCCACGCTTGAGAAAGGCCGGGAACATGGTGACACCAACGAAACCGCCGTGCTCAACAATAAAGCGCAGTTCATCATCCGACTTGTTTCTCGGATGCGCCTTCAGTGCCGATGGCAGACAATGACTGTAAGCAACTGGCTTTTTCGACTCGACAATGGCGTCTTTCGAAGTCGTCGAACCAACGTGGCTGAGATCAATCAATATTCCGACGCGGTTCATTTCCGCGACGACTTCCCGACCAAAGTCGCTCAGTCCACCGTCACTGCTTTCATAGCACCCTGAGCCGACCAGGTTTTGAGTGTTGTAGGCTAGCTGTGCGATACCGACGCCAGCATCCTTGAACAGCTCGATATATCCCAGTTGATCCTCAAACGCTGATACGTTCTGAAACCCGAGGACAATACCAGTGCGGTTATCCCGTTTGGCCTGGTGGATGTCCTCGACAGTGCGTACCTTTGCCACCAAGTCGTCGTTTTCCTGAAATAGCACATTCAGTCTGGCGATGTTCTTCATCGTGTCCGTAAAACCTTCCCATACACAACAGGTACAGTTGGCGGCCGTGAGGCCACCGACACGCATGTCTTCGAACAGTGCCCGTTGCCAGTGGGCAATGATCAAACCGTCAAATACCAGCAGTTCATCATGCAACGTATTCATAGCGTGCCCCGCAAGGACTGTTTAACTATTGAATCAATCATAACCCAGCCTTGTCTGCGCTCCCGAGCTGCAGCAACAGCAATACCAGCTATTGTGGTTTCTTTCACTACCAGCGTACCCTATCTATCGAAAAGTGAAACCAGGCAAAGCGGCACCGGCGGCAGATTACAACAATTAAGCCGCCTTCGAGCCTTGCGGGGGATCACTCAATACCCACAACAAAAATGCACCACACCCAGGTATCCGGGCCTGGACAGGAGGAAATCATGGCCACTGGAGTGAATTTGCCGAACGTCAGCCAAATTCTCGAACTAGCCGAAGGCTTTGGGCTCGAATTAACCCAGCAAGACGCAGAGAGTTATTGCACATTGCTCCAAGGAGCAGTCAAATCGTATCGGCGTATCGACGAACTGGTCGAGTACCGGCCCCCGGTCAAATACCCCCGTGGTCCCGGCCAGCGCCCGGCGCCAGAAGACAATCCCTGCAACGGCTGGTATTGGAAAAGCCGTATCGAAGGTGCCGCGAACGGACCGCTGAACGGCAAGACAGTCGGGGTTAAAGACGCCATCTGCGTGGCTGGCGTCCCGATGATGAACGGCAGCCAGTTGCTTGAAGGATTTACACCTGACATCGATGCGACTGTCGTGACCCGCCTTCTAGACGCGGGTGCGACCATCCTTGGTAAGACCAACAGCGAGGACTGCTGTTTTTCCGGCAGCGGGCACAGCTGTGCGCTGGGCCCCGTCGGAAATCCGCACAAACCGGATCATGCGCCAGGGGGCTCGTCAAACGGCAGCGCAGTCGTACTCGCCACCCATGAAGCTGATCTTGCCCTTGGTGGTGATCAGGGCGGATCAATCCGTATGCCGGCTGCCTGGAGCGGTGTGGTGGGACATAAGCCCACTTATGGGCTGGTGCCTTATACCGGTTGCATGATGATCGAGATGACACTCGACCATGTGGGCCCCATGGCCAACAATGTGGCAGATACAGCGGCGATGCTGTCTGCCATCGCAGGACCAGACGGGATGGATCCTCGCCAACGGGGTGTCATCCCGCAAGACTTTGTAACCGATTATCTGCCGGCCATTGACAAAGGGATCGATGGTCTGCGCATTGCACTTGTCAAGGAAGGCTTCGACCAAGCACCCTGGCCTGACCTAGGCCTTGGCGGTAGCGACGCGGCAGTTGATGAAAGCGTCAGGGCGGCGGCAAAACGTCTTGCCGGTCAAGGGGCGCTGGTTGAAGAAGTATCGATTCCTATGCACATTGACGGCGCCTATATCTTTACTGCGATCATCCGTGAAGGTGCAACGGATTTCATGGTCAAGGGCTACAACACGGGGACCAACTGGCAAGGTTTCTATAATACGGGCGTGCTTGACGCCGTCGCGCGTGGGTTTCACTCGCGCCCCAACGATCTGCCGGTTACCGTTAAGACCGTCATGCTGATGGGCGAGTACATGAAGCGCTACTATCACGGGCGCTATTACGCCAAAGCACAAAATCTTCGCGCCTCTGTGGTCAAGGCCTACGACGATGTGTTGTCTCAATACGATGTACTGGTAATGCCGACTATTCCATTTCTGGCAACAAAAATGCCTTCACCTGATTGCTCCATCATTGAAAACATGGGCCATGCCCTCAACATGACCAACAATACCTGCCAGTTCAACGTCACAGGGCACCCTGCCATCAGCGTACCGTGCGGTATGGAAGGCGGACTGCCTATTGGTTGTATGGTTGTGGGTCGCCATTTCGACGACCTCACGGTCTTGCAGGTCGGCGATGCACTTGAGAAATCAGGTGACTGGCGATCACTTTAAAAGCGAGGACAACCACCACAATGATCTGATGGGGCGTGCCATTCAACAATAAGCCACAGTTACTGTGGTTATTGCTTGATCATACCGAGTGGCCCGTTGCGGGCCTGAAGAGACCATCTTGCAATGCTGCCAGACACCTCTAGGCCTGCAGTGTTGCAGGCACTGGATGATTGGTGACTCCCAATTCTCGTTTATTGTAGTATGGCTGTTCTTATAACCATTGCTAATCTATAGATTAGTGTTTTTGGCATAGCTGCAGCAACGCATGCCATCGGCAAAAACCGTGGCTATAAGGTGTACTCGGTGCAACCATAACAGTAATGACATTGCACCTACGCGTGAACCAAGGGTAAGGGAGGAAGATTAAATGTCGAAGCATTCAAGGATCGTTTCAGCCGGTTTGACCATGGCTGTTGGCCTGTGGGCGTTTGCCGTGACACCGGCACAGGCAGTCGACTGCATGGCACCACCACCGTCAGACCAAGATTTGACGCTGATAGCCGCCTATGCAGCCAGCCCTCCAGCAGTGGACGAAGTGGCTTTCTCGATGGAAGTTGAAAACATCATGTACAACACCTATGGCGGTGACCTTTTGCAATACGTATCCGTCTGGTATCCCGAACACAAAACCTGTGGTGCGGGCACCAATCTCGAAGGAGAAAAACAGGTCACTGGTCGTTGGGCAGAAAGCTGGGAGTCATCCGAAAACGGGACAATCTGGAAATTCAAGCTTAAAAAAGGCATCAAGAGTCATGTCGGAAACGAGATGACCTGTGAAGATCACCGCTGGTCCTGGGAGCGCGGATTTGAAATGAAGTCGGTGAAATATTTCTTCACCAAGGTGATGGGAATCGAAAAGCACGAAGATGTTAGCTGCCCCGATCCCTACACGGTTCAATTCAAGATCAAGGCGGCGAACCCACTTTTCCTCCAGATGCTTGCAATGAATTACTACGGTGGCACTTTTGATTCAAAAGAAGCACTCAAACATGCCACTAGTGATGACCCGTGGGCCAAGGAATGGTTGAAGAACAATACCGCCGGCTTTGGCGCGTATCACCTCGCCAAGCATATTCCCGGTCAGGAGCTGATTCTGACTCGCAATCCTCATTTCAAACCACGACCCGCGGTTGCTAAAGTGATTGCAAAAATCGTCCCGGATTCAGCCACTCGCCTGGCACTGCTCAAGCGCGGCCAGGTTGACTACGCCATGCGCCTTAGGCAACGCGAATACAATGAAGTCATGAAAGATTCAAAGTTACAAGTGGCGTATCACCCAGGCAACTATATTCCCTATTTCGGCATGGTCCAGACCAACGAAATTATGGCTAAAGCAGCAGTACGCCGGGCCCTCGCCTGGGCTATTCCGTACAAAGACATTCACCAGAAGGTTTATTTCGGTGGCGGTCACCAGATCAAGTCGATTACGCCAAAGATCTATCCCAACTACACAGAGAAGTTCTGGCCTTACGAGACCGATCTTGACAAAGCCAAAAAACTGCTGGCTGAAGCGGGTTATCCGAACGGCTTTGACATGACTATTTCCTACGACAAAGCGATCTCCGAAATGGAAGAAGCATGCACTCTGATCAAGAGCAACTTCGACAAGATCGGTATTCGTGCGGAGTTGCAGGGACTACCGTCGGCGGTTTATTCGGACACTAAGTTCAGCAGGAAACAGATGGCCCACTGTGACAACTTTCAGTGGCCATGGGTAGCGGACACAGGCTACACCGCCTGGGTCTACCTGACCCATCCGGAGGTCAACGTAATGAACGCTGTAAAAAATGATCATCCAGAATTGAACAAGTTGACTGAAGATATCCTGATCACGGACTACGGTCCCGAACGCCTCAAGATGGATATGCGGATTCAGGAAATCGCAGGCACGGACGTGCCTTGGATCTTTCTTGTCAATCCTGGCTGGCGAGAGGCCATGAAGTCCGAGTGGAAGAACTTTTCCTGGTATCCGGACAACAATATTCACTACGAACGCCTCTACAAGTAAAAACAGCGTAATCTAGTCTTTATTTGAAGGATCCTGCGGGCAGGCACAAGTTTGTTCTTGTGCCTGCCTGCGGCACTTCGAGCAATTACAATCAGCCGCCGTTTAAATCCACGCGTGGAGATGGCATCGCACCATGCGCATATTTAGATACACCGCTCGCCGGTTAATGCTGCTGCCGGTGCAGCTCCTTATCGTTTCCCTGATTGTGTTTTTCCTGGTTCGCCAAATGCCGGGCGAACCGACCTTTCTCTATACCGGCCCGTTCGCCACAACAGAACGTGTCGCCGAGGTTCGAAAACAGCTTGGACTCAACCAGCCTATCTATGTCCAGTACATGAAATACATGCAACGTCTCCTGCAAGGGGATCTCGGCATGTCACACAGGACATCGCAGCCGGTAATGAAAGATCTCAAGCAAAGACTGCCTGCGACCATGGAGTTGATTCTTTTTTCGATTATATTTTCTGTTGTGATCGGAGTGCCGCTCGGTGTCTACACGGCAATTCGAAATAGCGGAATTCTCTACCGGGTGGTTTATGTGTACGGAATGATGGCGGGGGCTTTGCCAGATTTCTGGTTTGCACTGATAGCCATTTTCGTTTTCTTCTACTCGTTCGACCTTTTGCCTGGCCCCATAGGACGAATCGATCTGATGGTGTCAACACCCGACACCATCACCGGTATGTATACCTTTGACTCACTCTTCACGGCAAACTGGGAAGCGCTGGCATCATCTTCCGCGCAATTATTCCTACCTGTCTTGACACTTGTTTTCGTATTCATGCCTCTGGTCCTGAAAAATGCGCGTTCTGCAATGGAAGACATGCTCAACTCAGAATTTGTCACCTTTGCCCGCGCCGCCGGACTTTCCAGGATGATGCAGTGGCGTTATGCCCTACGCAACGCCATGCCGCCTGTGATCACCGTGACAGGCATTCTGACCTGGTTCCTTCTCGGCGGCGCAGTTCTGGTAGAAACTGTATTTGCATGGGGTGGGCTCGGTCAGTACGCCGTTCAATCAGTGGTCAACTCTGACTACGCGGCGTTGCAGGGGGTCGTGCTGTTTTCTGCCATCTTTACGATGCTTGTATTTCTGATCGTCGACTTGGCATATTTTGCGGTTGATCCGCGAATAAAATAATTTTCCTGGCTACAGTGAATGAGCGAACTACAAGCATCCTCTGACACGAACGCTGGTGTCGCTGCCATGCCTGCCAAGACAGGCAGGCTGCGCGAGTTTGGGCGTTTTGTTTTACACCGACCGGCAGTTTTTATCGGATTGATCGTCGTTTCCATCAGTTTCTTCTTCGCCGTATTCGGGCCCTATATAGGTCCTTACCCAACAGAAACTGCTTTACCGGGTGCGCCGCTACAGCCACCGTCGCTGAAACACATTATGGGCACCGATGTCTCGAACATGGACATTTTCTCCCGTGTGATCGCCGCGCCAAGAATTGATCTCACCATTGCTTTGGTATCGACAGCGATTGCCTTCGCTTTTGGACTGATACTCGGAGTGATCTCTGGATTTTTTGCCACCGGCAAGGGGCCTGCTCGTCTTGCCAGTGAAATCATCATGCGCAGTGCCGACATTATTCAGGCGTTTCCGGTGTTTATCTTTGCCCTGGCGCTGGTCGGATTCCGAGGCCCCGGTGCCATTAATATCATCGCCGCCCTCGCTTTTTTGAATATTCCTTTCTTTCTTCGCATCACGCGAGGGGCCGTTCTTCAGGTTCGCGAGCGACCCTTCATAGAAGCCGCCCGATGCGCCGGAAATTCGGAATGGCGCATCGCTTTCTTTCATATTTTGCCGAATGCGTTGACGCCGCCCGTCGCAAACATTTCACCGACCATTGGATTTTCCATATTGTTGACCTCTGGACTCAGTTTTGTCGGCGCCGGTGTACCAGTGCCCACACCCGAGTGGGGCTCAATGATTGCAATTGGCGCACCGAATATGATGACAGGGCAGTGGTGGACTGCTCTGTTTCCCGGCCTCGCACTCGGGATCACAGTATTTGGATTTGCGCTGGTTGGCGATGGGTTGAAAGAATTCCTCGATCCGGTGAAGAAGTCCTAGATCATGAGCACACTGCTCGACATCAAAAATCTGTCCGTATCCGCTGCAGAAGATAAGGTGCGAATTCCGATCTTGAGCGACATCGACCTCGCGATCGAGCCAGGCCAAACAATTGGTGTCGTTGGGGAATCTGGATCGGGTAAAACCGTCCTGGTGCGCTCTATTCTCGGGCTGACCGAGTACCCGCTGGCAGTTGACAGCGGGGAGATCGCCTTTCAGGGAGTCGATCTCGCAAGCCTTGCCGAAAAGAACATCGAGAAAATTCGCGGACGCGACATCGCCTTAACAACGGCTGAACCACGCAAGCACCTAAACCCCTTGATTTCAATAGGTGCTCAGCTAATCAATGTCATTTGTGCCCACCGGGATATCGCGCGAAAAGATGCAATCGCAATCGCGGTTGATCTGTTGAACTCGGTTGGTATTCCAGACCCGGAATTGCGACTTACGGGCTACCCGCACGAAATGAGTGGTGGCATGTGCCAACGGATCGTCATCGCCATGGCGCTCGCCCACGAAACGAAGATTCTGCTGGTCGATGAACCGACCGCGGGCCTGGACGTGACAATTTCAAGACAGATACTCGACCTCATCCAGGGACTCATCAAAGAACGCGACCTGGCTGTGCTACTCGTCTCACGAGACCTCGGTGTCGTCGCACATTATTGTGATCTGGTGGCTGTCATGTACGCCGGGCAAATCGTTGAAAAAGCAAAAATTGCCCCTTTTTTCTCAAACCCGATTCATCCTTACAGCAAGCAATTGCTGCGTTCGGCCGCAGCAGCCCGTGACCACAATGTGGCCGACCAACGAATTACAAGCCTGTTGCCGCCTGCAACAGTGGGGTGTGCCTATGCGCCGCGCTGCCAATACTCCGAACCAGGTTGTGAACAGGCCCTGGTTGATCTCACCGTTCGGGACGACGGCCACCTGGTGCGCTGCCTGCGTCAAGATGACATTTCTCGTGGCTTGGTTTCGGTCTGATGA
Source organism: uncultured Acidiferrobacteraceae bacterium (assembly GCA_964484965.1). Taxonomy (GTDB): domain Bacteria; phylum Pseudomonadota; class Gammaproteobacteria; order Arenicellales; family UBA868; genus UBA11791. The sequence goes on along the minus strand of CAZAHE010000056.1, from coordinate 910 downwards.
GTGATTCGCTACTCGAGGTCAGCGGGCTGGTTAAGCACTTCCCACTATCGCGATCACAAACGGTACGCGCAATAAACGACATATCGTTTTCTATTGGCAAAGGAGAAGCGCTGGCACTGGTCGGCGAAAGCGGCTCAGGGAAAACGACAACGGGCCGCTGTATCCTGCGACTGATTGAACCCACCCAAGGCTCCCTGGTATTTGACGGTGTTGATATCGGCAACATGGACACCGCTAAATTTCGCGCCCTGCGACCGCGCATGCAGATGGTTTTTCAAGAACCTTACGATTCACTCAATCCTCGGATGCGGATTGCAAATATCATTGAAGAACCATTGCGCCTGTCAGGTACGATGACTGAAAAAGAACGACGTCATCGCGTTGAAGAAATAATCGAACTGGTACGGCTTGATGCGCACTCCTATGATCAGTTTCCGCATCAATTCAGCGCCGGGCAACAACAACGTATCGGCATCGCTAGAGCTTTGGTGACAAGGCCCGAGCTGGTCGTTCTCGATGAACCGACTTCAGCGCTGGACGTATCAGTGCGGGCTGAAATTCTTGACCTGTTGTCCGATCTCCAGCATGAACTAGGCATCGCCTACCTCTTTATCAGTCACGACCTCACTGCGGTACGGCGGGTGTGCGACCGTGTCGCGATCATGTACCTGGGGAAAATAGTCGAATCCGGTGAGACCGAAGAGATTTTTGAAAAGCCGCTGCATCCTTACAGCCGGGCCTTGTTGTCATCGGTGTTGTATCCCGACCCAACAGTCCAGCTGTCCAGATTTACACTCGAAGGCGAAATTCCAAGCCCCATCGACCTGCCCGAGGGGTGTCATCTACACCAACGATGCCCGTGGTCCACGCCACAATGCCGGCAAGCCTATCCGCCGGTCGAGGCATATGG
>CAZAHE010000055.1:0-13982 GCA_964484965.1 uncultured Acidiferrobacteraceae bacterium | reverse complement strand
CCCCACACCATGACCGGAGTGGTGGAATTACCAGGTTCGGAGGGTCGCTCGCTGCTCAATCAACTGATCACCCACGCCACCGACGATCGATTTATCTACCGCCACCATTGGCAACAACACGATGTCATTATGTGGGACAACCGCTGTACGATGCATGCCGTCACACCGTTCGATAACCGGACCCAACGCCGCATTATGCATCGCACCACTATCGTCGGCGAAGAAGCGCCGATCCCGATGGGGTCGACCAGTTGGCACAGCGCGCGATCACTTTGATCTGCGCATGCTTGATCAAGCTGTGACAGCGCCATTATCGATTTGCGTGCCTATTTGACGCGCCTAGGGTCTGGCGGCATCAGCATCGGCTCTATCTCCGGCGTATCAGCAGGAACAAAAAAATCGCTCCACAACGGCCGGCCCGCGTTGACGCGGTAGCGATTGAAATCTGTGACACCCTCCTCCGACAACACAAGATCGTCGATATAAAACTGCCCAGAACTCGTACTTGAATCACGTGCGAGAATTACTGTGGCTGCATCCGCCATAATCTCCGGCTTGCGGCAGAATGCAAGGCTCGCCTGGTCTCCGATGACGTTGCTGACAGCGGCTGTTGCAATCACTGAATGTGGCCACAGCGCATTGACAGCGATACCTTCACGTGCCAGTTCAGCCGCCATGCCGAGTACGCACTGACTCATGCCGAACTTAGATATTGTGTAGGCCACGTTCGGTGCAAACCATTGCGATCGCATATCAAGTGGCGGTGAGATGTTGAGAATGTGTGGATTGTCGCTGCGAGTTAAATAGCGAAGACATTCGCGCGACAGCAGAAACGTGCCGCGCACATTGACGCTAAACATCAAGTCGAACCGCTTCATCGCGGTCTTTGCCGTGGGCGTCAGAGAAATAGCACTGGCATTGTTAACGCAGATATCGATACCACCAAAAGCTTCAGCAGCTTGCTCGCCGGCTGACCGCACAGCCTCCTCGCTACGGATATCGGTTGGGATCGCTAGTGCCCTACCCCCCACAGACTCTATTTCCTCGGCGGCAGTATAGATCGTACCGGGTAGTTTGGGGTGGGGCTGGGTTGTTTTGGCGAGTATTGCAATATTGGCCCCCTCTGCGGCGAGTTGCTTCGCAATCGCAAGGCCGATGCCCCGACTGGCACCAGAAATAACGGCACTTTTGTTCGCAAACCGACGCATTACCTAAAACCCTCCAAATATTGACATGGATCGAACCTGTAAATCACAGCCCGGCCGGATACCCCCCTGCAGTACTTAATCACGGAGGACTCTACCAACGTCAACCGGCACTTGTCGCGCCAGCTGCACCGGCACAACTCATTCGCGCACGCGCGGCATTCGAGTCGGCCATACAATAGCCTCTTGAATCTGACCTGTGGAGCCTCTCAAATTGATCAAACTTATCGCACCCTCAGTGACCTTCTGCGGAGTCCCTTGTGTTGATGACCTGGCGACACTGGATGCGGACGTCGCAATCATTGGTGCGCCACACGGAACGCCTTATACACCTGGCCGGGCCAGTTATTCGGCAAATTCTCCAGCGGCGCTGCGCAGCGCACTGTCGTGGTACAGCGCTAATCCTGAACAGTTTGACTTTGACACCATGACTGAGGTTCTAGGTGGCGCATCGGTGGTCGACTGCGGTGACGTTGCCGGCGATCTGCTTGATGGCGCAAAAAACAGGGAACAGATCGAACGGGCATCATCCAACATCCTCGATCGAGGAACTGTACCGATCCTGTTCGGCGGCGACGACTCGGTACCCATCCCTTTCTTCTCTGCCTACGCCGCAGCAGGGCCGATCACGATTGTCCAAGTTGATGCGCACATCGACTGGCGCCATGAAGTGCACGGCATCACCCATGGCTACTCCTCAACCATGAGACGCGCCTCCGAGATGAACCACATTCAAAACATGATTCAGATTGGCGCCCGCGGGCCTGGTAGCGCTCGCAGACAAGAACTCGCAGATGCCAAGGCGTGGGGTTCGCACATATTCAGCGCTCGTGACGTGGCGAAAAACGGGATCCAAAATGCTCTTGAAAGAGTGCCTGAGGACGCCAGGGTGATCCTCTCTATCGATGTGGATGGCCTCGACCCATCACTTGTACCAGGCGTCAGCCTGCCGGCCTTCGGGGGCCTTGGCTATCAACATATGATGGATTTGATCATGGGTGTTGCTGACCGATCGAAAATCGTTGGTGCTGCATTTGTCGAATTCATCCCGGAGAACGATATTCAGGGTCTTGGCGCACGCGCCATCTCACGATTAGCAAGCGTTGTCATCGCCGCCATTGGCCAACAGAACCAGTGATCGATTGCCGATGAATTACAGCACAGACCGTATTCTCACGACTCATGTCGGCAGCTTGCCTCGACCCTCGTCTCTCGAGCAGCTGCTCCTGCAGGTTGAACTCGGCGGCCCTTACGATGAAAAATTATTGACGACGGAAATCCGCCAAGCTGTTGAGAAGGGTCTCCAGCAGCAGTGCAGCTGGGGGATCGACATCGTTAACGATGGCGAATTCGGTAAGACTGGCTATTCGACTTATATCCAGCAACGATTGTCCGGCTTTTCAGGAGAAAGCCCCTCGCTCCGCTTTGACGATTTGTCCGCCTTCCCAGGGTATCGGAAACTACAAGCCAGCGCCGCGGGTACGCGCCGGTTGGTACGACCTTGTTGCACCGGACCAATCCAGCTAAGGGACCCGGCACCATTAACACGAGACATTGAAAATCTCACTGCTGCAGGAAGAAAGAGCAACGCGGTCGACGTGTTTATGAACGCGGCATCCCCCGGCGTGATCGCACTCTTCCACAGTAATAACTTTTATCCGAACGACGATGCCTATCTCGAGGCTCTGGCAACAGAAATGCAGGTTGAGTATGAAGCAATTCACGCTGCTGGATTGATGCTGCAGATCGACTGCCCCGACTTGGCAATGGGGCGACATACCCAATTCCGGAATCTTTCCGACAGGGAATTTCTCAGTCGTGCGGCGGTACAGGTCGAAGTGTTGAACGCCGCACTGATCAATGTGCCTGCTGATCGTTCTCGCATACATATCTGCTGGGGCAATTATGAAGGACCACACCACCTCGACATACCTCTCGAACGGTTATTCGATACGCTGATGGGGGCCAAGCCCCAAGGTTTGTCGATCGAGGCTTCCAACCCCAGACACGCGCACGAATGGTCGCTGTTTGGTAACCGATCATTGCCCGATGACAAAGTGCTTATCCCCGGCGTCATTGATAGCGTGACCAACTACATTGAACATCCCGAACTTGTCGCTGAACGGATCGTCCGTTATGCCGACCTCGTCGGACGCGAACGGGTGATTGCTGGAACTGACTGCGGATTCGCGACGTTTGCTGGAATGGGGAAGGTTGACCCGGCAATCATGGTTGAAAAATTTAAAGCGCTGTCACAAGGCGCTGAGCTGGCCTCGCGCCAGTTGTGGGGCCATGCCTGACAAACCTGAGATCGCCCAAATACCTCGGGAAACCAGCGATAGCGAGCTACGCTCGGCCCTTGCAACTGCCAATGTGCCGACACTGCTAGTCGTGCTGAGCCAGCTTACTGGCCATGATTCTTTGTTGGGTTTAGACGAACGCCCATCGCGCGGAACTATCGACGGGACTCATCACATGTCGGAATCTACCCAGGAGAACATCAGACAAGCGACATTTTCCGCATTGCGAAATATCAGAGATGGCAAAACCCAAATGCCAGATCCGCCAGATAACGCACGCCTTCTGCAACTTGCATCGGTCCTCGTTGGCGAGAGCGTAGCGGAAGAATATGCTCCAATGTTGCGGCAAGACATGGGTTTTAGCGCCAACCGACCTGCTACCGCGCAGTCGGTACCAGGCGAGCTTGCGCAGTACCATGCCGTGGTCATCGGTTGTGGGGTATCCGGTATCTGCATTGCCATTCATCTCGATGAAATTGGAGTGCCTTATACGATTTTTGAAAAAAACTCCACTGTCGGGGGAACCTGGCTGGAAAACACTTATCCAGGCTGCGGTGTCGACTCACCGAACCACTTCTATTCTTTTTCATTTGAACCATACAATGCATGGCCGGATTTTTATTCCAAACGTGAAGAGTTACAGAATTATCTGGAACATGTAGTGAACAAATATGACGTCCGCCGTCACGTTGTCTTCAACACCGAAGTAACCAGTGCACGCTATTGCACCGATGACTATTGTTGGTTGATTCAAACGCGCGACCACAATGGACGCGTGGCCGAGCACCGAGCGAATGCCCTGATCAGTGCAGTAGGGCAACTCAACCGGCCTTTGATTCCTGACATCCCTGGCCGAGCCGACTTCACCGGCAATCAGTTCCACTCAGCGCGCTGGGATCACACTCAGAGTTTCGATGAAGCCCGCGTCGCAGTTGTCGGTACCGGGGCTTCAGCTATGCAGATCGTTCCAGAAATTGCTTCTCAAACCCGACGACTGACGATATTTCAGCGCACCCGGCACTGGATCCGTTTTCTCGAGGATTATCACCGAACGGTCAGCGACGGAAAAAAATGGCTACTGTCCTACGTGCCTTATTACCGCAACTGGTACCGGTTCAAACTGTTCTGGGTATACGGCGACGGCATCTGGGAATCAGTCCATCGGGATCCTGCCTGGACATACCCGGACCGCTCCATGAATGCCGAAAATGAACGTCACCGGCGCCATTTTGTTGACAATCTGACTGAAGCGCTGAACGGTAATCCACAATTAATAGAAAAGGTGATTCCATCATATCCACCCTTTGCCAAACGAATGTTGATTGACAACCATTGGTGCGAAACACTGCAAAAAGATAACGTGGAACTGGTCACCGGACCAGTGAAGGCTATTACTCCCGGCGGGATCATTGACTCCAATGGAAACGAGCACCCGGTTGAGGTCATTATTTATGCAACGGGTTTCGATGCCAGCCACTTCCTGGTGCCGATGGACATTCGCGGCCGCTCGGGGCGTAGCTTGACGAGCTTGTGGGGAGATGACGCGCGCGCTTATATGGGCATGACATTACCAGACTTTCCAAATTTTTTTATGCTCTATGGGCCAAATACCAACCTCGCGCATGGCGGCAGCATCATTTTTCATGCGGAGTGCCAATCGCGCTACATTACGGCATGTATTCGACACATGGTCGAGCAAGGTGTTAAAGAAATCGAAGTGGATGAAAAAATCTACGCCAGTTACAACCGCCGTCTTGAGGAAAAACATGAACAACTGGTGTGGTCGCACCCCGACGTCGACAGCTGGTACAAGAACAGTCGCGGACGTGTTGTCTCTGTATCACCTTGGCGACTCGTTGATTACTTCCATATGACCCGCCAACCACAGATGAGCGAATTCAATCTTGTCCGCTGAACATCTTCGCTGACAGACCATCAGCAAGCGGGGCACCTGTCAGCCGGATGTGTCGCTATCAGATCCTGTGTTCTGAAACCAGGGTTCCACCTCGTGGCGTTGCACCTTTCCTGTTGTGCTACGCGGCAAATCCTCAAAGCGCACCAGACGAATTTCCTTGGGCTGCTTGTAACGGGCCAGTTCGTTCTGACAACGCTGCAGCAATGCCTTTACTGTGACTTGTGCGTCGTTGACCGCGACCGCAGCTACCGGCACTTCACCCCATCTAGTGTCTAAACGGCGCACAACCACAGCATCGTCGACAGCCGGGTCACTCAACAGTACCCGCTCAATCTCGGCCGGATAAATGTTCTCGCCACCGGACTTGATCAGATACTTAACGCGATCCTTGAAAGCCAACCGACCATCCTCGTGGCGAACAAAGACATCTCCCATATGAAACCAACCACCGCGAAAATCTTTGTTTGTTGCCTCTTGGTCTCGCCAGTAGCCACTGAAGAGTGTCGGACCGCGGATCGCACACTCGCCGGGGGTGCCCGGTGAAACATCGTTGTCATGTTCATCAACGAGACGTATTTCACACAACGAGCTCTGAGTCTTCGCAAGATCTGTAGGATCACCGCCGATTGGAATTAATCCACCGGTAGCGGGCGGCAATCCAGTTTCGGTCGAGCCAAACGAGTTCACGTAAGCAGCATTGAGACGTTCCGTGGCTGCCACAATATGATGTGCGGCGACCAGATCAGGCATGGCTCCGATTACTCGGATAGCCTTTACCTTAGCCGGGCTTCCAGCGAGATCTCTAAGCAATTGCTCGATCATGCCTGGAATCAGTGGAAGCCAGCCAATGCGCTGTGATGCGATCGTGCGATGAAATGCGTCTGCATCATAACCATCGATGATGATTACCGCCCCACCTCGCAGCAGTGTGGCCAAGGCCTGATCGGTTGATGCCATGTGAAAGAATGGTGCCCACGCAACGAACGCCTCGTTTGCTCTGATGCCGAGGTCCATACCAAATACTGCAGCTCGCGCCAGCAATGCGCGGTGACTGATCACCGCACCTTTGGGACGGCCCGTGGTGCCACTGGTATAGAGAATAACGAGACCATCCTCGCCGCCCGCGTCGGCAGGCGGTTCCAAATGATCAGCAAGTGCCAGACAGGATTCGTAATCCCCACCAATCGTTAGGCGTGGGCCCGAGAAACAGTCGATTGCATCCAGGGTATCAACGTAATCCTCTGCAACAACAACAAGCTTGGGCTCAGCCAGTGCAATACAGTGTGACAGTTCATCAGCGGATAAACGCCAGTTCAGCGCCGCCACCAGTACACCAAGTTTTGCCGCCGCCAGTTCGACCTCCATATAAGCCGCGCAGTTCCTCGCGAGAATCGCAATACGGTCCCCATTACCCAGGCCGTAACCAGCAAATACGTGTACAAGACGGTTGACGCGATCATTCAGTTCTCCGTAACTGATCTGTCGATCACCCTCTAGTAGGGCCACAGCCGATCGATCGATGCGCGCTCGCTCGCGAAACAACGCCCCAATACCTGACAGAGTTGGCTGCTGCACTTTCTATGCTGTGATGCGTCTACTGGGATTGATGAAAGCGCTTAAAGATCTCGAGAAACGCACTATCACGCGCTGCGATCTGTTGGTTCAAAACACCTGGTTCAGAGTAGTCAAAAAATCCCTGCCCTGTCTTAACGCCATAATGGCCGTTATCAACCCGCTCACGCACGCTGGCCGACAATGTCGTGGTATCGGTGATCTGATTGGAAAGGTTTTGGAAAACCCGGGCCCAAAGATCGATCCCCGCAAAGTCGCACACACGCAACGGGCCAACGGCGGCGAGCCGGAAACCAAGACTGCCGCGCACGGCAAGGTCAATATCTTCAGCACTGGCCAGGCCCTGATCTAAAAGATCCCATACTTCACGGATCATCGCCATCTGGATGCGATTGACCAGGAATCCCGGTAACTCCTTGTTGAGGCGTACTGGCTGTTTCCCTATACGCTTGAGTAGCGCTACCGTCATATCAACAGTTTCGGGCGTGGTCTTCTCTCCGGGTACAACTTCAACTACCGGGATGATGTGAGGTGGATTGAACGGGTGTGTGACCAGCGCTCGTTCAGGATGCCGCATACCTTCAGCGATCCGAGTCATCGGGTGGGTAGAAGTATTACTTGCAAGAATGGTGTCGTTAGCAACACATTCCTCTATACGCGCGAAGAGTTGTTGCTTGAGTTCTAGGTCCTCAACCGCTGCCTCTGATACGAACTGAGTATCTGTCAGCGCATCGGCCTCCGTTGAACAGACTCTCAAGCGGTCCAGAATAGCGGCAAGGTTTTCCTCCGCAACCAGACCCGCACTAATCATCTCCATCAGATTAGCTCGAACCCGATGCTTGAGCCCGTCACGCACCGAGGCCTCAGGATCAAAACATTGCACCTCACAACCTGCCGTTGCAAATACCTGCGCCACGCTATGACCAATGGTTCCTAACCCTATAACAGTGACTCGTGTGAAATCAGTCGCACCCATAACACCTCCCGGAAATTTCTTTGCAGTAAGTATAAATTGCTTCAACCGAACGCCCTGAGCTTTTCCTATCGATATTGTTCAGATCGACGACAACGTCGAAGAGGAAAACAAGCCGGACGCTATGGGAATTTCGACCGCCGGTCTCAGAAATATCGACTGAAACGCAGCGAAATAAAACTGTCCGCCTGATAAGCCATGAGTGGATCACCCGGCGCAATATGCCTGAACAAACGCACCTGCAACTGAATCTTCCAGTTCTCACCCAGTCGACGTGATCCCTCAAGATCAAACACCCTCGAAGAGTTTTTTGTATCCGCTATTACACCAGCTAGAACTTCTGTGGTTTGTGCATCATTGAAGGACAATCGCAGGCCGGAAAAAACATCATTTTCAAGCGCTCCACTACCAGCAGTGCGGCTGTCAAATGACCCTTCGAGCAGTATTGCGAGGTCAATTTCCGAGTCAAGAATTCCGTAATGTCCATGCTCAAAACCACCCGCGACAACGTAGTATGGATTCCCGTCCCCTCGTCTTCTGACGCCTTCAAGCTTCAGGAGCAAGCTATCGCCGGTGTGCTGCGTCTCGATGCCCCATTGAACTATCACTGGATAAAATGGTGCGAGGACACGGTCGCCCTCCTCATTGATAGCCGGAGTTAATTGCGGCGATCGCGCAGTACCAGCAAACGCTGACAACGCAAGCTCAATATCGCCAAATGTGTTGAATACCCGTGCGGCCACATCCAATCGATGGCGACCGGCGCGCGACTCAAACCGAGCTAAATCGGGTGCCACTGGAATTTCACTGCGTAGACGACCCTTAGCACCTGGATAACGGCGCTCGCGAAACACCGGTAAGAAATAGACGTCGATCGTGCCTCGATCAGTGAGCTTGGTTAGATTAATCACTGGCTGACCGAGTTTGTCCTCACCATCAATATTTTCTACAAGATCGACCTGATTAATCACATCCACCACGTGGTGTGACTCCGTCACGCCCCAGAAAAACTGCCCTATACCAGCATGAAATTCCCAGTTTTGGTCAAGATGAGAAAAAAGAACTTCTCGCGCATCAACACTGTTCTGCTGAGGATCGACACTTCCAGTGCGACCGACCAAAGCAATGTCCAACAATTGATGCCCACTACCTGATTCGTAGCGCCAATGTGGCTCGACGGTTACCGCGCTGCTGGTTCGATCAGATTGCAGTGAATGTCCCGCAGTTTGTGTGAAGTGGCGTACCTCGAAGCCAACACGCCCTGAGATGGAGCCACTAGACGCGGACTCCTCACCACTGCCAATCAAAAACAACAGTACTACTAGTGTCGACGAATTAATCTTTCGCCCACGGATACGCAAAGACCGACAATCAGCGAATTCTTTTGAGCACACTGCGGTCGAAATCACGCTCGCTCAGTCCGTTCTGAAAATCGTAGTCCTGCCACTTAAGGACGGTACTCTTGCCTGTTTGCTCATTGGTCATAGTCATTTTTCCCGCCCGCCAATAGCGTCCTAGATGCTGCGCGTAGTCTTCGAATCTCAATACCTTCAGCAAACTATCCTTGCGATCATAAAATTCGATGATTATTGGTCGGTAGTGCTCGACATCTATCCATACCACCTGGCGCTTATAACCCGAGCGTTTGTACTGTGGGTAACGCTCAATGACGAAATGGTCGTCGCCACCAAGCGTGTCATTGCGAAGATAGCGATAAGCGTATTTTTCAATCTCCTGTGAAGCAAGATCCTCATATGCAAACTCACTGCCCATGAATGGTCCAGACTTATTTGATGACGATATTCGCTTGATACGCTTCAAGGCGGGCAGATAAAGCCATTGCTCATCTGGCCGAGTCGGATGAGTATGGCTAAGAAAAGCTGTTCCTTTAATGTCTGCCGGCTGACTGAATATGGTCAGTGATTTGTCACCATCGGCTTCTACCTCAAGCGATCGCATCTCGATGCGGCGCATACTTTCTTGTCCACTTGCGTTTCGCAAAACCATGACCATGGTCGCTTTCATATCACCCCAGCCATCATCACGCGTTGAGGCCTCAAGGGCAATGGCGAGGCCCTTGTCCTCCGGTGAATCGGCATAGGTCACTAGTGCTAGCATTGCAAAAAGAACTGCGGCGAGAAATCTCATCATGACGAATTAGTCATTGAACGCTTCATGCGACGGTGCTCCAGCACAATCAGTAGTGGCGGCAAAAATAGAAAGTCGATGATCAGTGCCAAAATAACAGTGATGGCCGTCATCAATCCCATATGCGCGTTCACCTGAAACGGAGATAACGCGAGTATCATAAATCCAACTGCAAGAATAATTGTGGTAAACGTTAACGCAACTCCTACGTTTGAATACGCATAACGGACAGCCTCTTCCGCAGTACAGCGCTGTTCACGTAGCGCCCGCAGATACTTGCTCAGAAAGTGAATCGTATCATCCACGATGATGCCTAACGTAACGCTCGCGATCACTGACAACGCCAGGCCCACTTCGCCATGGAATATGCCCCACAACCCAAATGCCACGCCCGCCGGTGCGAGATTAGGAACTAGGCTGACAAGTCCAAACTTGACGGATCGCAGGGCAACCACAAGGAGTGCCGATATGATAATCAGTGCGATGACCGCAGCAGCGAGCATCGCACGAATATTTCGGTAACCAATATGCGAGAACATGATGGCGGAACTGGATCCAGCTACACGCATTGCCTCCAGGCCATTTTTCTCGAGCCAGCCCTGCGCCCGATCTTCCAACGCCAACATTTCATTAGACGACAATGTTTCTACCGTCACAGTCAGTTTGGTCGCAGATTTATCGATATTGATCTGGTTATTCAGGTCTAACCCATACGGGAGTGAAAGCTCATACAAAAGCAGGTATTGGGCCGCGAGTTCGTTGGTTCCGGGCAAGCGATACCATGTGGGGTCATCTGCATGCAGATTCTGGTTAAGCTTTTTGAAGATGTCAGTGATGCTGTTGACATGTAATACACGTGGTTGCTGCCGGTACCAGTCGGCGAACGCTTCCACTCTCTCTAGATATTCGGGATCACTGATGCCTCTCGAACGACCTGCGCCCAGTGAGTAATGAATATAGTAAGTACCGCTCAGATTTTCAGTAAGAAAGTCAGTGGCACGACGAACCGCAAATGACTCATCGAAATAGTGTACAAATACGTCGTTCAGTTCGTTGCGTGGAATCATACAAAGCAGTACAACCATGACCGCACCCATGGCAAGCAGCAAACGCCGTCGATACCGGATAACCATTTCCCCTACAAATGCGATGGCTCTGGAACCGAGCATAGCGCCGCCTCCAGTACGTACAGGTAACAATCTGATCATTGCAGGCAATAATGTCACCGAATAGAACAGCGCCAGAAGCACACCAACACAGACAATATTCCCCATATCCGCCAGCGGAGGCACCTCACCCAAATTGAGTGTCATAAAGCCGATCGCTGTCGTAACACTGGTCAACACGATGGGCTGGAAATTCAGCCTCAGGCTCTCCTTGATCGCATCGATTCGTGTAAGTCCGTTACTGCGAACCTGTTGCAGCACTGTAGAGAGAAAATGGACACTGTCCGCGACCGCCAGCGTTAGGATGATCACCGGCGCTGTCGCCGAGGGCCCGGTCAACTTGATGCCCATCCAGCCTGCTAGGCCCATCGCGCCCATAATTGAGAATGTCAACAGCACCAACGTTGAAAAAGTACTGCTGTAATCTCTGGTCAGGCATCCCATCAGCAGCACAATCGCTAAGTACATTGCGGGAATTAGAGTCTTCAGATCCGTCTTCGATGCTTCTTCAAAAGCAAAATTTATTGGCGCCATACCGCTGATATATAGATCGATACCATCAAACGCATCGTGCAGTCGGCGTTCGATATCACGTGCGTGATTGACGGCTTCAGGCACTTCCTGGAGGGGGTTCTTGCCAGGTAGCTGTAAGGTCACAGTCACTCCGGTGACATGCCCGGTAGGAGACACCAATCGGTTTAACAGCAGCGGTTCAGACGTCGCAATTCGCTTCTTCTCTGCGATCTGGCCTCGTGATAAGAATTCGGCATCAATAATCAGGTCTTCCACCACCATTTCGTCACCTTCGGCCCAGGTATGCTGAAAGTTTGAAATCGAGTCAACGCGGATCGAGTAAGGGATCTGCCATGCCTGTTCGGTCAGCCATTCGACTACCATCAGATTGTTGCGTGTGAAGACCTCACTATCCTTCGGTGCGACCACGAACAATATCGTGTCGTTTTTGGTGTAAGTGTCTTGCAGTGCCTCAAACGCCAATAATTGAGGATTATTCTTGCCAAAAAACACTCGATAATCGGTGGTAAATTCCAACAGACGAACACCGCTCGCAGTTATTACAAAAAGCAGTAGTGAGCCAGCAACAATCCACCAAGGATGCTTAACAATCCATCCGGCTAAACCCAGCACTCTCTGGTCACTCATCACGACAAATAAACCTTTACTGATAGATGTTTCGATCGAATGTAGTTTGTGGATAGATCCAGCCTGATAACGTGTCTTTCGAGAGATATGGCCTGTCTGTCGACAGGCTCAATAACACACTGCCCGCTTCGCACTATCCTGCTGGCAACGCGGCACTCATGTCATTGATCGGTGCAGCCCGCTCACTTCAAGCGACAGCGAAAAACTTAGGATTCGGCATCCCTCATCATGTTACGGGCAATTACGAGTTGCTGGATCTCACTTGTGCCCTCGTAGATTCGGAATAACCGAACATCTCGATAAAATCGTTCGATTCCATATGCAGCCATGTAACCGGCACCACCGTGAATCTGGACGGCTCTATCTGCAACACGACCAACCATTTCAGCACAAAAAAGTTTGCAGCAACTGGCCTCCGTGACAACACTCTGTCCCGCATCGCGACGGCGCGCCGTCTCCTCAACCATACAACGGGCGGCATAAGCCTCTGTTCGGCTATCTGCAAGCATAGCCTGTATCAGTTGAAAATCCGCGATCGGACGGCCGAACTGCTGTCGCTCCATTGCGTAGCGCAAACTGTCATCAATCAGACGTTCTGCGCTTGCCACACACACAGCACCGATATGTATTCGACCTCGATCCAAGACCTTCATCGCGGTCTTAAACCCCACACCTTCCTCACCGCTAATGAGGGCGTCGGCACTGACACGACAGTCACTAAACGTCACGTCAGCCGTGTGTGCACCATGCTGCCCCATCTTGCGGTCTGGTGGTCCGACAGTTATTCCGGGGATCTTCGAATCAACCAACAGTGCAGAAATCCCACTGGTACCTGTTTCTTTTGGTCCCGTTCTCGCGAAGACAGTAAACAGACTTGCCTGAGGAGCGTTCGTAATGTAACGCTTAGTGCCATTAATCACGTATTGATCACCCTCGCGCCGCGCCGTCGTCTGTATGGAGGCCGCATCGGAACCTGATTGCGGCTCGGTCAGGGCAAATGCACCGATAATTTCTCCGCTTGCCAAACGTGGCAGGTAATGCTGTTTCTGTGCATCAGTACCATCGATAATGATGCCGTGCGAACCTATGCCGTTGTTGGTGCCGATAACCGAGCGAAATGCGGGTGACGTGCGCCCAAATTCAAATGCAATCTGGACTTCCTCAAACATGCTGAGGCCGAGCCCACCATACGCTGCTGGAATAGAAAGGCCAAAAAGACCAAGGTCACGCATCTCCGCTATGATCCGTGGAGGAACCACATCATCCTCCGCCACCTGGTGTTCCAACGGTATCAGGCGCTCGTCTACGAAACGGCGAACCGTCACACGCAATTGATCAAGCGTTGTTTCGTCAACTGCCATTCTGAGCCCGCCGCAAGAAACTCACGACATTATCCAGGCGAGAGCACGGTAATAAAACATGTGCATTTCAGTCATTTTCTATGCTCTCAAAAAATTCAAACAGAGCGTCAACCAGTTCATCGGGCCGTTCTTCAGGAATAAAATGACCACAATCAAGTGCCCGACCACGGACGTCTGCCGC
>CAZAHE010000054.1:0-14014 GCA_964484965.1 uncultured Acidiferrobacteraceae bacterium | reverse complement strand
GCTGCCGCATCTGGCATGGGTCGCGCAGGCGTTATTCGTTTTGCCCAAGAAGGCGCTCGGGTAGCAGCTGTGGACGTTAACGAAGAAACACTAAATTCGGTAGTGAAGGAAATTACAGATGCAGGGCACAACGCCATTGGCATCTGTGCTGATTTGACCGATGACTCAGAATGCACTCGAATCGTTGCCGATGCCGTAGCCTACTACGGTGGGCTTGATCTGCTATGGAATCATGTTGGTCATCCTGGTTATTCGCGGGTCGAAGACCTTGATGCTGAGGATTACGAAATCACTATGGATCTGAATATCAGATCGGTTTTCAGAACTACAGGTGCTGCAATTCCTGCAATGCAGGGCCGAGGCGGCGGTAGTATTCTGTTCACTGCTTCTATCGCAGGGCTCATCGGCTCACCTTTTAGCCCGGTCTACTCGGCGGCAAAGTGGGGCGTCAACGGATTGATGGCATCGCTCGCGGGCCGATTGGCACCAGACAACATACGGGTAAACAGTGTCTGCCCCGGCCCCATCGACACGCCGATGTTAAATATATTTATGGCGCGCCCCGATCAAAACGCTGACCGTGATGCAAATCTAGAAATGATGAAGGGCCATATTCCCCTCAAACGTGTGGGTACGCCGACTGAGGTAGCTAACGCAGCACTGTTTCTATTGTCCGATGAGGCATCGTACATTACGGGCGTCGCACTTCCGGTCGACGGTGGCTTTGTATCGAAATAAGCTGCTTCAGCCTGTCAGAGCGGTGGCGGCCCAATCGGGGCCGCATGCTGCTCAAACTCTGAGCCAACGCGTAGCACCATCGATTCACAGTAGGCGGGCGCCATTACTTGCAATGCTCCAGGCAGGTTTTGTGGTGTTAATCCCATTGGCAACGACAAGCTGCACAGGCCAAGATAGTTTCCCGCGCGGGTAAAATGCGCTGGCGTTGCAGTTTGATCTACTTCATCTAACGGCACTGCCGTAGTCCTCGTTGTGGGCGTCAACAGAACGTCGAATCCGCTAAAAACACGTTGAAAGATTGCTTGATCTTGTAAGCGCTGTTGCGAGGCAGAGATGTATTGGGCAGCACTGATACCTGCACCGGCAAGTATACGTGCTCGTACTGCATCATCGAGGGTCGCGTTCGCATCTTCATATAAGTCACCATGATGGTAGTAGCCTTCTGCTGCCATAATTGTGCCTGAAGCTTGCTTCAGATCATCAAAGCCTTGCGGCAAATCAAAAGTATCGATTCTGGCACCGCGCTGTCGCAGTGTCTCGAGAGCAGTGTCATATAAATCCAGTACATCATCAGCGACATATGCTCTTTCCGAAGACGGTAATGCACCGACCTTGAGTCCCTCTACCCCGCGCCCGAGTTCAAACCATAGGCCCCTACCGTACTCCCTATCGTGATCAATAGCGGCTGGATCTCGGCCCTGCAAGGTTTCATACATAAGTGCCACGTCTGCGACGCAGCGAGCCATCGGACCGGGTGTATCAAGGGTATGTGATAGTGGCACGATACCCTCGGTTGGCAAAATGCCTTCGGTCACCTTAAGCCCAACGATGCCACACCATGCCGCTGGCAGACGAACCGATCCCCCGGTATCTGTCCCGACGGCACAACCTGCGAGCCCGGCTGCAACTGCAACACCTGAACCGCTCGAAGAACCCCCTGGGGTTCGACGCCGATTGGGATCCCATGGGTTCCAGGGTGTACCCATATGCTGATTAGTGCCCCAACCACCAAAAGCAAACTCTACAGTCTTGGTTTTTCCAAGCAGCACTCCCCCAGCTGCAAGAAGACGACGCGCTATGATTGCAGTGCTTGTGCTACGCTGGTTCTTGCGCATCAAACAACCCGCCGTAGTGATTTGCCCTTCGAGCTCTACAATGTCCTTGAGTGCGAACGGGAGGCCATGAAACGGCCCTATCCGATGTCCGCTTTCAATGGCTTTGTCAGCAGCCTGGGCCGCTGTTTTCGCGTTGTCGAGCCATGTTGTTTGGAACGATTCCAATCGTCCATCAAAGGATTCAATTCGTGCGCAACAACGCTCGATAATTTCCGACGGCTTCAATTCGTGCCGACGGATTAAATCGGATTGTTTCGAAATACTGTCATACGGGCCTGTCGTCATAAAAATACTCCCTTAGCAATTACGGGGAGAAAGCTTTTGTAATGCGGTCAGTTAATAGTACGTGGCTCACTGAAGATCTTGATGGTGCAGTTCATTGAGGAGCTTATAAACACCAATATCCAACGATTCTATACCGCTGTCGGAGAGACGCTGGAATACAATGTCCGCTTCGGTTTCTCGTGTTGTATGAATCACCAGAGCAGATTCGATGACTGAGTCCAATCCACGCAGTTGTTCTTCCTCACGGGCCGTATTGGTCGTTGGTGTTTGATTAACGGCTCGTGTCCACATTTCCGTGCGTACAACGCCAAGTTCTCCAAAAAGGACCGACCCGATTTTTGACAACGGCAATTCCCAGTTGGATGATGCGGACCTTTCTACAACCAGAATCCCTCCGTGTGCATCACCCAATTGGTAGACACAAGAACATACCGTACGAATGACATTGATAAAGGTACCGGCCATTACTTGTCTAGTCAGTTTTGACGGCGCATCAAGCTGTGCGATGTACTCTGGCGAATATAAGACAGATGGTGACTCGGTTTCATAATAAGTAAAGAATTTCGGTGATCCAATTAACGATTCATGGCGGCGTCCAGCTCGAAACCCTTTTACAGTGACGCGATCGGACAAGTGTTCACTGTGATACCAGCGTTCATATAGCTCTTCCTGACCTTGTGCACAATCATTCCATATTGCTAGCCGTCCTGTGCTCTTCATATTGCCTCGTCCCACGGCACGCCACCAGCATAGCTCCGGTAAGGAATTGTCGCGTTGAAGCCGGCATCTACGGGCAGCATGACGCCTGTGATGGCGCTCGCTGATTCTGAACAAAGGAAAGCAACAGCTTCTGCGATATGAAACGGCTCTACCAGGATATCCAACGCTCCTGAATTTCTAAGGATGTCAGGATTTCGTTCACCCGCGTCAATTTTAGCTTGCATGGCAGGTGTCACGACATAGGTGGGCGCAACGCCGTTCACCCGTACCCCAAAGCGGCCTAATTCCACTGCGAGAATCTCGGTCAGGCGCAAGATAGCAGTTTTCCCGGGACAATAAGCAGGTAGCGGAAACGCGACGAAACTGGTGGTCGATCCAATAGTCACGATAGCGCCACGCTTCTCGTCCCGCATAATCTTCCCAAAAGAACGGGCACAATGAACAGTGCCGTGATAGTTTATTTGCCAAACCCGATCATGTGCGGCCAGATCCATATCAAGAAGGTTGGCGCTGCTCTCGAGAACGCCTGCCGACGTTACTAAGACATCTACCCTGCCGAATCTTGAAAGAAGTTCTTGTGCACATTCGCTAACTGATGTTGCATCAGTCACATCAATTATTGCTGACGAAACAGAATGCCCAGCCGACTGTAGCTCCTCTTGTAGTCGTTCGACGTCCCCACTCGCCCGATCAAGGATGACTACATGATATTCAAGTGCCGCAAGTTTCCTCACACAACCTTCGCCGATACCGCTAGCGCCCCCTGTTACAACGGCCAATGATTTATCCATAATTGGGTTCCGATTTTTCTAAAGAGCGGAAGTTTTGAAAATCATTACTGGTTGATGGACTGGCCACCGTCGAGGTAAATAGTTTGCCCGGTGAATAACGCTCCGCCGCCATCGATAACCGCACCAACAGCGCGAGCAACCTCAGTCGTTGTGCCGGTGCGCCTAATTGGAATTCGTTGTAATAGCCAGGCGCGATTTTCTGGTTGAGAAAGATATTCCGCGTTGAGGTCTGTCTCGATATACCCTGGTGCAATATCAACAACATAAATGCCGGCCGCTGCCCACTCAACCGACAAACATCGAGTAATAGCACCTACAGCTGCTTTTGAGGCACAGTAGGCAAGATGCCCCGAGACACCCAATTTATCGAAAAAAGATCCCAGATTGATAATCAAGCCAACACCGGCAGACTTCATTGTCGGATAGATTTCCCGGCAGGCAATCATCACTGCCGCTGCATTGAGTGACATTACGGCGTTGTATTCATCGGTAGTTAATGAAGATGCGCGCGATACAGCATGGTATCCTGCATTATTGACAAGAACTGAGACAGTGCCCTGTTGGGTAATTCTATCAAACACTGTTTTAATCGCTTGTTCGTCGGTCATGTCACAAACGAGTCCGATCCCTACCGGGCTAACGCCACTCCTTGAAAGTCCGAAAACCTCGTATCCTCGTTTATCCAGTTCAATGGCAATAGCCGAGCCAATTCCACGGCTGGCACCTGTAACGATGGCCCGCCCCTCAGTCATCATTAAATTGCGCGGCTCGTTTCTCAACAAAGGCAGCCATACCTTCGTCTGAATCGTTCGTTTGGAAAACCAGCGTCGACAAGTCAGCTTCTACTTTCAACCCCGCATCAAGAGGTTGATCCATAGCTCGTGAAACAGCCGAGCGTGCCAGATTCAATGCAGCTTGGCTATATTCAAGCATTGGAGTTAAAAATTCCCTTGCTGCAGACATCGGCTCTTCAGCAACCACATGATTAACAAGTCCGATACGCTCTGCTTCCTGCGCGTCCACCGTACGTCCGCTTAAGATCAGCTCCATCGCCCTGCCCTGCCCGACCAACCGAGGAAGGCGTTGTGTACCGCCATAGCCGGGGATCAGCCCTAGTTTGATTTCTGGTAAGCCCATTTTTGCATTAGGTGTCGCCAGTCGAAACGTACATGCCATCGCAAGTTCCAGGCCCCCGCCAAAGGCGTAACCATTGATCAATGCCAGCGATGGCATGTTCAGCGTCTCAAGCTTAGACAAAACAGCCTGCCCGAATACAGTGCTGTGTTGCTGCTGGGCCATCGTACGGCCACGGAGTTCCATGACATCAGCACCTGCTGAAAAAGCTTTTTCACCGGCACCCGTAATAATCAGCGCCCGAGCAACCGATTTGTCGACCTCAACAAGGGCTTGATCGAGTTCTTTCATGATAGAGAACGACAATGCATTAAGCGCCTCAGGCCGTTTCAACGTAATAATTGACAAGCGCTCTTCAAATGTAAGTTTGATTGCCATTGCGGGGTTCCATTTTTCAGTATGAATTGCATTCGCAAGCGAATCAGTTACCGTCAATTCGTACAACAATATCCTTCGTTGCGGGCGAAACGGACGGATAACGAGAAAGGACCAACGGATCATGGCCTGGAACGACAATGCCATGTCCACCGGCGAGTGTTTCAAGGCGCTCAAACCCATGGATCATGTCTGCCACGTTATAAACAATAGGAAACGGTGATCTAGATTCATAATTTTCGTAAAAGTGACTGACATCACTTGCCAGAACCACCGGCCCGTTTTTTGTCTTCACACGAACACACTGAATCCCCATCGTATGTCCACCGATGTGATGCACGGTTACACCAGGGGCCACTTCAGCATCACCCTGATGAAAAACGACGCGCCCATTAAATACATTTCGAACCACTTCTACCACATGCTCGACTGAGTACGCACCGGAAAAAAAACTCTGTGTCATGTGCCGGCCGGTCGCGTATTGAAGCTCCATTTCCTGCAAGTGGAATCGGGCATTGGGAAAGTCATACAGCGTACCTGCGTGGTCATAATGCATATGAGTCACTATGACATCGTGCACATTGCGTGAATCGATACCAATCATTTGCAAGCCTTCGGCCGGGGAACAGCTAAAATCACAGGTCCAGACATTGCCCGAAGCTTCCCGGCGTCTTTGTGCTTCTTTCTCATCAAAGCCGGTGTCCACCACAATAGTGTGACTGTCGTTGCGAAGGGCCCACACAAAATATGCCAGTGGCTGCAACTGCTCATGAACAGGGTCACCAAAGCCGCTCGCTATATGATTTTCATAGCGCCGTCGGTCTCGCCGCACTGCATAGCAGACCGCGTATACTTCATAGACATCCATTTCACTCATTGCCCGCCCTCCTTTATCTGCATAACGTGCATATCTGCCAGGTGCGTTGCGCAAGTGCCCAACTTAACCATTCAACACGACACGAACAACCCCCTATGACAAAACATGTAATCGGCATCATCGGACTCGGCAATATGGGTCAACCAATCTCAGCCAACCTGGCTAAATGCGGCTATCAGGTAGCTGCCTATGATGTCGATGCAACCCGCCTTCAAAAAGTTGACAACGTGACAGCTTGCACATCATTGGTTGCATTGGCAGATCAAGCTCACACCATCTTGCTCAGCCTGCCTGATTTGACGGCCGTAGACCGCGTCATTCGCCAGTTACACGATATATCGAAAGACCATCCAATAAAAATAATAGATACCTCGACTGTTGGACCAAACGGGTGTGCGGAGATTGTCAAAAACATCGCTGGTCATAGCATAGCCTACCTCGACAGCCCAGTGTCCGGCGGAGTTAAAGGTGCAAAAGCGGCGACTCTTTCGGTAATGTGTGCTGGTGACCAAGGCCTCTATCAAGAGTCCCTTCCTGTTTTGCAGTCATTTACGGCTCACCAGTTTTATATCGGCCCGAAGCCTGGCCAGGCCCAGGTGATGAAAATATTGAATAATTTTCTTTCTGCTACCGCACTGGCGGCTACCAGCGAGGCAGTGTTATATGGTCTCAAACATGGCCTTGCAATAGAGCAAATGTGCGACGTTATTAATGTCTCTACCGGCGTCAATTCAGCAACAAGAGACAAATTCCCTCAACAAGTTGCAACCGGACAATTTAATGCGGGTTTTAGCAATGCACTGATGCTGAAGGATATAGAACTTTATCTTGCCAATTGCCTAGAGATTAATACCCCTGTAGAGGTAGGGCGCCCCATTGTCAATCAATGGCGTGAATTCAGCGACGCTGACCCCGGCGTCGATGCGACTCGAATCTTCTCATTCAAACAACAAAAGGACAGCAACTCATGAGAGTAGGAATTATCGGGGCGGGTGCAATGGGTGGCTTATATGGCGGCCAACTTGCGCTGTCTGGTGTCGACGTATGCCTGATTGAGAAAGACCCAACTGCCGTAACAAATATCAAGACCAATGGATTGCAATTGAGTGGTATTGGCGGTGAACACACGATGGCTCTTGAGATCGAGTCTGAACCCGCCAATCTCGCACCGGTAGATATCGCATTTATTCATACCGATCCCAATAACACTGCATCAGCAGCACAGCATGCTGGAGAAATTTTAAAGCCTGAAGGTTTTGCTATTACCTTCCAAAATGGAATTGGAAACGTAGAGATTTTGCAGTCCGAGTTAGGAGCCGAGCGTGTAATGGGTGGTATTAGCTATCACAGCGCACGCCTGCAGTCACCCGGACATAGCGTACACACCAATGCAAACAAAACTTGGATTGGAGAACTGGACGGGGAGCGATCGGCACGTGCGGAGCATTTAGCGACTCTTTTAAATGATGCTGGATTCGCTGTTGAGCTCGTCGAGGATATTGATGCAGTAATCTGGACAAAATTTGTCCTCAATTGTGCGGTTAACCCAATCTGTGCCATAACTGGTTTTCGAACAGGTGAAATCGGGCAAGATGTTTCCGGTCGACACTTTCAGATGCTAATTGTTGATGAGATTCTGACGTTAATTGCAGCGCGCAATATCACGCTACAAGATCCTGACATTCGCACAACGATCCAAAACTTCAGCGGCAAGCTATTTAACAAACCCTCAATGCTCCAGCACATGGAGAAAGGGTTGGTTACTGAAATCGATTCATTGAATGGTGCTGCGGTGAGGGCTGCTCAAGAATTAGGCCTCGACATGCCATATAACAATGCATTGACCCTACTGATTAAGGCATGTAGCACACGAACAATACGAGCACTGCATGGGCCTACAATAGATTACGATGCGCTCGAAGCCGAAGTGTCTTAATCACCCCAGATACTGACAGGAGAGTATTCAAATGGCACGAGTTCGTGATATTGGGATCGAAGAAGTAGCCGAGGAGTTACGAGAGACTTATTCAAGGTTCTCAAATGAATACGGCCCCTTTGCAAATCAGGTAAAAGTGTTTGCGCAGCGTCCACCTGCGCTCAGGCATATCATGGGATTACTGCTCGACTTAAAAGAAGACGCCTGTTTGCCAAAGCGATATTTAGAAATCGCCTTAGTGGTGGTCTCGCGACTAAACGAGTGTGATTACTGTGTCACGCACCACAATCCACGACTGATTGCCGAAGGTCTTTCTACGGACACGGTCGCACACATACTCGAAGACAATTGCCCTGGTCTTGATCCTGTTGATCGCATGGTTCGTGATCTAGCTATTCAAGTCACCGAACGTCCTGGACTGATCCGCGATCACGTCTTCGCTGATTTACGCGTACATTTCAGCGAAGAACAAATTGTTGAACTGATCTTGCGAATTGCGCTGTGTGGTTTCTTTAATCGGTTTAATGATGCTCTTCAAATCGAAATTGAGGACGACGCTTTGGCGGAAGCATCCTAAAATAGCATCTTTACAATCAGGGCGCTTAGCCGAGCTACGTATCCAACGTGCGTTTTCGAGTTAACCCGAGATTAACCGATATTCACTAGCCCATTCGGCGAGGTCATTCATAGCTCGCTCCAGCACCGACTGAACATTCATAAAGCCATCATGGGCTTCTCGACTGATCTCGTTCATATAGAGACGTCTATTGACTTCCAACTGAACCGAATGCCTCCCTTTGGCAGGTGCGCTATAGGCTCGGATCAACTCTACTCCTTTATAAGGGTCGTTAATGGCCACACTGTGGCCGCAGCGGATTAATGATGCCCGCAACAGTTCGGTTATCTCGGGCGTGCAGGTAGTTCCATCGCGATCACCAATCACAAAATCTGGTCGTTTCTCCCCTGTCGATTTTGCATTATTTCCACTGGCGCGACTTGCCATAGAGTGGCAGTTGATGTGTAGAACTTTTCCGTGGTGATCGTAGGTATGCTGTAGTGCCGCTTCAGTTCGTGCGTGGTAAGGGACATAATAATGGCGAATTCGATGAAGAACGATTGCTGCGGTCAATGGCTTTGGATACATTAAACCGCCCTGGGCCGGTGCTCTGGTCCATAGAAGGCCAATTCCTCGACGGCTTTTGTCAGTCGGTTGCAAATCGAATGGCAAGTACCGCACCTCTCCGTCGGCAAAATCATCTGTGCAAAGATCGTTCTTAGCTCGATTCGGGTCGATATAGGATCTGGGAAACAACGCATCGACCATCAAGGCACCATGCGTCAGCATCGGCTCAAAGAGGCGTTCAACGTGGGTATCCTCAGCTGAACGGAGCATCAAGTGATCGACCTGATGTCCAAAATCATTCGGATAATCAGTGCCACTGTGCGGAGAGTCGAATACCAAAGGAATTCTTTGACTTGATACGCCGCGCACCTGAACCACCCCTGCAAGCCGCTCGTCTTGCAACCCGTTCACTCCGGGGAAGTCTTCAGATTTTGCAGCATCGAGGTAAGATTATCATCTCGCCACGCTTCGAGCTCTTCTATCGTGTTTCTTCCCCAGCGGGATTCGATCGATTTGATGAACCGTACTTCGCCTCCAGGTTCCCCATCCCAGCCGAAGTGCTCGATCATGTGCCGAACACCTCCTTTTCCCCCACCCAAATGGCGATGTAATACTGGACCTTGAATCGCCCAGCGTAAACCCGGGCCCCAGGTTACTGCTTTATCAATGTCGTCGTAGTCGCAAATACCATTTGCAACCAGTTCCAATGCTTCAGCAAATACCGCTCTTTGCAATCGATTAGCAATATAACCCTCGATCTCTTTTTTGAGCTGCAGCGGTCGTTTGCCAATATGTGTATAAAACCTCATTGCCCAGTCAAGCGCAGCGATATCGGTCTCTTCCCCGCCGACGACTTCAACCAGTGGAATCAGATAAGCCGGCACAAAAGGGTGGCCAACAATGACTCGTTCTGGATGGGGGCATTGGCTTGATAATCGGCTCGGTAAAAAGGTTGAAGAAGAACTCGCTATTACGCTATCTGCTGGGCTGGCTTCGCCAATACGCCTGAGCAGTTTGATCTTCAAAGATTCATCATCGGGCGCGCTCTCTTGTATGAATTCCGCGCCTTCAACAGCCGCTTCCAAATCATCAGTAAACGAGAGATTGGCCTGGTCAGCTTGCGGACACGGGCTCAGCTGCTGCAATCTGGACCAGATCGACTCTACCGTATCCATCAGATGTGCTTTTGCTGCAGGCTCCGGATCCGTCGCCACCACGGTCAGTCCGCGTGATAAAAAATAGGCGGCCCAGGCGGCCCCTATGGTTCCTGCTCCGACGCAGGCAACTGTTTGAACATTCTGTACAAGGGGTCGCGGCATATTTTACACCTCAGCTAATTCGTGACGTAATAATTGGACCAGACCCAGGCCCGTGAATATTTTGATCCAATGTTAACAAGTCTGTATAAAAACTAAAGCGCACCGCGCGGGGGTCGGGGCATCCGAGGTAGAGTGATATTGATTTCTACCTACGCTGGCTAGTATCGTCTCTATCCATAAATTAGGTAGACAAGCGGTACGATGAGCACCCCACTGTCGCAGGAACAGATCAGTCAATTTGAAAACGAGGGGTATTTGATTGCTTACGGCCTGCTCGACAGAGCACGTGATCTACAGCCAGTGATCGACGAATACCACGAGCTTCTTGATCATCTTGTTGATCGCTGACAGGCTACAGAGCTCCTACACCGGACTTACCGCGCAAATCGACTGGCACCAGGATGTTG
This sequence comes from uncultured Acidiferrobacteraceae bacterium, assembly GCA_964484965.1. Classification (GTDB taxonomy): domain Bacteria; phylum Pseudomonadota; class Gammaproteobacteria; order Arenicellales; family UBA868; genus UBA11791. Next base: position 3,194 of record CAZAHE010000054.1, on the reverse strand, counting down.
GCGTAATTACTGCAGATACGGACGATGCGAATATTCTGAGCGTATGGTTCCCGATAACAGGTGCGCAACTGGATAATGGTTGTCTGGCAGTCGCTCCAAGAAGCCACAAACATGGCCTGGTTACCCATTGCAAGAGAAACAATCCAATATTTAACCGATCGGCCGGCAAAAGCTTATATTGTGCATAAACTGCTAAATGTTCTCGTGGCCGTTTCGAACACCTATGAGAGGTTGGAGTATTTATTAAATGCAGATCGAGCAAGGTATCCGAAGTAGCGATTGGAATGAAATTCGTGCTACTGCATACGCAGCGGAAGCTCATGGTTTTGATGGACTCGTAACGTTCGAGCTCAACAATGACCCATTTATCTCTCTAGCACTAGCTGCCATGTCAACCGACACGGTCCGGTTGGGCACGGCGATTGCTGTTTGTTTTCCGAGAAGTCCGATGATTGTTGCACAAAGCGCGTGGGACCTTCACTCGCAGTCCGGGGGACGCTTTACACTCGGGCTCGGTACCCAAGTCAAGGGGCATAATGAGCGACGGTTCAGCATACCTTGGTCTCCCCCCCAACCGCGTTTACGAGAATACATCGAGTCGCTGCGTGCCATCTGGCGTTGTTGGGAAATTGGCGAAAAACTCAATTACGAAGGTGAGCATTATCAGTTCTCATTAATGACACCCGAATTTTCCCCATCACCGTCCGGTATTGCACCCATTCCCATCACAATCGCTGCAGTTCGCCCGGCAATGATGAGATTGTCCGGCCAGGTATGCGATGGGGTTCGCCTGCATCCATTTGCAACTCGACGGTACATTGAAGAAATTGCACTGCCAGAAATTGGAAAAGGCCTTACTCAGTCTGGAAAAGATCGCTCGAATTTCGAAATTTGGGGTGGTGGCTTCATCGTCACGGGCAAGGATGAAGAAGCTATCGTTCGTGAGCGTGAAGCAGTCCGCTACCGAATTGCTTTCTATGGATCTACACGCACCTATTTACCGGTTCTAGAGCTTCATGATTGGCAGGACCTCGGTGCTAAATTACATAGAATGTCAAAGAATGGGCAATGGTCGAAGATGGCGGCTGAGATTTCCGATGATGTATTGGACGAATTTTCTGTAATTGCGACCTATGATGAACTCGTTCCAAAATTACGGGATCGTTATGCAGGCCAAACAGATACCATTGCGCTCGATTTGGTAGATACATCGAACACGGGGCAAATAATGGAATTGATAGAAGGTGTAAAAAACATAGATTGCCCATTCCAAGGCTTTTCCAGCACATGGTAGTGCGGCGAAACCGCTTCTGCCTACGCAGGATGAAGCTACGCATGTCTATCCATCAATCTCAGTACCGGTAGCTAGGAAGGAAATATGACCGAATCTGGCATGGTCGCAGGCAAGGTAGCTCTTGTGACAGGCGGTGGCCGAGGGATTGGCGCTGAAATCGCCAAACTCCTTGCAGCCCACGGTGCGGCCATCATAGTTAATGACCTTGGTGGCAGTGGCTATGGCGAGGGAGCCGATATCGAACCAGCAACCGCTGTGGTAGAAAGCATCCGTGCTACAGGAGGCCGTGCTGAAACAAACTTCGACTCGGTGACAGACAATTCCGCAACAAGAAGAATGGTTCAACAAGCGCTCGATACATATGGAGGCATCGACATTGTGGTAAACAATGCGGGAATATTGCGCGATGTCATCTTTCATAAAATGACAGAAAGCGACTGGGATGCGGTGGTTGACGTGCACCTAAAGGGAAGCTTCAACGTCGCGAATGCCGTTGCTTCACAATTCCGAGCACAGGAATCGGGTTGCATGGTACATATGACCTCGACTTCCGGGTTGATCGGTAATTTCGGCCAGGCCAATTACGCCGCCGCAAAGATGGGGATTATCGGGTTGTCAAAATCTATTGCGCTTGATATGTCTCGGTTCAATGTCCGCTCAAACTGTATTGCGCCATTTGCCTGGAGCCGTATGATCGGCTCCATTCCAGTTAATGACGAAGCACAACGCGCAAGGGTGGAAAAGCTGAAAAAAATGACACCCGATAAAATCGCACCGCTAATAGTTGCATTGGCATCGGAAGGTGGACGAGCAATCTCTGGGCAGATTTTTGCTGTGCGTTACAACGAAGTTTTTCTAATTAGCCAAAATAGACCCTTGCGTAGCATCCACGAAGGCGATGGCTGGACACCACAAAGGCTGGTTGAACATGCTTTCCCTGCGCTTCAAAACGACTTGTACCCGTTGCATCGAAGCCAGGATATTTTCGGCTGGGATCCCGTTTGATGGCTATTGACTATGACCAGTTAATGAACTGGCCGTTTGAATCAGTCGAACAGTCGTATACAGAAAAAGATTGCATTCTTTATGCACTTGGTGTTGGCTTGGGGAATGACCCACTCGACACTAGACAGCTCCAATACGTATTTGAGGAACCAGCATTATCAGTATTGCCCACCATGGCCGCGGTTCTCGGAACACCCGGCTTCTGGTTGCGCGATCCTGCGACAGGGGTTAACTGGAAGACTGTATTACACGGCGAACAGGCCATCGAACTGCACAAACCGTTGCCTTCTAAGGCTACTATCGTTGCCGATACTCGCGTTACGGAAATTATCGATAAAGGCAAAGACCGTGGGGCATTGATCTACACGGAGCGCAATATCAGCAACAAGTCAACGGGTGAGTCGCTGGCTCGGTTGTCGACGACCACCTTCGCTCGTAGTGAAGGTGGTTTTGGTGGGCGATCTGTTGTACAAGCAAAACCGCAGTCGCTGCCTTCGCGAGCGCCCGATAAAATATGTGACCTTGTCAGTCTGCCTCAGGCGGCGCTTATTTATCGATTGTCAGGCGACCCGAATCCACTGCATGCCAATCCAGAGGTTGCCGCTGCGGCGGGGTTTAAAGCGCCCATCTTGCACGGGTTGTGCACGTTAGGGATTGCCGGGCATGCCATCTTAAAAACCTTCCTCGAATATGATCCCAAACGCTTCTTGTCTCTGGCTTTGCGCTTTTCGGCGCCTGTCTATCCTGGCGAAACGATCCGGACAGAAATGTGGCAAGATGGGCCATCCATCACATTTCGATCAATAGCGCTAGATCGGGAAGTCATCGTCCTCAATAATGGGCGCGTTGAGATCGCGTCTTGATTGCCTTATGGGGCCCCTTGAAGGAATAAAAG
>CAZAHE010000053.1:0-14639 GCA_964484965.1 uncultured Acidiferrobacteraceae bacterium | reverse complement strand
TTTTGTTTGGTGCCTTCTTGACGGCGGACTTCTTTTTCGTCGATGCTTTCGTGGCGCGTTTTGTTGAGCGTGGCGGCGCCTTTTTCAACGCTTTGTGTTCTTTCTCTAAGGTCTTCCAGGGCCGGTCCTGGCCTTCGAAGTTGAACTCGACCTTGATGCCATGGGGATCAAAGCAAAATATCTGGTGTAAATCCATCCCCGGTACTGATTGGTCATTAAACTTGACTTTGTTGGCCTTCAAACGAGCGGCAAACTTTTCATAGTTGTGTGCACGAAAAGCAATATGATCGATTGTCCCGCTGTTCAGTGGTTGCTTCTTTTTAGTTTGTATAAAGTGGACTACCGGGGCGCCGCCAAGATAAATCCATAGGCCGGGAAAGCCAAAGTCCGGTCGGAAACCCTCTTCGAACCCTAAAACGTCAATGTAGAACTGTCGGCATGCTTCGACGTCGTTCGTCAATATATTGACGTGGTCGAGGGACGCGACGTCTGCAAGTTTACCGGTTTCCATATTCAGTGCCATGCCTTAATTCTCCTTCCTTCTTCGGGAACGCCAATTACTCGCTCTATTTCGCTGTGTGTGATCAGCGATTCAATGTTAGTGCAGATTCGTCTGACGCACCACCCAATTAAAATTTATAAAGTCATAATTGCTGGTCTGCGCTTCGGTGCGCCTGTTTAGTCATGCTAGAACCGCACCCGGTAAGGTGGCATCCATGATAGCTAATCCATGGCCGCCATTGATATTCAGGACTTCGCCGGTGATCTGGCGCGAGTCATCGCTTGCCAGAAAGACGCAAAGTCGGGCGATATCTCTTGGCTCGACCAACTCGTGGATGGGAATGACGTCGAGCATTTGCTGGCGTTGTTCTTGGGCCGTTCCGCCGAGCTGTTCGGCCGCTTGTTGAAACCAGCGGTCACGCCGTTCGCCTGCAACGCCGCCACCGGGTGCTACCGTATTGACCCGAATATGGTCAGCAGCCAATTCGATGGCCATGGTTTTGGTGAGCGCGATGATGCCCCATTTTGAAATGGCGTAAATTCCCCTTTTGGGGTGCACCCGTTGTCCGAGTGAGGAGGTGAATGTAATGATCGATCCACCGCTCTTTTGCTCAATCATCGCAGGAATAAAGGCCCGGCAACACATGAACATCCCTTTGAGATTGATATTCATCACCTGGTCCCAGTCTTCTTCGGGCGTCTCGTGTATGAGCCACCAGCTTCCGGGTATGCCTGCGACAGTCGCGAGTATGTCCACTCGTCCGAACTGTTCGAGAAATTCATCCCGGATTCCTTCGATTTGATCAAAATTATTGAGATTAAGCGGCCACCAGGCGGCTTTGCGGCCTAGCGCTTCAATCTCCTTGCAGACGCTCTGCAACTCGTCGGTTTCAGGTGCCGCAACCGCTACGTCGGCACCCGCCTTGGCCAGTCCCAGTGCGACATCTCGGCCAATCCCGACCGCTCCGCCGGTTACAAAAGCAACTTTATTTTGTAGGTTCATTGTCTTGTGTTTGCGCTTTTAATTGATGAAGTCGAAGTAGCCTAGATCAGGATCAACAATTTATCAATTCTACTGATTCTGGCTGGCAACGATGCCGAAAGGTTTCTGTCCGAAAACTGTGGTTTGGCACCATAGCGACTGTTCGAGCATCGATGCGTCGATCAATACTAAACCTTGTTATCCTTCCGCTTGTTCCACGCAGTGGGGCATTTGTTCGAACAAAGACTCCTTTCTATGGAGGCAGCTATGAAGACGAACCTTCAGGACAGTGTGCAAAACCGGCATCGTCCGGTCGTTAGTGGAACACGGCATATGACTGTCGCGGGGCACCACTTGGCAGCGCAAGCCGGATTCACAATTATGGAGTCCGGTGGTAATGCAATAGACGCAGGAATCGCTTCGATTATGACGTTGGCAGTGGTGCAACCGGACGTGGTGAACTTGGCCGGCGTCGCACCAATCATCGTCTATCTGGCGAAGACTAAAGAGATCGTGACAATCAGTGGACTTGGGGTATGGCCAAAATTAATGACAAACGATTATTTCCAGTCCCGATATGATGGTGTTATTCCGACAGGCATCGAACGTTCGGTCGTGCCTGCAGCACCGGATGCCTGGATCACCGCTTTGTCTCGATACGGAACAATGACCTTTAAAGAAGTCGCGAGCGCTGCCGTATCGGCGGCCGAAGAGGGATTCCCCACGCATCACTTTCTTTCAGATCGCATCAAGGAAAATCAGTCGCTGTACGCGAGCCACGTGTCGAATGCCGAGATTTACCTTCCAGGTGGTAGACCTCCCGAGCCTGGTGAGATGTTTTATCAGAAAGAGGCGGCGGCCTGTTTGAAGTATATGGTTGATGAAGAAGTCAATTCCGGCGCCCCCACGCGGGAGGCCGGCCTGATGGCCGCACGGCGTGCTTTTTACGAAGGTGATATTGCAAAAGCGATAGTTGACTTTCACGAAAAAGAGGGTGGTTTTCTTCGCATGAGTGATTTTGCCGAATTCAATGTTGCTATAGAAGCGCCTGTATCCACAACCTATCGGGATTGTGAAGTCTTTTCCTGTGGGCCTTGGTGTCAGGGGCCAGTTTTCCCGATGATGTTGAATTTGCTTGAAGGTTATAACGTGAAAAAGATGCGGCACAATTCGGCTAGTTATGTGCACACCGTTGCCGAGGCAATCAAGCTGGTATTCAGCGACAGAGAGCATTACTTCGGCGACCCACGTTTTGTTGACGTTCCAATTGATTCGCTTTTATCGAAAGAGTACGCCGGTGTTAGAAGGAAGCTGATTGATGAGCGGCGCGCGTGGGACAAAATGCCGCCGCCCGGTGACCTTTCGTCGGGTATTCCAGAAGCGGAACAACATGGTGTGATTCTCCCTGATGCGGCGCAAGGTGATAGGGACGGGGCTGGTGCAGGAATGGATACGTCGTATGCATGCGTAGTCGACTCAGCTGGCAATGTTTTCTCTGGTACACCAAGTGATCCGAGTTACGATGGCGTTGTCGTGCCGGGAACGGGCCTATGTCCATCGACAAGAGGCTCGCAATCAAGAGGCGATCCGAACCATCCATCGTCTGTTGTTCCGGGCAAGAGACCGCGCTTGACACCCAATCCGGCGATTGTGATGAAAGGCAATCGTCCTTTGCTGCCCATTGGAACGCCAGGCGGCGACGCTCAGGCACAATCCATGCTGCAAGTATTTCTGAACATTGTCGAATTTGGAATGGACCCACAATCAGCGGTCGAAGCGCCACGGTTCATGAGCCAAAGTTTTCCAAATTCCTTTGCGCCGAACGACTATTTCCCCGGACGCTTAAATCTTGAGCCACGGGTCGGTAAAGCTATAGGGTCGGATCTTTCGGATCGTGGTCACGCCGTCAACTGGTGGGCCGATTGGTTCTGGCGACTGGGTGCGGTGTGTACGATTAAAATTGACTCGGATCAAGGTACATTGCAAGCCGGTGCGGATCCAAGAAATGAATCGTATGCTGTTGGAAGATAACCATTCCCACCACCTGGTCGGTCGGTGTTTGTGGCAGACGATCTGCGCATCGCTTAGAAAGCACTTGTACAGGCTTAGTTGAGACCTGTGATGCCCAAGCAATTTGTTCATTATGGTTTATTGTCGACCGCAAAAATCGGCCTTAATGCGCATTTACCTGCCGCGCGCGAGTCAGCATGCTCAAAGATTGTTTCGATCTCTTCCCGAAGCGCAGGGACAGCGAAGGCAGTAGCCGACAAGCACCAGATTGAGCGGTGGTACGGCTCTTACGAGGAACAAATTGCTGACCCTGATACCGATGCGATTATCAATACATTGCCAAACAGTATGCATTGTGAATGGACAGTCAAAGCGCTCGAGGCCGGCAAGCACGTCTTGTGCGAAAAACCTTTGGGTGTATCGGTGGCTGAATGCCGCCAAATGATTGATGCAGCCAAAGCGAATAATGTCGTTTTGATCGAGGGATTCACTCACCGTTGGAACCCCCATTTGCGCGAAGCAAGACGCCTCGTGACCGGCGGTGCAATTGGCAGGATCGCAACAATTGATGCTTCTTTTTCTTTTAAGGCGGTAGAGCCTGAAAAAAATATTCGATTCTCACCTACGCTTGGTGGAGGATCTCTATGGGATACAGGCTGTTATGCAATCTATGCCGCTCGCTTCGTGATGGATGCCGAACCCGTGGTCGTTCGCGGCACAGCAGTGGATCATGGCGCTTGGGGAGTAGATACCACCTTTGCTGGCATCATGGAGTTTGAAAATAACGCCATCGCAACGATCACATCTAGCATGGACCAACCGTTTCGTGTCCAGATTTGTATTAATGGCTCTGAAGGGCGAATCGAGGTTCCACGTATGTTCGACGACTCTGGTCCAATTATCGTGAAGATGGGTGATGGACGAACGAAGCAAGATGAACGGATGACTGCGACGCCGGCACCATACCGGTTTGTCTCGCAACTCGATGAATTTTCTGAATGCGTATTGAAGGGCAAAGCTCCTGAATTTCCTCCAGAGGACGGCCTGCGGAATACGGCTGTCATTTCGGCATTCTATGCATCGGCTGCATCCGGACGAGCCACTCATGTTTCTCTATAAGGGCACGAGCCGAGAAGTTTGTGTCGGGCCGTGGCAGGCAATTATTGACCGTGTGATGAATGCTTTATGGTGATCAAAGCGTTGGTTTTTGATGTGTTTGGCACTGTCGTTGATTGGCGAACGTCGATTATCCGTGAGGTAGCGGCGTTCGGTCAGCGGCATCGTGTCGCAGGGGACTGGGAGAGTTTTGCCGACAACTGGCGTGAGGGTTATAGCTCGGGCATGGCGAGAGTCAATGACGGTGAAGTCAAATGGAGAAACGTCGATCGAATTCATCGCGAACGCTTGGATATGCTGCTGGCAGCATACGGGTTCCCAAAGATCGCAGAGCACGAGCTCGATCAATTGAATCGAGCCTGGCATCGGCTTGATGCTTGGCCGGATACCGTCGAAGGGTTATTGCGACTTAAATCTGACTTTGTGATCTCGACACTCTCCAATGGACATCTGGGGTTGCTTGTCAATATGGCAAAACAGGCGTCTTTGCCATGGGATTGTGTTTTGTCGTCAGAGTTGTCAGGGCGTTACAAACCCGATCTGGCCGTGTACAGATACGCTGCCAGGATTCTTGATCTGTCCGCCGAAGAAGTGATGATGGTCGCTGCACACGTATTTGATGTCGAAGCCGCAGCACAAGCGGGCCTTCGCACTGCCTTTGTGTCTCGTCCGCTGGAATATGGCAATGCACGAGCCGCAGAAGTCGCACCCGCCGGACGTTTCGACATCGAAGCGACAGATTTCAACGACCTTGCTAACCAACTAGGCTGTGCCTGAATGGCCACCTCAGGTGTTGAGCGGACAATCGATGGGATTGCGACGTGGCGCAAGTTTTGACAGCCTGTTGCGCCCCGTTCGATAGATAATCACAGATCGAGGCTGGGCCGCGGCAGATGTACTGCAAACACGGAAATGACCGTTAGGCCAGGCCGAGCCATTGGGCTTGTAATACAGGCGGTTAGGCCGGCGAAAGCGCAACAATAAGCCAGCTGGCAACGGCGCTCGAATTTTGAGTAATGGTTCATTGTTTGATCTCATTCGGTTGTGGTCGAGATCCACGAACAAGATAGATCCTCGCTCCCATTGTGGTGATCTGGCGCATTGACGACCGTCAAAAGAGGGGCAGATCACGACAGTCTGCTGATGGGCGATGGCGGCAGACCGTGCGTACTGAAGGTCTGTGAACATATTGTAGGCCGCTGTTTTAACGCGGCCCTGCGCAATGGAAGCATCGAGCAAAGGTAATGCAAGGGTGCCCATGGCCGCGACAACGGCACTGACCAGCAGTACTTCGAAAAGACTGTAACCACGGTTATGGATGGCAAAATTCGCCATCAAACGCGCACTTTAGACACGGGTGAGATAGGTTTCATGATCACCGGGAGCTTCGCTTTACCGAGTTTTCAGGTCTGTGTTGTGTGTCACAGTGGCGCGTTAAAATGGCGCTTCCCGAATGCCATGCCTGGCGCTGCAGATACTCCACAACTCTGTGAAAAAACCTTTTCAACTAGTCAGTGATTTTGCACCGGCGGGTGACCAACCCGCAGCCATCGGCAGTCTTAATGAGGGACTTGCAAACGGCGAGGCTTATCAAACGTTGCTCGGTGTTACTGGCTCAGGAAAGACTTTCACTATTGCGCACGTGATCCAGGACAGCGAACGTCCTTGCCTGGTGCTTGCTCCAAACAAGACCCTGGCAGCACAACTTTATTCCGAGATGCGCGAGTTCTTCCCACATAACGCGGTTGAGTATTTTGTCTCCTATTATGATTATTACCAGCCGGAGGCTTACGTGCCCAGTAGTGATACGTATATTGAAAAAGATGCTTCCATCAATGATCACATCGACCAGATGCGCCTTTCTGCGACAAAAGCGCTGCTCGAACGGAGCGACGTCATCATCGTTGCGACGGTCTCGGCTATTTACGGCCTGGGTGATCCAGAGGCTTATCACAGCATGGTTTTACATCTTCGCGAAGGGGCGATCACTGATCAGCGCGAGATACTCAGGCGCTTGGCGGAGTTGCAATATAAGAGAAATGACATCGAACTGCGGCGGGGGAATTTCCGCGTGCGTGGTGATGTGATCGATATTTTCCCCGCAGAATCAGAACAGTTTGCTCTTCGGATTGAGCTTTTTGGTGATGAGATAGAAAAACTGTCCCAGTTCGATCCTTTAACCGGAGAAGTGGACGAACGCCTCAATCGATGGACGATTTATCCGAAGAGCCATTATGTCACTCCACGTGAGACGCTTATCGATGCACTCGACGCGATTAGTGATGAACTCCTGGCGCGTTTAGAAGAGTTGCGTGGCCAGGAACGTTTGGTAGAAGCACAACGTTTGGAGGAACGGACCCGCCATGATATGGAAATGATCAGGGAACTGGGTTATTGCGCAGGTATCGAGAACTATTCGCGGTTCCTATCTGGTCGCTCGTCAGGGGAGCCACCACCGACATTGGTATCGTATCTTCCTGACAATGCATTGCTGGTGATAGACGAGAGCCACGTGACTATTCCACAACTTGGCGCAATGTACCGTGGTGACCGGTCGCGCAAGGAGAATCTGGTGGAATACGGCTTTCGATTGCCCTCGGCGCTGGATAACCGGCCTTTGATGTTCGAAGAATTTAGCGCGATGATCCCACAAACGATCTTCGTTTCAGCAACACCGGGCCCTTACGAAGAACAGACTGGAGCATCAGTGATCGATCAAGTGGTTCGGCCGACTGGCTTGCTTGACCCTGAGGTGGAAGTACGACCAGTGGTCACCCAAGTCGATGACTTGATGTCCGAGATCATCGAGCGTGCAGCCGTCAACGAGCGCGTGCTGGTAACGACGCTGACCAAGCGGATGGCTGAAGATCTCTCGGATTATCTCCATGATCACGACATTCGGGTGCGGTATTTGCATTCTGATATTGAAACTGTGGAGCGAGTTGAAATCTTGAGAGACCTGCGTCTTGGAGTGTTCGATGTTCTGGTCGGGATCAATTTGCTCAGGGAAGGACTCGATTTGCCAGAGGTATCCCTGGTCGCCATTCTTGATGCGGACAAGGAAGGATTCTTGCGTTCAGCACGCTCATTGATACAGACGATTGGCAGAGCAGCGCGAAATATCAACGGAAAAGCCATACTCTACGGGGACCAGATAACCAACTCGATGAAACGTGCCTTAACAGAGACCGATCGAAGGCGTGAAAAACAACTGCTTCACAACAAACGACATGCCATTGAGCCGGAGACAATCAAGAAGGAAGTACGTGACCTGATCGATGGCGTGCATGCGGCACCAGCCAAGGGTCGGCGCGCTAAGAGCGCGCAACAGGGCCTTCGAAATTCACGATTGCCAGTCGGTATTGAACGACCTGCAAGCGCCTCAGAATTAGCCCGAGTGTTGCGCGATATGGAACGCGTGATGTTTAAACACGCTGAAGATCTGGAATTTGAGCAGGCGGCACTTGTGCGTGATCAGATGGCCTTGCTGAAGGCGGAGCAGTGGGGTATTGCGTCAGGTCCCGGACGCTAAATCCGTGAAGCCGACGCTTGCTCCCGTGCCGTGGGAGATTGGCCAGGTTCGGATCGATCGTGTGCTTGAGCACGAACGGCCCTTGCTTTCACCGGATGTCTTGTTTGCCGAATACGATCACAATCTGTTCCAGCGAGATAGACAATGGTTGACACCTGAGCTATTTGATCCGGTCTCTAGGTTGATGGTCCTCGCCTTTCATAGTTTTGTGATCCGAACGCCCGATACCGTGGTACTCGTGGACACCTGTACCGGCAACCATAAAAGGCGTCCGCATAAAATACGCTATCACATGAACGAGTGGCCGTACCTTGAGCGGCTACGTTCTGTCGGCACCACACCCGAATCGGTGGATATCGTTATCTGTACTCACCTGCATGCTGACCACGTCGGCTGGAACACGTCTTGGGTCGATGGCCGCTGGGTGCCGACTTTTCCTAATGCCACCTACCTGCTGGCTGAAACTGAGTTTGATCATTGGCGCAACGACCATAAGCGGGCCTGTTACACGAAGGACCCGTATTTCGAGGACAGTATTCAACCGGTGATTGAGGCCGGTCAGGTTCAACTGGTCGAAATGGATCATCAAATTGATGCTTATGTTCGCCTCTCCGGGTGCCCTGGTCACACCCCTGGACACGTGGCCGTTGTGGTCGAATGCGACGGAGCTGCAGCGATCATGAGCGGTGATATTTTTCACCACCCGCTACAGTGTGTGCGCCCGCGTTGGAACAGCTGTTTTTGTGTCGACCGGCAGTGGGCACAGCGGACTCGCATGGAGTTCCTTGAACAGTATGCGGATAGCGGGATACTCGTTATGCCGGCACATTTTCCCACTCCATCGGCCGGTTGGATTGAACGTGCAGACGGGCAATTTGCTTTTCGATTCTGTGACCCGAGCGATTCTATAATTGGGCCATGCGACTGAAAGGGAAAGTAGCGATCATTACAGGTGCGGCCTCGGGGATGGGATTGGTGTTCGCTGCCCGACTGCTGAAAGAAGGTGCCGCTGTCGTACTTACCGATATTAAGGACCCGAAAACAGCCGCCGACTCGCTCGGCATGCCGCAACGTGTTCTTCCTGTCACCGTCGATGTCAGGGTTAGGCAGTCGGTTGAATCGATGGTGGCTCGGACACTTGAGCACTTTGGTCGGTTGGATATTCTGCTCAACAATGCGGCGTTTTTCGCCGAATTGGTGCCGCAGTCATTCGACAAGATCGCGGAGTCTGAGTGGGACCGGTTGATGGCGGTCAATGTCAAAGGCGTCTGGCAGTGCGCACGGGCTGTTACACCGATTTTTAAGGAACAGGCGAGTGGCAGAATCATCAATATCGCTTCTGCCATTGTTGCGAAGGGCACGCCTATGTTGATGCACTACATTGCGTCAAAAGGAGCAGTAGTGGCAATGACTCGTGCGTTGGCACGGGAACTGGCTGATAACGGTGTGACGGTCAATGCGGTGGCTCCTGGGCTGACTTTGACCGACACGGTACAGGCTAATCCGGACATTACCGGCTTTCAATCCGATACTGTGATGCAGGCGCGCGCAATTAAGCGAGATGCTTATCCTGAGGATGTGACCGGTACAATCGTATTCCTGGCCTCGGATGACAGCGCTTTTATGACCGGACAGACATTGATTGTTGATGGTGGTTCGGTTTTCTCCACACTATGACGCTTAAGAAAATTCCACTGATCGACTTATCGCCCGCTTATAAGGGCACGCTAAAACAGCGACAGTCTGTTGCCCGCCAGATCGATGCCGCGTGTTCGGAGATCGGTTTTTTCGCAATCACTGGTCACGGTGTAACGAGTACCGTGGTTGAGCGTTTGCACGTCGCGGGCCGTAGATTTTTTGAATTGCCTCTAGAGGAAAAGCTGGCGACGCGTCATCCCAGCGGTATGAACCGTGGATTTCATCAGATCGGTGGAGAATCGCTGGCTAACGCAAATGACAGCGCGGCACCGCCGGACATTAAAGAATTTTTTCATGTGGGTCCGGTCAATACCACGAGAGAGGCTTATTTCATCAGTGCGCAGGGCCAGCGCCATTTTACGGCGAACATCTGGCCTGCGGTGCCGCATGAATTTGAGCGAGCAGCGACGGACTACTACGTTGTCATGAGTGAGTTGATCCTTTTCCTCATGCGCCTAGTTTCGCTCGCCCTGGAATTGGATGAAACCTACTTCGACGATAAGGTCGACCGCTCGATTGGCGCAATGCGGTTGAATTACTATCCACCGGCAGGACTCGAAGAGGCAGTTGGGCAACTTCCAGCCAGCGCCCACACGGATTACGGTGGTTTTACGATACTCAGCGGAGACGATTCACCGGGTGGTTTGCAGGTGCGCGGCCGTAACGAGCAGTGGATTGACGTCAAAACAGAGCCAATGGTTTTTGTGGTCAATATTGGTGATTTACTCATGCGTTGGACAAACGACCGCTGGTTGTCGAACCTGCACCGAGTGGTCTATCCGAATTCACCGAACCTCTCGAGCGATGGACGTCTCTCAATAGCGTTCTTCAATCAGCCAAATTACGACACTGTCATTGAATGCTTGCCGTCACTCGGACCAGCCAAATATCCGCCGGTTCTGTCGGGTGATTATCGCGATATGAAATATTCAAAAACAGGACTCAAAGGCGCTACCTAACTTGGACAACAGACTGCAAATGCTTTATCGAGGAATGAATAGGGCAGCACTCGATGCTGCTTACGACAACACGACAGCGGTTGGAATCGAGAAACGCAACGGATACGTGGCCGATTGGCTGGAACGCAGTCAAGCACTGTGCCAATCGTGGAATCCACAGTTGGATATAGGCTATGGCGAACGAGCCCGCCAGCGTTTGGACGTGTTTTCCTGCGGCCGACGCGCTGCACCGACGCTGGTATTCATTCATGGCGGTTACTGGCAGATGAATAATAAAGAGCCTTTCGGCTTTATCGGTGAGTCGCTGCTTCCGTCAGGGTTCAATCTCATACTGGTGGAATACACTCTCGCGCCCGATGCGCGTATGGATGACATCGTTGCAGAGATTCGTATGGCCATTGATTGGTCGATAGTGCACGCATCGACCTACGGTGGTGATGCAGAGAAAATATTTGTCGCAGGACATTCGGCTGGTGGCCATCTGACTGCGATAATGATGTCGGATGTGCGTGTCGCCGGGGGCATCCCAATCAGTGGAATTTTCGATCTCGAACCGATTCGTCTGAATTACCTCAACGACAAACTTTCTCTCGATGAGGACGAATCTTTACGTCATTCGCCATTGGGACATATTCCCGACACTGGTGCGCCCGCAATTATTGCAGTCGGTGGGGGCGAGTTGCCTGAACTAATACGGCAATCGGCAGATTATTTCGCGGCCTGGCGAGCGGCAGGGCACGCAGCAGAGTATCTGGTGCTCGGCAGCCATGATCATTTCTCGGTATTGGAGGCTTTGGCGCAGCGGGATGGTGAGCTCTTCCGTAAGCTGTTGGCTAGCGCCGGTATGGATGAGTGACTCTGGCAATTGGTTGCGAAGCGCTTGGGGCAAGCTACAATAACCGAATTAAATTGACGCAAGTCCTGAAAGATTTATAGGCGCGTAGCTCAGTGGTAGAGCACCACCTTGACATGGTGGTGGTCGGTGGTTCGATCCCACTCGCGCCTACCATACAAAACAATAATTCAGCTCGCCTTTTCCGTCTGGCGAGTGTTGCGATGGGGGCGAATATACGGCGGGACCAACAAACGCCCAGACAGCAGTCGCAATAGTATTTTTTGTCGAGCGTGCAATCGTACCTTCATTGATTGCCCAGCCCGTCCTGTCCCGGTTGACTTTAATGAACAGGTCTCAACGAAGTGAATAAATGGAAGTTTTCCTTGTTAAGGATATCGACAATTGACTAAGGTGAAGTTGATCTGAAATACCTGCCCATGTGGGCCTACGGCGCGTGTTTTCTCGGCGTTGTAGGCCATGCAACCAGCGAGTTCTTTTCTGTTCTCTCTGCGACCAGTGGTCCAGAAGTATCCGTGTGGAGATTCTTGATCGGCGCTTTGAGTCTGTTGATCGTGTCGCTTTCGATCAAAGACTCACGCAATCTAATTGAGCCATTGCGCCATCATGGCTGGCAAATTTTAGTGTTGTCTCTCTTCGGTATGGCATTGGCCCAATTAGTGTTTCATTGGTCGCTCGACTTTGCGTCGGTGACACAGGTCGCAACGATGGTCACCACCATGCCCATGTTTGTTGTCATCCTGGATCGATTGATCAACCATACTGCCATTTCAGCCCCTAAAGTGGTCAGTGGTCTCGGCGCATTTGCAGGCGTTGTGTTATTACTTACCGACGGCTATTTCGAGCAGTTATCTTTCGGTAAGGGTGCCATCTATGGCGTCATCATGGCACTGATTGCAACGATCCTCGGTTCACTTTACATGGTGTTGATGCGACCGCTGATACAGGCCTACGGGGCGATTCGGCTGACGACCCTCACCTTCGTGATTGGTGCTGTTGGACTATGGGCAACGGTAGGAATTGCCTGGAACATATGGGTAGATCCAATGACCTTGTTCGACAGGCCTAGTCAAGCCTACTGGTCGTTGATCACGCTTGGCGTGTGGAATACTTGTATTGGTTTTATCTTATGGTTCTGGGGGCTCTCTGTAGCGCCAGACATGGGTCGCGCGAACTACCTGTTTTTCCTCAAACCGGTGATCGCGGCATTTTTCGCAATGTTGTTTCTTGGCAATGACATCACCGTGATGCAGATGTTTGCTATCTTCGTCGTCATTGGCTGTGTCGCGGGTGAAATGTTTTATGTACCGATCTCTCGAACCTTCAGACGGAACATTTCAAGCTGACAGATCAAGAAACGTGATTGACAAACTCCCTCCAGTGCTATTTGTTGAGCTGCTGCGTGTCGGTAGCGGGCTCCATCTACGGTTAACCGAAATCGGTGAGAAATGCGGGAATGGATTGACGAAAACCATCTTCAAAACTGCCGCCTTGCGGTCGGAATACGGACTCTAGACTAACGCCACCGTCGTAGCCGTCATTGCGGAGGGCACTAGCGATATTCGAAAGATATGGCGACATATCACCTGTCCCATATGCCACTTGTTCGAGCTTGCCCTCGAGAAGCCAGCTGCGGTTATCTTTCAAATGCACGTGGCCCAGGCACGTTTTTAGCTGGTCATAACCATCGGGAAATGCTGCCTCGCCGCCAAATAGACAATTGGCCGGGTCCCACAAAATTTGAAAATGTTTTGATCCGATAGCGTTGTTCAACTGTGCACTAAGGTGGGCCGAATGGGTCATTCCTGCGGTTTCAGTTTCGAGCACCAAAGTCAATCCCTCATGTTCAGCTATTTCAACAACGGGTTTGACGAGATCCAGAAAACAATCCCAGGCGCCTTTAGCCACATTCCAATGCTCAGCGCCACCCGAGCCGAATAACACCATCTCTCGCCGAAAACCCATCATCCTCACGACAGGGGAATCAAGTATTTGTGCAGTTTCGACGCAACGTTTGAAGATGTCTATTTGCTTACGATACTCGGTATCGTTGACTGATGTGTCTGTCACGCTGAGCCCGGAAAAGCACTGGTGAGAAATCGACGACACGAGAATTTCCCGAGCCGCTAGTAGACTCTTCACGTTTTCGACCTCTGACGCATCGAGATCGCCCACTTGTTTGTCCCATAGGAACTGTAGCTCTGCATACTTCAAACCAAACTCGGTCATCACATTGAGTGCGTACTCAAAATCCCGGCTGATTCCATCTGTAATAACGCCAATTTTCAATGTCTCAGGTCTCCTTACGATGTAGTTCGGCACCAACGATATCTTCAATCACTCGGGTGACTATCCAGCAGTCACCGTCCGGATATTTTGTCTTGCCTGCCTGAAACAACTGCATCGCGTTTGATGCGATAGACATCGGGACCCCGAGGCGGCGTGCAAAATCCATTGAAATGGTCAAATCTTTGTACATTGTATTAATATGGCTACCAGTCCCGATAAATTCACGATCAATAATCTTTTGTATCGAATTTTTGGTGGCAGGGCATCCTACGACCGAGGTTCCTACGACGTCCCAAAGAATTTGTCCTTCAATACCGGCCTTCGCGGCCAAGGCGCAGGTTTCAAAGGCCGCAGAGTAAACTCCTCCGATCAAAGACTGTAAGCAGGCCTTGATGGTCTGCCCCATACCAGGCTCGCTGCCCACATGATGAAGTGACCCGGATACGGCATCTAACACGTCCGCATTTTTGTTGAGCAGCTCGGCGGGTGCGGCCGCCATTAAAGTGAGAGTGCCCGATTGAGCGCCAGGGTAACCACCGCTGACCGGTGTATCAATCAGGTTGATACCGGTGCCTTCGAGGGCCTGGCCGATTTCTACAGCTTCGTGTGGGTGAATAGTCGCGGTCAATAAGATAGTGGATTGTGGGGGCATCGATCCGGTGAGACCACTGCTGCCGAGAATGACGTCTTTGGCCTGAT
>CAZAHE010000052.1:0-15113 GCA_964484965.1 uncultured Acidiferrobacteraceae bacterium | reverse complement strand
ACTGCAGTCCGAGTTATCTTAAATCGATTACTGGATTACACCCTCGTGAGAGCCAACAAATCCTGGAGTTTCTCTGGGAACATGCAGTGCGTCCTGAGTTCACTGTGCGATACCGGTGGGAACCAGGCAGTATTGCGTTCTGGGACAATAGAGCGACGGCTCATCTGGCACCTCGTGACATTTATCAAACTGAGTTTGACCGGCAGTTCTATCGCGTCACGCTGCTTGGAGGCGTTCCTGAAGCGGTAGATGGATCAATGTCCCACGCTATTGAGGGAGAACCGATTGCACCCGTGCCATCATAATGGCCGGTTAACAGGGTAGTGCGGAGCCCCACTTTGTGCGCAATGTTGACGGTGGGTTTGCGCTATTGCTTATTTCACCTTATGGTCATGCCGGTACAATAAATCCGAAGGAGAACATTCAATGGCTAGATATTTAGTTTTAGGATCGTATACAAAAGAAGGTGCCCAAGGTCTCGTCGATGCTAGTACGGATCGTCGAGCGGCGATGGAAGCCTTGCATGCCAGCGTTGGAGCAACACTGGTCGATTACTATCTGACCCGCGGTCAATATGACTTCTGTGTTATATCGGAAGCCGATTCATTTTCTGTCGTGGCGGCGATGACCTTGAAGCCCAGGGCCAGCGGGGCTGTTGAAAATTTAGTTACGCTAGAAGCGGTTGATATTGAAGAAATACAGAACATCGCGAAGGGTGCCGGGTATACGCCACCAAGTGGCTGAAGGATGGTCAATATACTGACGATCACTTGTTGAGCCGTATTGGAGGTAAGGCAAATTGGGCTAGCCAGTCCCACGGGCGGCCTATACATTTTAGTTGCGCTGTTTAATATTAAGGACACTACGGACAGCACTAAAGGTGGGCAGATGGCGGCCTGTGGAGTAGGCAGCTACCTTACGATGCAGTGCGAAGAGTTATCTCGACAGGAGAGTTGCCATGACTGACATTCGTATCGGTATTATCTATCCAGGCGATGGTGTTCTGGATCGCGAGTTTTGGGATTTCGCGCCACAAGGTGTCTCGCTTCACTTCACCAGGCAGCCGCAGCATGAGGGTCCTGTCGGATTGGATATGATAGCGGCACTCGTCGATGACGGTTCTCTAGATACTTGTGCCGACAGCCTGAAAATTATTAGACCCGGCGCAGTTGCGTTTGCCTGTACCTCGGCCAGCTTTATCCGCGGTCTGGAAGGTGAAAAAATTCTACGCGGACGTATCGAATCAGCTTCTGGGGTGTTGGCAACGACGACATCCGGAGCTGTTCTTGCTGGTTGTCGTGCTCTTGGCATTGCTAAAGTGGCAGTGGCGGCTCCATACGTCGGTGAAGTGAGTGTCAAGCTGGGCGAGTTTTTACAAGAAGGTGGAATTGATGTGACACGAGTGCGGCCAATGGGTCTGGATGCTGGGATTGCCGAGGTGCCCGTCGATGATGTCGTGCAGCTCGGTTTGGACACTGATACCTCGGACGCAGACGGTCTGGTTATTTCGTGTACGAATCTGGTCACTCTTGAAGCTATCTCAGAACTCGAGCAACGTCTTGGTAAACCGGTAGTGAGTGCGAATCAAGCGACTGTCTGGCACGCCTGTTTAATTGCAGGTGTTAGCTGGAGGGCAGATTTTGGTGTTGGCCGTTTGTGGTCGGCAGAGTACTCGGCGGCGGCATAAATTAGCCCCAAGAGTTGCTTTGTTTCAATCAACTGCTAACGAATTGCGGTGGTACCTCTATTGAACATAGAGTTTCCTGGCAACCTGCGTCAGTGTTTCACAGCCGTTATCGGTAATCACAATGGTGTCGCTGGTGGTGAATACGCCATGCTCTGGGATCTTGACCGCCGGTATGAGGTGAAAAGTCATGCCGGCTTCTAAGGCTCTAGTGTCATCCATGTAAAAACTGATGATTTGCCCTTCACCCCAGTCTGGCGAGAAGGCAATTCCGATTGAGTAGCCCGCTCGAACGGGGCTTTTTTTGATTTCTAGCTGTTTTGCGATTGTGCCCTGAATGAGGGCGTGAACGTCGCCACAGCGGACGCCTGGTTTAATAAAGTTCTTTGCGAGTTGTAATGTCTCTATTCCAACTTCTGCGGCCTTTACTACTTGGTCAGGTGGGTCACCAACGTAGACGGCTCGAAACAAAGACGCATGGTAGCGGTGAATACAACCAACCAGCTCAAAGAACATGACTGCGTTGTTCTTGATAGTTTGCCGATACCACGTGGCATGTGCGAGACCAGCGCGTTCGCCGGAAGTAATAAATAATGGCAGGCCTGTGTATTCGCTACCTGCAAGGATTTGGGCAGAGTGTACGGCTGCTGCGATTTCGTTTTCATTGGCACCAGCCCTGGTCGCTTCAATGCCTGCGGTCATCGCAGCGTCGGCGGTTTTTGCTGCTTGGCGTATGTATTCTATTTCTTGCGTTGATTTAATCATTCGCCCTTGTTCAACCAGGCCAGAAGCATCTTTAATCGTGGCGTTGGGCAGGCGCTCGGTCAGCCGCAGGAAATCCCTCGGGGTAAAAAACCAACTATCGTATTCGAGACCAATACGTTTTTGGTCAAGGTTTAAAGAGGCAAGCGCGTCAGCAGTTCGACCAATGAAGTCGTCGTTGTCGGTATAAGGGCGGCTGTCCTCAACCCAGGTCAATCCTTCTACGTTACTCTCTTCAACACTTCGCGTAATAAATATAGGCGGCGCGTCCACGGGAACAATGAGAGTCTGGTACCAATAGTAACCCGGTGTTTGATAGCCGCTGATGTAATAGAGGTTCTCCGGCGTGTGAATCAACATGACGTCGATTTCGTTGTATTCCATTCTAGCGCGCAGAGCATTGAGACGAATTCGATATTCATCTAGTGAAAAATATAGCTCTCGGGGTGTTCTCATAGCTGCCTTTAATAATGTTCGCTCCGCTCGTCTCAGGGAGACTAGTTTTCAAAAATCTTGAGTGGAATTGAATTTAGTACTTCACAACCTGTCTTGGTGACCCGCACGGTGGCACTGTTCACGATGCCAATCTCACCGGCAATCAGGCAGCCTGGTACTAGGTGAAAGGTCATGTTGGTTTCAAGCGCACGCTTTTCCCCTCGACGAATACTCATAATCTGGCCTTCTCCCCAATCGGGAGGTTGGTTGAGTCCGATCGAATAACCGAGCCGATGGTGATGGTGTTTGCCAAAGCCGGCTCGTTTAATGATGTTTCGTCCGATCTTGTCCACGTCCTCGCTAATGGCGCCAGGTTTGATGGCGTCAATGACGGCGAGCAGAGCTTCGATAGTGATATCGGATAAACACCGAAGTTTGGGTTTCACTCTACCGACAGTGGCCGTTCGAAATACGGCTCCAGCATAGCGGTTCTTCGAGGCCGCTATCTCAAATATACAATGATCATTCGCACTGAGCTTTCGGCCTCGCCAGGTTGAGTGGCACAAGCCAGACCGCCTGCCAGAAGCGATAAAATTTGGTAGTCCCGTATATTCTGCTCCGGCTTCACACCACTGTTTATATAACGCCGCGGCGATTTGGTCCTCTGTCGCGCCGGCCTGGGTCGCACGAATTCCGGCTAGGGTCGCCGTGTCGGCGATTGCGACCGCCCGACGGATCATACGTACTTCGGCATTGGATTTGATCAGGCGAGCGGCTTCGACCAGCCCCGAGCTGTCAACGAGCGCGGCCTTGGGTAATCGAGCCTGCAACGCCTCATATTCGCGAACAGGGAAAAACCAGCCTGACTTCTCAACACCAATTCTCCGTCGTGCCATGCCGAGTTTTTCAATCATCTGAGACGTAATATCGACGGGTGCCTGATGATCCTCGACGTTCTTGGTTTGTGTCAGCCATGAGAACTCGGGGACATTTGTCATCATCTCTATACGTCGCCCGACGAGAATCGGCTGCTCGCCACGGGCCATTACCAAACAGTGATATCCATAGTAACCGGGTGTCTCATAGCCGGTCAGATAGGTAATATTTTCAGGACCATGGATAAGAATAGCGTCTAGGCCGCTCGCTTTCATATTTCCAAGAACCAGATCATAGCGGCGCTGATATTCGGCAGGTTTAAAGGCCAACCGCCGATTCTTATTCATGCGGAGTCGTAGATGGCGTGAGTCGCTCATAAGTCGCCCGTCGAGTGATTGAATGTGGTTTATAGGAGTATACAAAGAAAGACGTCGCGGACGATGTGTGGAAATAATCGAAAGATGTATTTTTTTGATAGATTAATAGTTTGATTTAACTCAATGGCTGAACAGCCCTGGAAGTGCGACGATGCTTGAAAATTCCTTTATTACTGGTGTCCAACAAGTCGCTATCGTTGTAAAAGACATCGACAAAGCGCTGGAGGAGTATTCAGATCGGCTCGGGATAGGACCTTGGTGGGTCACCTTCTATAGTCCTCCTCGCCTTACTGATATGCGGATTCGAGGTGAGTCAATTGCATACAGCTTTAAAGCTGCAATGGCGATCACGGGAAACACATTGTGGGAACTTATTGAGCCGGTGGATGGCCCATCTATTTATAAAGAGTTCCTTGATGAGCACGGTGAAGGCCTTCATCATGTCCTCGTCGAGCATGAGAGCTTGGATTTCGATGCTGCGATCAAAACATTTACAGAACGAGGCTGTCCTGTATTGATGGAAGGGAGAATGGGAGAGGTGCGTTTTGCCTACCTTGCTACCGAGCCTGCGCTCAAGACGGTGATGGAGGTGGTCTATCGCCCGCCTGGTTTTGTTCGCCCTGCGCCAGATTATTGGTATCCCGCTGTGAGCGAAAAGTAGGGGCAAGATCCACTATCAGGGCTGAGCGTCATTAAAAACGTCACACGTGATTTTCACGACATGAAGGTGGCTGGAAGTTGCGCTCAACATGGCCTGTAAATGTAGTTATTGTCTGGTTTTTTATCTAAAGAGTCTCCAGGTACGCAAGGACTGTTTCAAGTGATTCGACATCGCAATATTTCATATCGATATCGAAAAGATTCCATTCCAAAGCCGCCGGCACTCGATCACCTACGCATTCACGAACAACCACGGTCCTGAATCCCTCCCCGATGGCATCCTCCACCGTGTGCCTGACACAACCTGCCATCGTTACGCCAGTGCAAATAATCGTGTCGATGCCGCCGGCACGAAGTATCCCGGCAAGATGTGTTCCGGCGAATGCACTAGGGCGCTTTTTTACGACGACCGTATCGATTGTTGATATAGGCGCGATGCGTTCGTCAATATCTGTTGCTACAGAATCAATCATCAAATCTTCAAATGGCGTTTTTAGTGGAAATGCACCCATATCGAATCGACTGCAGAATGCAGTCGTTGTGTAGATGATTGGAAGTGCTTTAGCTCTAGCATGCCGCAAGAGTTCTTGAACGCCTGGAATGATCTGGTCGTCCATATCTTGGCATGTGAAGCGGAAACCACTGCGTGTCCAGGCATTCGCAAGATCAATATTAAGAATGGCTGGGTGGCTTCCAAATCCACTTCGTTGGTTCCAGCCTCGTTCTTGGTAGAGTTTCGCGTCAGCGGTGAAGATGGTGTCGAGAGCGGCACGGGTTTCTGCATCGATCGTCATTATTGTAGTTCTCCTATCCTTTGATTAAGCATTAAAAAGCTTCGACGAAATATGGGGCAGTCACTTTATCGCTATATTAGTAATGTATCGGCTGATTTAAATAAAGTGGGCGAATTATTAGGAATAGGACAGCATAATTGTCCGTTTTAGGGGCAGTTGCTATCTTTTCGAAACATCGCCAGGAAGATATAGTGCCGGTATGAAGCGTTTCCTTCCCATTGTCTTGTTGGCGGGTTCCTTCGTTGTCAGCGCAGATGATTGTGATGATGCTGAAGTCGCTTATAAAACAAGCGATTTCGAAACGGCAACTGAGTTGTTTATGCCCTATGCCAGAACGGCCCATTGTCCAGCACACTATATCCTAGTGAAGTCTTACGACAAATCGGGAACATGTATTGCAGCTTGCAGGTGGTATGAAAAAGTGTTGATGGAAATATTATGAATATTGTTGGTTACAGTGATCATTTCAGTGTTAAGTGTGGACAAACCATTCGATTGATGGTGAGCAGTCGTTCACCCAAATATGAAGCAGCGCTAGTGCGTTTGCGGCACACAGATAAAAATTCTGCTGGCCCTGGCTTTAAGACGGAATCAATTGAGGCTTCTTTTGCAGGCGAGTACTCCGGGCACGAGCAGGGCATCTATGCCGGTTCTTTTGTCAAGGTGCCGGCGAATGGGTCCTTGGTGCTATCTGAAGGTTTTACGTTGCAGGCATGGGTTTATCCGACGACACCAGAACGTGGCGTGCAAGGTTTAGTGACATGTTTTTCTAATTCATATGGATATGGAATCGTTGTTGATGAGGATGCATCCGTCGCGCTGTGGTTGGGAGACGGCAGTAAGATTCAGAAAATTCGCACTGGGGTGCCGCTACTGCCCAACAATTGGTATTTTATTAGGGCGAGCTATGATGCTGCTCGTAACCAAGCTTGCGTGCACCACCACCTTGCCACACAGTGGCCAATCCCTGGTAGAGACGTAACAGTGAGTTCCAGTGTGCCGTCAGCACTGGTATGCAGGGAGACGAGTCCGTTGGTGATGGCTGCCTCGTGCCATGAATACGAACGAGGGGATAGGCCCACTTATCACTTCAATGGCAAGATCGACAATCCACAATTATTTTCAAAGCCTTTCCTTGCCGATGGGGATACGCATTCTTTACTAACAGTAGCGAACTGGGATTTGTCATTGGATGTCGCGACGGCGAAGGTTCATGACGTCGGCCCCAATCAACTTCACGGCCAGGCGATCAATCTGCCCACTCGAGCCGTGACCGGCCACAACTGGACCGGCACCGTGTCGGACATTAAGGTCGACCCTTCCCAATACGGAGCGATCTATTTTCATGACGATGACCTTGAAGATGCCGGTTGGGACCTGGCGTTTGAGTGGACTGTCCCAGAAAATTCGAGCAGTGGAGCCTATGCTGTACATCTGACCGCTGCTGACGAAGAGGACTATGTTCCGTTCATTGTTATGCCGCAGAGTCCAAAGGCATCAATTGCATTTCTTGCGCCCACTCTGAGCTATCTCGTTTATGCGAATCAGCGATTTATCGACCCCATTCGGGCGTCGCTCGGATTGAAGGAAAGCGGAGAGGCAACACCTCAAGACGCTTATATGGAACAGCAAGGATTACTCAGCTGTTATGACTTGCATAGCGATGGTAGTGGCGTGTGTTACAGCTCAAGGTGGCGTCCGATTCTCAATTTCAGGCCAGGATATATCATGCCATCTCGCTCTCTTGCGGCATTTTGTCCTCGCCACCTGAATGCAGATCTGCATCTCTTGGATTGGCTCGATAGCAAGGATTTTCAATACGATGTGATCAGCGACGATGCGCTGCATAAGGAGGGTGTGGGTTTACTTGAGCAGTACCGTGTGGTGCTAACCGGTTCACATCCTGAGTATTGGACCGGATCCATGCTGGATGGATTGGAGAACTACCAGGCACAAGGTGGTCGATTGATGTACCTGGGGGGCAATGGCTTTTATTGGGTCACGTCGTTGGATCCTGAACGACCGCACATCGCCGAGGTGCGTCGTTGGGGCGGAAGCAGGGTCTGGGATGCAGCGCCTGGTGAGCGTTATCACTCAGCGACCGGCGAACTCGGCGGTGTGTGGCGATATCGCGGTCGTTCGCCGCAGAAAATATCAGGAGTAGGATTTACTGCGCAGGGCAGTCGCCGCAACCAACCCTATCGGCGACTAGAAGCTAGTTTTGATCCGAGAGCTGACTTTATTTTTGATGGCATTCACCAGGATGAATTAATTGGTGACTTCCCAGCGCTAGTTCTAGACCATGGTGCAGCCGGGTTTGAAATTGATCGGGCTGACTTTTCCCTAGGGACTCCACAACACGCACTGGTATTAGCGAGTGCTGAGGGTTTTACCGACCGCTACCAATTGGCTATCGAAGATCAGTTTGTCTCGTCTCCGAACACCGGGGGAAAAGAAAATCCAATGGTGCGATCGGACATGGTTTATTTTGAGGGGCCTTGCGGTGGCGCTGTTTTCTCTGTTGGCTCGATTAGTTGGTGTAGTTGTCTTTCCTATAACAATAACGAAAACAGCGTGTCACGTATTACTGAAAACGTTCTACGACGATTTGTTATGGAAGAACCCATTAGGATAGCAAGTGAGTAAGGACGAATAAAAATCCTTGTCCTAAGTGTTTTTCCCAATTAAGTAGTATTCGTTGCTCGTAGAGTGTCTGAAATATTGAAAAAGAAATACCTTTCCTCATAAGCGTGGGTTGATTATTGATGTTCTAAACGCAACCTGCGCATTGAATAATTCAACAATCCGATATATGTAGCAGCCACGACTTCAAGGATTACAGGCAAACATTTGTCAGATTGTCGGATAAATGCAGCCTCAAATTACTGTAATTTGACTGAGTGTCAGGTTGAATTTGGTTGGAAACTTCAACTTTCTCCATCATCATAATCATAATCCCGTCGTGCTGCTTCAAGAGAAACGAAACCGTCGCTTATGTCGTCGTTGACCTGCGCTCGGGTTCGCTGACGCGCACAGCCAAAACCACCACCACCTGCTTGGCACAGCGTCATGACATCACCCGGCGCCAGGATAATGCGACTCTTGGGATCAACGGCATCGCCATTGACTTTGTGCAGGCGCAAAGCGCCGTCACCGCCGTTGGAAAGACCCAGTGGGGGAAACACCGTGCGGTTGCCCATTAAGAAGACAGTCATTGGGTGACCAGTATCATTTCGAATGACAACTTCCTGACCGAGTCCGCCACGTGCTTTTCCGATACCGCCGGAATCTGCCAACAGTCGCTTAGAAACAATCGTGGTGCCAGTTAGTGCTTCCCATAACTCGCTTGGCACGACTGCCATATTCGATGGCCCCGGTGTTGTTGCCAGACCATCGTGATCCTGCAATGCGCCGAACCCGCCAGATGCAAAATAGATGGTTGAGATAGACCTGCCGTTGGGATGCCGCCCATGGAATGTGACCAGATCAGCCATGCCGGAATCAGCTTGAACACGATTAGTTGCGGCATCGGCTAACGCACCAAAGATTAACGGTGTGACAAAGTGCCCGATAACATGGCGCGCGCCAGTCGGAGAAGGGTGTTGTGCCGAAAGAAGACAGCCAGCTGGTGCACTAACCTCTACGGGAGCAATGGACCCTGCATTATTTGGCAATGACGGTATGGTCAGACATTTGATCGCGTAGAGAGCCATCGCGTTGGTATAGCAAAAAGGTACGTTGATCCCTTGCGGTACGGCCTGTGCAGTCCCTTCAAAACCAATCTCAATCTGATCAGCTTGTACGGTTACCTGACACTCAAGTTGTAATGAACCATCAATGCCTTCAATTTGAATCGCGTTTGAGTAATCACCATCTCTGATATCGGTGATCGCTGCACGCATAGCTCGTTCCGAATGTTGTCTAATCGAAGCTGATAATTCGGACAGTGTATCGAGATCGTACTCACGCATGAATTCAAGCAGCATGCGTTCGCCAACCTCATTACAAGTAACATTTGCGAAGAGATCACCCAGCACTTGTTCTGGAGTACGTACATTGGCCGATATAAATTCGACTAACAGATCGCTGCGTTTGCCAGCGTCAAATAATTTGGAAATCGGGATACGCAGCCCCTCGTGATAAATTTCCGTAGCTGCGGCACCGAACCCTAGGCCTCCGATATCCGGAAGATGGGTGATACTCATGGTGTAGGCGACAAGCTGATCATGCCTGAAAACGGGACGCATCACATTGATATCGAACATGTGACCAGTGCCAACCCATGGGTCATTGGAAATGACGATATCACCTGGGCGTAGCGTCTCCGGTGGGTAACGTTTAAGAAAATGTCGCAACGTCCTGGGGGCAGTCCCCATAAATACAGGCAAGCTCTTGGTGCCTTGCGCAAGCAATTCGCCATCACGGTCAAGAATTGCGACGGTTAGATCGTAGCTCTCCGAAACAATCGTTGAAAACGACGTTCGCATTAACGTAGTGACTATTTCATCAGCGATCGCGACCAATCGATCCCACATGATGCTGACACTGACGGCGTCTAACTTAGGTCGAACAATCGGTTTGCGATCTGTCATGATCTCAAAACCTGCTCATACCAGGTCAACTTCGCCGATGAGATTGAAACTCGGATCGACGACAAGTTGTGTTCCTGGGTCGATAACAACCGTCGATTCTGTTTCTTCGACGATCAGTGGGCCTTTAAGAGTTTCTCCAGCACGTAGCGCGACACGCTGACGTACGGGACACTCGATATAATCATTGTAAGCCTGAAAGAACACAGGTCGTGTTGTATGTCTCTCGGTCGCTTCAATAACTTTGCATTGATAGTCGCTTGGAAAGGACGGTTCTGGACCCAATGCGCCAACCTTGAATGTGGTAATTTCAATTGGCGAGTCGAGTTCGATATGTGCGTAAAGGGTTGCATAATGCTGCTTGAAAAGTGTTTCAAGTGCCGACAAATTATCCCTGTCTGAGCTATGTGTGGGCAGCTGAACCTCAATCGTATGTCCTTGACCCGCATAGCGCATGTCGAGTCTCAATTGATAGCGGATCTGGGCAGGTGGGATGCCCGATTCAATCAATAACTGGCTCGCCTCAGACTTTAACGCAGAAAAGGTTTCGGACAGCATAGATTCTGATAGCGCATTAAGAAAAACCTGTTTACCTTGCAGCGCCTCAAATACAAGCGGACTTGCCAACAAACCAAACGCAGACATGACCCCCGCACCGACTGGATAGATAACCTGAGGAACACGTAGTTTTCGGGCAACTGCTATCGCATGAATTGGGCCCGAACCGCCGAATGCGACCATTGCACAACCGCGGTAGTCGAAACCGCGCTCGGATGCGTGAATCCTAAAAGCTCGTGCAATACCCTCATTGACCACTTCATGAATACCAAAGGCTGTGCGCGCCAGCGACAAATTAAGAACCTCTGAAAGCTGTGTTTTGAGAGCTGATCGCGCTGCTGCCTCATTGAGGCTAAAACGTCCACCGAGAAATGACTCAGCCGCAAGGTAACCGAGTACAAGGTTTGCGTCCGTCAGGGTGGCTGCCTGCCCGCCAAGGTCATAACAAGCTGGACCGGGTGCGGCACCTGCGCTTTGTGGTCCTACAGATAACAGACCTCGTGAGTCGACTGCGGCTATGCTCCCACCTCCGAACCCGATCTCGATCATGTCTATGGCAGGTATCTTTGCAACGAAACCACTACCCGCTTTAAAGTCATGCACCCGTCCGATTTCTATATCGTAGCGTTTGCTTACTTTTCCTGCGCTGATTAAGGCTCCCTTGGCAGTGGTCCCACCCATGTCGAACGACAGCAACTCACTGCGCGACAGTCGTTTGCCATGAACACTTGACATCAAGACGCCTGCTGCGGGGCCTGATTCCAGAATGCGTACCGGAAACATTCTTGCGATGGCCGGCGACACCGTTCCACCACTCGAAGTCATGATAAAAAGTGGCGCGTCAATACCGAGATCTTCCAAACCTTTTTCGAGTTGATCTAGATACCGATCGATAACAGGCTGGGTGTATGCGTTTATACAGGTTGTTGTCCATCGAGAGAATTCTCGGATATCCGGAAACACATCCGAGGACAAAGAAACAAAAAGGTCAGGATGGACTGCAGCGATGGTTTGTTTGGTTCTGCGCTCATGATCGGGGTTGGCATAAGCATGCATGAAGCAAACTGCAATGCTTTCAATATCGTGTTCCTCAACGAGAAAGCGAACAGCCTCCTGTATGGTAGATAGTTCAAGGGCTCTGCCAACCTTGCCGTCATAATAAACACGTTCATCAATCTCGACTCGATGCGCGCGCTTTACTAGTGGCTCAGGGAAATTGATACGCAGATCAAACATGTCATAACGATGCTCTTCACGCATCTCGGGAACATCCTTGAAGCCACTTGTCGTCAACATTCCCAAGCGAGCCCCCTTTCGTTCTATAACGGCATTCGTGATCAACGTCGTGCCATGCACGACTCCTTCGAGAGCTGAAGACGACACATTTTCCTGTTCTAGTAGTTCCGTTAGTCCTTGTAGTACGCCAATAGCTGGCGACACAGAGGTGGTTAGGCGTTTGTGCGTTGCAATACGACCGGACGCGCAACTCAGCAAGGCGAAATCCGTAAAGGTTCCGCCAATATCTATGCCAACACGATAAGTCATGATGCCGTAAAGTTTAGTCGATCATGTAGAGATTCATGCCGCGCAAAAACCTTATGCAGTGGCATGAAATTATGTTCGCACTAACGCTGAGTTGCGTTTTCGGAATAGTCGACCCACATAATTATTTGGTTTTTCTATGCGCGAGTGCGAAGATTTAACTGACCGCCACTCATCAGAGTGCCCGCATCGGTAATTCGACTATCGTGTCACCGATGTAGAAGGATGTGCCACAAAGTGGCCTGGTTGCCTGCGATCACGGGGCGACCAATATTCGCTTCTAAATCTGCAATTAGTCCAATCGCGCTGACCGCAGTATCAGGAATAAGCAATGGATGCTGTCGAGGCGAGAGTGCTTTATCAAATTCGATTACGGTGCTGAAAATATCTAATCTGTGAGATATTGTTTCGTCAATACAGTCCAGCGATATCATCGCTGCAGCATTGATACCAGCGTCATCAAGAAACCGCAAGAATCGGTGTGTCAACGCAGCAGGATAAGGACTGACAACGTCGACAACATCGGCACCCAGGTGTCGGACTGCTTCTAGCATCGCTAAAGACGTGCTCGTTGCAGGGAGTCCGGTCGCTTTAGTGAGCGCTCGAACTTGCCTCTGGGACCACTCCAAGCCGCCTACAAAGCTAGCGCATGTGCATGGCCACGACAATGCATCACAGCCCATTTGGGCCAATTCCTCTGCCGCTTGTACCAACGCGTTTTCTGCCCCAGTTTGATAAGCAGACTCGATCGTGTGTAACCCATCGCTGCCGCTGTACGCCTCTGCAGTACGAGTATAAATATTGGAAAAGCCAAATGCCTTCAACCACTGATCGTATTGCAGTGTTTCGGGTTTATCGATCTGATTGCCGTGTGAAAACGGGATTAGACCAGGAATGATCAGGCCCAGCCAATGTTCATCTGAACGTTTGTTGCTCATGGGTCGTTGTCTATTTATGCTTGAATATTGAGCGGTACTGTCGATAACGGAATGAGTCAGCAAGCGCTCATCAAGGAGCGCGCAATATTCATTAACTTCAAAGTGGGACCGTTAATCTAGTAAATGTAAGTAACAATTTCGCGCATTAATCAGGCTCGATATACATGGTTTCACCAACCGCGCCGGAAAACCAGACGTCACGGCAGGCTTCTGCAAATTCCTCCAACTCTTCGAAGGATGTTCCTGTCGCAAACAAAGTGGTTGGGCTGATTCCGTAAGGGCTTATTAACGTATTCCCACGTTCGTAAAAGAAAGCAAAGTCAAGGAGATGGCCTTCCTCATTGACAGGCATTTCCTGTTTTGAGAGAGCATTACCACCTGCGAATCCCCCAGTTTGCAGCGCACTAACGGGTGCGAACAATAAGTCTCCAGGCCCCGGGTAGATACAGGTCCATTCCTGTGGTGGTACAGGTTCCGGTAGTTGCACGAGGTTGTAGATTTCGTTGTTGGCATATTTGGCATGATAGACCTGACTTTCAACAGGAAGCATCGGCATCACGCTTGCACAGGTTCTTGGCGAACGATCCCAGCGCATTCGAAGTCGCGTACTTTTCCCGCGCTTACGAAGTCCAAGACGAATAAACTGCAATTGTTTTGTATCCATGCGTAGTCTCCTCTAATCAAATAGAAAACCATTGTCCGCTGTACTCACGCTCGCTACAAGGGATTATTTGCATAAGTGTTTTGACAATTGAATCGCGTCAGGCTCGAGTTTGTGTCGGAAATGGACTGTCGGGCAGGTCTACAGAGGATCTTATGAATGCTCGGAAGGTTCTGTCAGACAGACTGGGATTGATATAAACGATTGCAATAGTGGTCTTGGAGATGGCAATCTCATGAACCATCAATGGTACACGGCTTGAGTTTGTATTTGTCTTATTGTCCACAGCAAGTATGGAGTGATGGCACCTGTGCTGGATATTAAATATAAAAAAGGAGATCATAGTGAGTAACATAAATTATTTCGTTTTAACGGTCGCAGACTGCGACGCCGATTACACAAGCACGATGGTTGGGCACGTGAAGACTCTAGCCCAGGAACTCCTTGATGATGCCGGCGCGATCAGAGTGCGTGTTGGTGTTGTTTCGACAGGCGACAATCCGGGTGCCGTGCTTCTGGTCCAGGGATACGAGAGGATTGACGGATTTGAGAAAGCACTGGATGTCTACGCAAAGTCGTCGGCCTATGCAAGCTTTGTCGCAAGTGGCAAAGTGCGGATTAGGCTGCGAAATATAGTGCGAACCCACCCTGTCGCGTTTGAGGCCAAAGGGAGCGGCGATGCAAAATATATTGTTCTAACGCGCGGTTCTTCGGCGGATCCAATGTTAGAGAATATGGCCGAATTGGCAAAAGTATTCGAGGGTGCCGGGGCGTGCACGCTGGCATACGGCACTGTTATCACTGGTAGTAATGTAGGCAACAGATTGCTGGGCATCACTTATCCATCTATGTCCGCGATCGAATCGGCCTATGATGAGTTGGCGAGTAACACCGCTTACCAATCACTGATCGGAGACATTGATATCAATATGCGACAAATTGTTCGGCTAGCTTAACCATAGCCATGTATTTGAGCTGACGGAGTATGAGTGTACTCAGGTCAGATGCACAGTTTGATAAGCTGCGCATCTGGCGAACCCCTGGACAAATTTTGATCAGGCCTGCGGTTCTAAATAAGCCCTTGTGATGCATCAAGCGAGTACAACGCTCCTGTGTGTCGAAAAGGCCTCTTGAGAATGACTCAAGTGGGGACAGAATTCGAATAACACCTTTGATTCCGGCGCGACGGACCTATTCTGTCAACGATCGTTGTGGCAATGGCAACCATAGCGGCAGA
>CAZAHE010000051.1:9001-15228 GCA_964484965.1 uncultured Acidiferrobacteraceae bacterium | reverse complement strand
AAAGCAGATCGATGGCTTCGCTCAGGTCGTTGGTCGGGCGTTGGTGCGGTGGTAACGCGGTACTGGCCCGTGCAGTTCTAGCCAGACCGACTCGCATGCCGCTTGCTCATCAGCTGTCAGCGGTGGCGCGTCGAGGACCGCCAGGTTGGCCGAGATTTGCTCGGCTCGGGTCGCACCGAAGAGTGTGACATCGACCTGCGAGTGATCTAGCATGTAGCGCAGTGCCAGTTCAACGGCACTGCGGCCGGCATCATCTGCAATGGTAGAGAACGCATCGGCTGCATGTTGCTGACGTTCATTCCAATAGCGCTGGCGATAGTTGGCGTCGCTAGCAAAACGTGTGCCGCGAGCGGGTTCCTCGCCGCTATGGTACTTGCCCGTCAGCAGACCGCCGGCGAGCGGGTTGTACAAACAGGTGCCAAGGTCGAATGTGCGTGTCATTGGCAGAAGTTCGGCATCCGCAGCGCGCGAGATCGCGTTGTACAAGGCCTGCGTCACGGTCGGAGGGGTCCAGCCCCGTGAGCGGCTCATATGAACGGCATCGACGATCTGCCAGGCGGCAAAATTAGACAGCCCGATATAACGGATCTTACCCGCCGTAACGAGGCTTTCCAGAGCCCGCCAGGTCACCTCAATCGGTGTGTCGTCGTCGGGCTGGTGCAAGTAGTAAATGTCTACATACTCGGTGTTGAGACGGCGCAGAGAGTTTTCCAGTTCACGCACTACGACCTTGGGTGTTAGGCCGATAGTGCTGCGGTCATCGCCTACCGGATAGCGCACCTTGGTGGCTAGAACGAGCGATTCCCGGTTGCTGCGAATGTTCATCCATTTGCCGATGATTTCTTCCGAGTGGCCTGCGTTGTAACTGTTCGATGTGTCGATAAAGTTCACACCACTTTCCGTCACCAGATCGAGCAGCTCGCGCGATGTGTTTTCATCGACAGGTTTGCCGAGGGTCATTGTGCCGTATGAAAAAGGTGACACCTTGAGTCCGGTGCCACCGAGTCTTACCTGTTCCATCGTTCGTTCTCCTGCGCTTTGATGCCGTTAGCCGCGGCGGGTTGTGTATATGTTAACTCCGGCTACAGTCAATGTCGGATACCGTAGCCCCGGTGCAGCAGATAAAGGTTAAGGCTGAAGAGCAACACAATAAAAGCTGTGATGATCAGATATGAGACGGCCAGACTGATATCGGAGATACCGAGAAAACCGTAACGAAAGGCATTGATCATGTAAAGAACCGGGTTGGCCATTGAAACATCCTGCCAAAAGCTCGGTAAAAGTTTAATTGAGTAAAAGATTCCTCCAAGATAGGTCAGCGGTGTCAGTACGAAGGTCGGTACGATCGAGACATCGTCGAAGCCCTTGGCAAAAAGCGCATTGGTGAAACCACCGAGAGAAAAAAGGATTGAGGTCAAAATGACCACCGAGGTCAATACAGCGGGGTTATGAATGTGAAGATCGCTGAAAAACATCGAAACGATGGTGACTACAATTCCAATAAGTATGCCGCGTGCAACGCCACCGCCGATGAATCCAGCCAGGATGACATAGTTGGGGGTAGGTGAAATCAGAATTTCTTCCACTGAACGCTGAAATTTTGCACCGAAGAACGACGACACGACATTGGAGTATGAGTTTGTTATGACCGACATCAGGATCAGGCCAGGGACGATGAACTCCATATAGTCGAAGCCATCCATCTTACCGATGCGCGGACCGATCAAGTTACCGAAAATCACAAAGTAAAGTGTAGTCGTGATCACAGGTGGTAACAGCGTTTGTTGCCAGATTCGTGCAAACCGAGAAATTTCTTTAAAGAAGATCGTATTAAACGCGATCAATTTCTGTCGCGAAGTCACTGATTGGAAGCCTGCTTGTTATTACGGCGTATCAGATTGACAAACAACTGTTCAAGACGATTGGTCTTGTTGCGCATGCTTTGCACGTGGATGCCTGCGCGTGACAACTGGTCGTAGAGTCGGTTGAGGCCATGAGCCCGGTCGACATCCGCCTCCAGCGTCCGCTCGTCGATCAGACGAGCGACGTGGTGCAACTCGGGGGGAATATTTTGCAGCGGTTGCGCAAGGTCCAAGACAAATGTTTCAACCTGTAGTTTAGCGAGCAGCGATCGCATCGAGGTGTTTTCTATCAGCCGCCCGTGATCGATGATGCCAATGTGTCGACAAAGGTATTCAGCTTCTTCCAGATAGTGCGTGGTCAGAATGATCGTGGTTCCTGCTTTATTGATGTGGCGCAGAAACTCCCACATAGAGTGACGTAGCTCAATGTCAACGCCTGCAGTGGGTTCATCGAGAATCAACAGTCTCGGTTGATGAACCAGCGCACGGGCTATCATCAGCCGGCGTTTCATCCCGCCGGAAAGGTTACGCGCGCGACCATTGCGTTTCTCCCACAACCCCACTTGCGTCAAGTATTGCTCGGCGCGCTGTTGCGCGATCTTACGCTCAATACCGTAGTAGCCTGCCTGGTTGACCGTGATCTGCCATGGGGTTTCGAACATATTGAAGTTGAATTCCTGGGGGACAACGCCCAACTGCGCTTTGGCCTGAGAGAAGTTCTGATCGATGTCGACGCCGAATACCTGGACGCGCCCGGCACTCTTGTTGACCAGAGAACTGATGATGCCGATGGCAGTGGATTTTCCTGCACCGTTGGGGCCGAGTAAGGCAAAAAAATCCCCTTCGTTGACACGCAGGTTAATTGCCTGCAGTGCAACGGTGCCGTTGGCATAGGTTTTGCCCAGGTCGTCTATTTGGAGTGCAATAGTCACAGCAGTGGCAACGGGTTGTCCGGCGTCCAGCTCGTTATCTAATCTCGGTTGTTCAGGCGCGGTGCCTTGGTTACTGACGAAGGACACATTTCTCGTAGAGATCCTTAAAAAGCCCCTCCGGGTCGTAGCGTTGCTTCAGCGCCCTGTAGTGCTGACCATCGTATGCTTGCCAGAATGCCCGGTGCGAATAAAAAGCATCCGAGTACAATGACTTGATACCGCCTAGTTCAGTGACCTTGGCTTCGACCTTACGATTGAAATACCCTCGCGCTCGTGGGTTTCGCGTTCGGACCACGTCCCAGAATCCGAAATTGACATACAGGGTGCCGTTTGTCATTGGGAAAAGAGGAAATAAGTGGTCGGCTTTACGGTGGCGCACCGGGCATACCCATATCGGGAGAATGCCGATCTCCCGGTGCAAAAATTCGACAAAGTCACGAGCCTTGTCGACAGGAATGTCCACGTCCTGAATAACAGATTCTGTGTGAACGCGCATCAGGCGATTAATATTTCGCGTCAAACCAATGCGGGTGTTCCATCGCATGACTTTCTGGTAGGTGACTGAACTCAGTCGCTCGCGGCCGAGCAGCCGCCGCATGGTTTTATTCTCGAGAAAAAGATTTTTCGAACACCAAAACCAATCCGTGTCCCAGCGCCAAAGGTAATCACTAACCCTAAGGTAATCCTCACTACGGTTCGGCACGGAACGATAATAAATATCAAGATAGGAATAGTCGCTTGTGTAGGGCGCTTCGTCCGAAAAACGACCGAGGGTCAGATACTGCTGGTCGCGCTGGAGAATGCAGCCGTCGATAAAATCCACATCACTATCGCACCATTGCGTTAGTGCTGAGAAAAACGATGCGCTGTCGTTAATTTGTACATGTGTAAGTTGTACATAGGGTTTGGTTGGAATCGCCTGGATCACAAGGCGAAGGATATAACCCAGGGTGCCGTACGAATTGGGTATCGCGAAGAACAGATCACGGTGTTGATTGTCAGGGGTGCAAGTGATGATGTCCCCGCTGGGCAGAAGCACGTCCATCTCCAGTACCGATTCATGGGGCAGGCCGTACCGAAAAGACGAAGACTCGATACCGATACCAGATACCGCTCCGCCGACGGTGATGGACTTCAGCTGTGGTACCACCATCGGCATAACACCTTTTTGCAGCGATGCTCGGACAAGGTCGACGTAAGTTGTCATCCCCTCAACGTCGATGGTTTTGCCTTCAGGGTCTATCGACAAGACATGATTGAAAGCACGAAGATCGAGTGATCGATGTGCTGCGGGGTTGCGTTCGCGAAATAGGTTAGATGTTTCTTTTTTAAGTCGTAACGCGCCCACCGACGCGCTCTTCAAGTCGGTTTCCAGCTGCTGGCGAGCAGTTTCGTAGTCGCTCCGTCTATAAACGTTCTCTGTTACCACCGCTCGTGCCTGCGATTAGAATCCTGCAGCCAATCCGTCCTTGCGTGGGTCCGAGCCGGCCACGTAGCCATCAATGTCACGAACGATGATCTGACCGCCGCCAAAAAGGCCTTCCTTCTGCGGGTCAATAAAACGATGGCCTCGGGCCTCAAGGTTCTCGCGTAGCGCGGACAGGCCAGGCTCTACCCAGACAGAGAAATCTGGTGCAACGTACCATCTTGGTGCATCCAGCGCCTGCTGAGGCGATAGCCCCTGACAGAACATTCGCAGCACCACCTGCAGATGACCTTGCGGTTGCATATGTCCGCCCATGACACCAAAACTGGCCAGTGCTTCGCCATCACGTGTTATGAAGGCGGGAATAATCGTGTGGAACGGCCGTTTGCCACCGCCAACCTCGTTCGCGTGGCCAGTGTCGAGAACAAAACCCCTGCCGCGGCTTTGCAGACTGATGCCAGTATCTGGGATCACAATGCCTGATCCGAAACCAGTGAAGTTGGACTGGATGTACGACACCATCATGCCGTTTGCATCGGCAGTGCTAAGGTAGATGGTGCCGTGATCGGGCTTGATTTTGGCGAGCGGCAAGTTTGCTTTTGCCGGATCAATCGACGCAGCACGTTGGGCCAGTTCGTCCGGATCGAGTAGTGCTGCGACAGAGACCGTCATCGACTCGGGATCTGCAACGTGATGGTGGGCTTCAGCAAAAGCGATTTTCATCGCCTCTATTTGCAGGTGGACGCTGTCGGCTGAATCGAGTGGTACCGATTCGATGTCAAGGTGGTCAAGGATTCCGAGTGCTATTAGAGCGGCGATGCCCTGACCATTGGGCGGAATTTCGTGGACTGACAGGCCCTGAAAATCCTGGGCAATGCAATCAACCCAGTGGCTTTCGTGGTTATCAAGATCCGTTAGTGTCATCGCAGCGCCGTGCGATTGCGCGTCTGCAACGATCGACTTGGCCAGAGCACCGCGATAGAAACTCTCGCCGTTTGTGCGCGCAATTTCCTCTAGTGTGCGGGCTTGCTCGGGACAGCGGAAGCGCTCACCGACGTGTGGTGCTCGACCGCCTGGCATAAAAGTATCGGCAAAGGCCTGAAGGTGGGAGAAATTTGCCGCGTCCCGGGCCCATTGCGCGGCGATCACCGGGGTCACGGCAAATCCGTCGCGTGCACTGCGGATAGCGGCTTCAAAAAGGTCATCAAATGGTAGTGCACCGAATCGTCGTGACAGTTGGACCCATGCATCCACTGCGCCGGGTACCGTGACACAGTCCCAACTGGGCCAGGGCATCGTCTCATGTCCTGTAAATCGGTCACGGGTCCATGCTGCGGGCGCACGCCCCGAGGCATTCAGCCCGTGTAGCCGCTGACCGTCCCAGACCATGGCAAAAGCGTCGCTGCCGATCCCATTCATAGTCGGCTCGACAACTGTCAGAGTAATGGCGCTGGCAAGCGCAGCGTCCACTGCATTGCCACCACGGCTCAGCGCATTGACACCCGCCTGGGTGGCCAGTGGCTGTGATGTGGCGACTACGTTGCGTGCATAAAGCGGCGAACGACGCGATGGATATCGGTAATCGGGATCCTGGGCGAGAAACACGAGTTGGTTGGTGCCTGTCAAGAAAGCACGCAGTTTATCACTGCGCCGCAAGTTGCTCGGTGGAATCGGTTGTCGCTGGTAATCGTAATGGCCTGCGAGGGCACTGTCGGCACCGAAACGACTAAGGTAGCGCAGGCACCGGCTAGCTGATTTTTCAGCGCATGCCGATTATCGACCCGACCTGGGTGCGTGCATCACGCATCGGCCAGCGCCCGGCTTCGACCTGGCAGATAAATTCTGATACCGCGGTATTGAATGCTGCGGGCTCTTCAATGTTAATCGTATGTCCACTATTGGGTAACACCTGTAACGCCGCAGAAGGGACCGTGCGCTTTAAGAAAATATTGGGAATCAGGCACGGCTCATCCTCATCGCCAGTAAGAACCAGCATCGGTACCTCGA
>CAZAHE010000051.1:0-8901 GCA_964484965.1 uncultured Acidiferrobacteraceae bacterium | reverse complement strand
CGACGGTCGGGTTCCGCACCGTATCCGCAGCCGGCAACGACCAGTGAGTGTGCTCGTTCGGGGTACTGAATACCAAAGTGCAAAGTCGCAAATCCTCCCATCGAGAGCCCCACAATGTGGGCTTTTTCGATGTCGAGATGATCGATGATGGCCAGTATGTCGTCGCGCGCTATGTCCTGGGAGTACATTGATGGCGTGGCTGGGATGTCGGAAGGCGTGTAGCCTCGAGCGCTGTAGGTGATACACCGGTAGCGGCGAGAGAAGTGGCGCATCTGCAGTTCCCAACTGCGGTGATCGCCGGCAAATTCATGAACGAAGATGATCGTATTCCCTTCGCCGGTTTCTTCGTAATGAAGTCGAACGCCATCGGTGGTTTTGGCATAAGGCATGGTGGAGTGTCCTTCGGATCGTGAAGATAATTTGAACGATTATGTTATATACGCCGGCCGGGCATGATGCACTAGTTCACTGCTAGCCGCTGGTCGAGAAGAGCCACCAGATGCAAGGGCTGGCGCCCTGTGCCATGCGCAATTTGTGCCCGACAGCTGGTCCCATTGGCAACGACTACGCCGGAGTCTGGCAGGCCGTGAATCGCTGGTAACAGCGACAATGCCGCCATGCGCATGGATATGGCATAGGATTCGGCTTGGTAACCGAAGGCGCCGGCCATACCGCAGCAACTGGAGGTGATGAACTCAGATTCGACGCCTGGCAAGAGGCCAAAAACCGAGTCCATATCTTTTATCGTCGCAAAGGCCTTCTGGTGGCAATGTCCGTGAACGGCAACCTGACAGGCGGCCGTGGTACTGGGTTCGAAGTGCAGTTGATCTTGCGCACGCACCAGAAACTCCTCAAGCAACAGCGACTGCTCTGCCAGTTGTTCGACGAGCGGTGTAGCGAGCAGGGCGGGGTATTCGTCGCGAAGTGTCAGCAGGCATGATGGTTCAAGCCCAATTAGCGGAATCCCGCGTTCAAGATAGGGTGCCACAGCTGCTATCAAGCGTTGGGCCTCAACCCGGGCTTCGTCGATCAGGCCAGTGGCGAGAAAGGTGCGGCCGCAGCAAAGCGGACGCTTGCCCGCCTCCCCTGCGATGTGGACACGACAGCCGAGTTTACGCAGTACCGAAAGAAGGGCATAGCCGTTTTCAGGTTCAAAATAACGGGTGAAAGTGTCGAGCAGCACGACTACTTCGGGACCTTCGTTCGTGGCCACCGGCAACGAGCGGGGTAATGGCAGCCCGCGGTGCCAGCGGGGCAGTGGGCGGTGTCGCGTGAAGCCTGTGATTTTCTCTTGTACTAAGCGCGAACCAGGGAGCGCTGCAGCACCGTTCATCAACCATCCCAGTCGACTGACCAACGGCGCGTAGCGGGGTAGATAGGCAACAAGGCGTTCGCGCAGGGGCAGGCCAGAATCCGCGACTTTGTGGGCAAGGTACTCAGTCTTCATCTTTGCCATGTCGACGCCCGTCGGACATTCTCGCCGACAGGCTTTGCACCCCACGCATAGACCCATGGTCTCTTCCATCGCCGATGAAGTCAGTGCATCGGCCCCGAGTTGTCCAGAGAGCGCGAGCCGCAGCGTATTCGCGCGACCGCGAGTCGAGTCCTTTTCCTCGCCCGTTACTCTGTAAGAAGGACACATCACCGCTGCGTCTCGTTTGCGACAGGCACCATTGTTATTGCACATCTCTACGGCACCACCGAAGCTGCCCCACGATGACCAGTCGAACGCCGTCTTGACAGAGCTCACGGCATAATCGGGTCGGTAACGGAACAGCGATCGATCATCCATCAATGGTGGGTCGACAATCTTGCCGGGATTAAGCATTCCTTCCGGATCAAACGACTCCTTGACCTGGCTGAATATATCGACCAGTTGCTGGCCGAACATTGGCCGGTGAAATTCTGAGCGGACAATACCGTCGCCATGTTCGCCGGAATGGGAGCCCTTGTATTCACGCACCATAGCGAAGGCCTCTTCTGCAATCGTGCGCATCTTGCGCACATCGCCGCCTTCTTTCATGTTGAGGATCGGACGCACGTGCAAGCAGCCCTCAGAGGCATGTGCATACCAAGTCCCGGTGGTGCCATGGCGGTGAAATACCTCTGTTAGTCGATCGGTATACTCGGCCAGATGCTCTAGCGGTACCGCGCAATCTTCTATGAATGAGACAGGCTTACCCTCGCCCTTCATTGACATCATGATATTGAGCCCAGCTTTGCGTAGTTCCCATACTTGCTGCTGCTGAGACCCGTCAGTCACCTTGACTAGGGCATCGCCAAAGCCAAGGTCGGTCATCATTTCATCCAGTAGGTTCAGTTTTGTCTCTAGGGGACCCAGTGCCGGGCCGGCGAACTCCACCAGTAGCAGCGCTTGGGGGTTGCCGCGCACGAAGCTGTCGAGTGTGCTGCGGAAAAGCGCAATGTCCCGGGCTAGATCCATTAGCGTGTGATCGACAAGTTCCACAGCCTCCGGATCGAGGGTCATAAGCTGGCGGGTCGCGTCCATGGCGGCATAGAAGCTCGGGAAGTGGCAGACCCCTAGCACCCGCTGCGCAGGTATTGGGTAAAGCTGCAATTCGATGCGCCGCGACAAAGCCAGCGTGCCTTCAGATCCAACCAGAAGCTGGGCCATGTTGCGCGGTACATTGGCGCCGTGAGGCAACAGCGCATCAATGTTGTAGCCACCCACGCGCCGGTGCACCTTTGGAAAGCCGTTTTCGATGATCCCGGATTGCTGTTCGGCGAGGTCAAGCAGCTTACGGGCGATCGTTTGATAGTTGTCAGGGCCTTGGATGTGATCGCGTGTCTCGGGTAATGGGCCAAACCATGCGTGCTCGCCACTCGCAAGGCTCGCGTCGATCGAAAGGACGTTGGTTCGCATCAGGCCATAACGGATAGAGCGTGCGCCACAACTGTTATTTCCTGTCATGCCACCGATAGTGGCCCGGTTGGCGGTCGATACATCGACGGGGAAAAACAGACCATGCGGCTTGAGGAAGTTGTTCAGTTCATCGAGCACGATGCCCGGCTGGACCACAATGCTTTGCTCACTCGGTTCGAAAGACAAGACTCGGTTCATGTGCTGAGAGAC
Organism: uncultured Acidiferrobacteraceae bacterium; assembly: GCA_964484965.1. Taxonomy (GTDB): domain Bacteria; phylum Pseudomonadota; class Gammaproteobacteria; order Arenicellales; family UBA868; genus UBA11791. The sequence continues at coordinate 5,807 of CAZAHE010000051.1, read as the reverse complement.
GTCCATGACCAGCGCAAGGCCGACTGTTTGCCCGCATTGCGACGTCCCCGCACCGCGGGCTAGAAGTGGAACGCCTTCCTCGCGGCAGACGCTGATGATGGCGCCGATATCCGCTTCAGTTTTAGGAATCACTACGCCGATTGGCTCGACCTGATAAATCGATGCGTCGGTGCTATAACGGCCGCGGCTAAAGCGGTCGAAGCGGACTTCGCCCTCAATCTCCTGCTGCAGCCGATTGGCAAGATGGCGTTCACCGATACGCTGCTGCAGGGGAGAGTTGCTGTAGAAGCTCATTGTCAGGGATCTAGCGGAGGTCCGCTTTGGTTGTCGTTGGCACTGGCTCACCTGCGTGCTGTCTAGGTCATACGGTGCTAGTCTAGCGCCCAACCAAGGATCGTGAGCGCGAACCACAGATGAGGAGCGATCAGTGAACCAGAGTCGTACCAGCGGTCGGCACTTCCTGCAGATACCGGGTCCCACCAATGTTCCCGAGCAGATTCTGCGCGCGATTCAGCAACCGACGATTGATCATCGAGGCCCCGAATTTCAGGACCTGACCTCCGATGTTATGAGCGGGCTACAGCAGATTTTCAGCACGAACTCGAAAGTGGTTGTTTTTCCTTCCTCCGGCACTGGTGCGTGGGAAGCTGCGCTGGTCAATACACTCTCTCCCGGTGACCGTCTACTGATGTATGAGACGGGGCACTTTGCTTCATTGTGGTGCAATATTGCGACGCGCCTGGGACTTGATCCGCAGTTGCTTCCTGGCGATTGGCGCCACCCTGTGGAGGCTGCGGCCATTCAGCGCGCACTGGGGCAAGATCATGAGCACCGCATCAAGGCGGTGTGCGTTGTTCACAATGAGACGTCAACAGGTGCGATGTCGGATATTGCGGCAGTGCGTGCCGCGATCGACGAGACACAGCATCCGGCACTTTTCATGGTCGACACGATTTCCTCGTTGGCTTCAATTGACTACCGGCACGATGAATGGGGAGTCGACGTTACCGTGGGTGGATCCCAGAAGGGCCTGATGTTGCCACCGGGCCTCGGATTCAACGCGGTCAGTGAGAAGGCGCTGGCGATGTCGGCGAGTGCGGGGCTACCGCGCGCGTACTGGAACTGGCAGGATATGTTGGATGCGAACGGCAGAGGATTTTTCCCCTATACGCCAGCGACTAATCTGCTCTTTGGTCTGCGTGAAGCGATTTCACTGCTGCTAAGCGAAGGACTAGAAAATGTTTTCGCACGTCACCATCGTCTTGCAGAGGCGACTCGGCGCGCTGTCACAGCGTGGCAACTCGAATTATTGTGTCTCGATCCTACAGCCCGCAGCCATTCTCTGACTGCGGTGCAGCTGCCCGAGGGGTGTGATGCGGATGCGTTTCGTGACACTGTGCTGAGACGTTTTGACATGTCGCTGGGCAATGGCCTTGGCCGCCTCGCGGGCCGAGTTTTCCGCATTGGCCACCTCGGTGATTTCAATGAACTGATGCTGATCGGCACACTCGGAGGCATCGAGATGGGACTCGCTGCATGTGGCATTCCACACCAGCGAGGTGGTGTTGCCGAGGCGATGGAATACCTTTTAAGCTGACTTCTATCAGGAGCTTTGACAAAGCTCGGCGAGCTCGTTTTCTAACTCGCCCTTGCCCATTTTTTTTAGAATCTTACGTAGACGGGTGTTGCAGTGTGCGGCAACTGGCATCTCGAGTGCAGCCCACTCGAACAGTACCCGCTCACCGGGTGTCACAGTGCCCACCAGAATCTGCGCTACTCGCTGCCCTGTCAGTATGTCCGCGTGTGCCAGTCCCTGACCAGAGATGCGGGTAAACAGCCCCTCATCGTCGAATTCGAGCTGCATATGAATATGCCCATTGAGCGCTGTATCAACACCGAGGCGGCGGAGCTGCCCGTGCAGCCAACGACCCTCGCCATAGCCTCCGATATCGTGGTCGTTGTGGTCGCCTCCTTGCGGTGCACCGCGTGGGTCGGTTATGGGTCGGTGGAAGAACGCAATTCTTTGGCGAACTCCGTTGGCAGCGAGCCCCAGCCGAGTCAGAAGCTGGCCACGGGGCCCGGCACTGAACGGTAGCGTGTTGGCTGCGCTGTCGATGTTGATGAATTCGATACCGCCCAGCGTGAACGCATGATTCAGCGGCCCCATCCGGCTGGTGAAAGTGCTCACCAGATCATCCTCTCCTGGTGCCCGGTAATCGTGGTTACCGAGAGTGACGTAGGTCGGGATGGCGGCCTCGTCGAAGGCGCTTTCAGTACGTTTGTAATCACCTGCCTGGTAGTTGAAATCACCCAGGTGCAGCAGGAAGTCGGCGTCCAATTGTGCGCTGCGTTTCAAAACCCAGCGTAGTTCCTCGTCGCCTCCGGTATCGCCAATCGCAGCAAATCGATAGTTCGCTGCGTCAGAAAATTTCCACTCGAGCGTCAGCGGCGTTTCAGTGATGTTACCCTGGACCACTCTCGACAATCCCGCCACTTTCTCGTTAGATATGTGGCCCTTGCCAGCGATCTGCAGTGTCGCGCGAGGATGGACATTATTGATGTCAATTTCGAATTCGCCGCTCCCATCGAGTACCAATCGTGGTTCAGGACTGTGCGCGCGCCAGGCAGATGTCTGACCGCTGATGTCGCGTACGAAAGCACCATCAGCGCGCGCGGCGATGCCATTGGCACTGTATGTTGTTTTTACATCGCTCGGTTCGAGTCTGAGCCCGGGATAACGTACACCGCGCATCCACGCGGCGGTGGCGAACACGGTGCCACTGATGTACGCACCGTACTTGATAAAGTTACGCCGGCTTCCGCGCATCAGTTAGTTGCAGCTCGTATAACGGTGGGAAAAAGTTGACTGGACATATAGGTAACGAACTGATCGGTACGGGCTTGTTGTTGATTCGTTTATGCTACCACTTTGAAAGCCTTACCAAGTGAACGCCATTGAGCACCTATTTGCCACAGCGTATCGTCTGTCTGACTGAGGAGACCACAGAAACGCTTTATCTCCTGGGTGAGGAAGACCGGATCGTGGGTATTTCAGGCTTCACCGTCCGCCCGCCACGTGCTCGACGCGAAAAGCCCAAGGTATCGGCATTTACCAGTGCAAAGATCGAGCGGATCGTTGCGCTTGAGCCCGACCTGGTACTCGGTTTCTCCGATCTTCAAGCCGATATCGCGGCTGATCTGATCCGGCGAGGGATTACCGTGCTCGTGTTTAATCACCGCTCGGTCGAGGAGATTCTGGCGTTGATCACGATGCTCGGCAGCATGGTTGGCGCGCAAGCGCGAGCCGATTCGCTGGTGGCAGATTACTCGAGGCGCATCGCCTCGTGCCGGGTGGCAGGCACAGCCGGGCCAAGGCCGCGCGTTTACTTTGAGGAATGGGACGATCCGCCGATTTCAGCGATTCGCTGGGTGTCGGAACTGATCGATATTGCCGGGGGAGACGATATTTTCCCGGAACTTGCGATCTCCCCAGGGGGCGCTGGACGCATCATCAGTGACCCGCAGGAAGTGATTCGGCGTGCCCCGGATGTGATTATTGGGTCATGGTGCGGCAAGAAATTCCGCCCTGAAAAGGTGGCCGCTCGGCCGGGTTGGCAGGCCATTCCTGCGGTCGCAAATGGAGAGATTCATGAGATCAAGTCAGCAGAGATTCTTCAGCCCGGTCCTGCGGCCCTCACTGATGGACTTGACCGCCTTAGTGCCATCATCCGCAACTGGCAGCAACGCCGCCTGGTCTGAAGAATTACTGAGCGACAGCGTTCTCGTCGGTCACTCTGAGATCGAACGCTGCGCTGACAAGCGCCCGCGTATACGCTGCTCGCGGGCGGTTCAGTACATCGTCTGCATCACCGTGTTCGACAACCTCACCTGCGCGCATCACGATGATTTCGTCACTCAGGGCACGCACTACCCTGAGATCGTGACTAATAAAAAGATACGCGAGGCCGTGACGTTGTTGCAGTGTCTTGAGGAGCGCGATCATCTGCACTTGGACTGCCCGGTCGAGCGCTGAAGTCGGCTCATCAAGAATCAGCAAGCGCGGCTTTAGAATCATCGCGCGAGCAAGTGCAATGCGCTGGCGTTGGCCGCCGGAGAACTCGTGCGGATAACGATGGCGGGAGCTTGGATCGATTCCCACTTCCTCCAGTGCAGCGACCACCTGTGCCTCGCGCGTGCCAGAATCACCGAGGTCATGTGCGTGTAGGCCTTCTGCAATAATCTGCGCGACAGTGAAGCGCGGGCTGAGGCTGCCGTAGGGATCTTGGAATACCACCTGCATTTGCCGTCGCAGGGGTTTCAATTGGCGCGAGTCTAATTGGTCAATCGCTGCACCCAGAAATTCAATTTGTCCGTTGCTTTCGACCAGTCGCAGCAATGCAAGAGCCAGTGTCGACTTGCCTGAACCGCTTTCTCCGACCAGGCCTGTGGTATGGCCCGAACGAATAGATAGGGTTACGCTGTTTGCCGCTTTCACGTGGCCGACTGTACGGCGCAGTATCCCTCTTTTTATGGGGTACCAGACACGGATATCCTGGCTACGAAGTACGACCGGAGCGTGTGGGTCGGCAGTGCTCTCGCGCGGCGGGGGCTCGGCGTTGATCAGTTGACGCGTGTAGTCGTGCTGCGGGTCCGTAAATACCTGTTCTATGGGTCCCGACTCAAGGACGCTCCCAGCGCGCATTACATAGAGGCGCTTGGCCACGAGTTGCACGACGCTCAGATCATGGGTAATCAGAAGCACAGCCATCTGGAATTCGCGTTGTAAGTCCTGCAGCAGTGCCAGAATTTGGGCTTGGGCAGTGACATCGACGGCTGTTGTGGGCTCATCGGCAATCAGAAGATCCGGCTCATTGGCCAGTGCCATCGCAATCATCACGCGCTGACGCTGTCCACCAGAGAGTTGGTGTGGGTAGGCCTCCAACTTTTCCTCAGGGTTCTGAATACGTACATGCCGAAGCAGTTCGAGTGTGCGTGTGCGAGCACGGCGCGGATCAAAGCCCTTGTGTAACAGCAACGTTTCGGCAATCTGTTTTTCGACCCTGTGCAGCGGATTGAGCGATGTCATCGGTTCCTGAAAGATCATACCGATACGATCGCCACGAATTTGCCGCAGCGTCGCACCATCGGCGCCGCACAGTTCGCGCCCTTTGAATCGAACACTGCCTTCTTCGTAATGTGCAGTCGGAGCGAGCAAGCCGAGGATGGACAGTGCGGTCACCGATTTACCTGAGCCACTCTCTCCGACCAGTGCGACGGTTTCCCCGGTATCAATTTGAAGAGATAGATTATTGACTGCAGGCACACGACCCTGGTCGTTCGCGAAACTGATTGACAGATTTTCGATCGCCAACAATGCTTTTTTCTTGGACATGGAATAGATCAGTCTCTTAATGGAGCTCTTTTCTCGGGTCGAAGGCATCACGCACCGCCTCGCTGACCATAATCAACAAGGTCAGCATCAGCGCAATACTAAAGAAGCCGGTCAGCCCCAGCCATGGAGCCTGCAAGTTTGCTTTGCCCTGCGAGAGCAGTTCGCCCAGGGAAGCAGAACCCGGTGGCAAACCGATACCAAGGAAATCAAGTGACGTGAGTACGGTAACCGAGCCGGCCAGGGTAAATGGAACAAACGTGATCGTCGCAACCATCGCATTGGGCAATACATGACGGAACATGATGGCCAGGTTGCCTACTCCCAGCGCGCGCGCCGCCCGCACGTATTCAAAATTCCTGGCGCGCAGGAACTCCGCTCGTACCACCCCGACGAACCCCATCCATGAGAACAGCAG
>CAZAHE010000050.1:0-16341 GCA_964484965.1 uncultured Acidiferrobacteraceae bacterium | reverse complement strand
CAATGAATATGCTCAAGTTCATCGACGCTAATTACATCCGCTGGTGGATAGGGGTTACGTACTTGGCGCCAGGGCGGTTGTTGGATGCCGCTCGGGGTGGGGCGCCGCTGAGTCTGACGCCGTCGTCTACGCTCGCTGGGGTCAGGCATTGCTCGGCTATCCGTCACTCTGGGGGCAGTTTGGTGGTCGGGCGCGCGTTTGCGATAATGCTCAACAGGTCACCGTCACCTATACACTCGGCGGCGCTTTCCGAGACAGCTTGGGTAACAGGATATGAAGCTGGTTACAGCAGTGATTAAGCCATTTAAGCTTGACGATGTGCGCGATGCGCTTGGCGACATTGGTGTTCAAGGAATGACAGTCACGGAAGTGAAGGGGTTTGGTCGCCAGAAAGGGCATACGGAGCTTTATCGGGGGGCAGAATACGTTGTCGATTTTGTTCCCAAGGTCAAGCTTGAAGTGGCCGTCGATAACGACATGCTCGATCAGGTTGTGGAAGCGATAATCAACGCGGCGCGGACCGAAAAAATAGGTGATGGCAAGATCTTTGTTTCGGACCTTGAACAGGCCCATCGAATACGTACGGGTGAGACAGGTAGTAGCGCATTGTAAGGTCAACACGGCCAAGCTAGAAGTCGGTCGGTGGCAGAGATTCACGTCGTTCAATGACGAACGATTTGAGGGCTTCGTCGACAGCCGCATCGATGGGTGGCTCCACATAGTCGGCGAGCATTGATTTCCACTGCTTATTGGCTCGTTGTGCGGCATCTAGCGAGCCGTCGGAACGCCATTGTTCAAAGCTGTTGTTGTCGGCGAGCGACGAACGATAAAAGGCTTTTTCGAAGTTCGCCTGTGTATGGTCGCATCCGAGAAAGTGGTTACCTGGTCCGACGTCCCGCAAGGCGTCTAGCGCCTGACCGTTTATGGAAGAATCTACCCCAGCTGCGAAGGCAGCGATCATGCCTGCCTGGTCTGCGTCGAGCACGAATTTTTCATATCCCATAGTCAGTCCCCCTTCAAGCCAGCCTGCAGCATGCAGCATGAAGTTGACACCGGCCAGCATCGATGTCTGTAGCGTATTGGCGGATTCGAAAGCAGCCTGAGCATCGGGAATCTTCGATGCGCATAAACCGCCGCCGCTACGGAACGGCACCCCAAGACGACGCGCCAGTGCGGCCGCAATGTACATGACGAGCGCAGGCTCTGGTGTGCCAAAGGTGGGAGCGCCGGACTGCATCGATATTGAACTGCTGAAGGTACCGAATATGACGGGTGCGCCTGGCCGCACCAGCTGGACGTAGGCCATCCCAGCCAGAGCTTCGGCAAATAGTTGTGCGCAGGTGCCGAGCACTGTGACTGGTGACATTGCGCCGGCGAGAATAAATGGCGAGATGACGGTTGCTTGCCCATGCGCTGCGTAGACACGCGCCGCACCCAACATCGTTGAATCAAAGGTCATCGGCGAGTTGGCATTGATCAGACTGGTGATCACACAGTGCTGTTCGACAAAATCATCGCCGAAAACCAGTTTGGCCATGTCCACCGTGTCCTGTGCTCTTTCCGGTGCCGTAACCGATCCCATAAACGGCTTGTCGCTCCATCGTAAATGACTGTAGATCATGTCCAGATGTCGCTGATTGACGGGTCGATCGACGGGTTCGCACAATGTACCGCCGGAGTGGTGTAGGTAGGGTGAAAGATAAGCAAGTTTTGTGAATTGCTCGAAGTCATTCAAAGTGGCATAGCGTCGACCGTGGTCAAGGTCATGAACGAAAGGGGAACCGTAGGCTGGGGCAAGTACCATATGATTGCCACCTATCTCAATATTCCTAGCGGGGTTGCGCGCGTATTGTGTAAATTGCCTAGGCGCGGTGGCTTGGACAAGTTGGCGGCACAGGCCAGGGGGAAAGAGGACGCGTTCGCCATTTATATCGGCACCGGCATTTCGAAAGCGGTCGATCGCATCGGGATGGCCTTTGAAATCGATGCCGATTTCCTGCAGCACACGTTCCGCATTGTGCTCGACCAGAGCGAGTAGTTCTTCGCCAGCGAGTTCATATACCGGCACTTGCCGGGTAATAAAGGCAGGCGCAGATGTAGGGCGCTGGGTACGCTGACTCCGTTTCGTTGCCCGCGCGTGACCGCGCCGTGATTTTACTGGTTCAGAAGCCACGGACTTGGGTTCTCAATTTTGATAAGACCAGTATTATTGAACTAGGACGTCCATTCTGCTATTGCCGCGACGACTCCATAGTCACGAGCGCCAGCTTCAGCTGTATGCGATGTCTGTCCGTTGTCACATCAGGCAGTCTGGCCTGCTTGCACGTCAAATTACGGACAGTTGCATAGACCGTCTGCAATGCAGTCTCTAGAATACGTTGTTGCATGCCCAAAGGGTCGGGTCAAGCACGTTCTTGGCCCCTGTTGAAGGCGGTTTTTGAAACCAATGATTCCAAACGCTAAGTTACTATGAAGTCTTCGGCTCGAGTGGTCGTGATCGGTGGCGGCGTCGTTGGCGTGGCCACTTTATATCATCTGGCGAAGAAGGGCTGGACGGACGTGGTTCTTCTTGAGCGCAACGAACTGACATCGGGTTCAACCTGGCATGCCGCCGGACTTTTGCCATTGTTTAATATGAGTTATTCGGTAGGGCAGATCCATAAGTATTCGGTTGATTTTTACCAACGCCTTGAAAAGGAAACCGGATATCCCGTTGGTTTTCGACAGGTCTCGAATATTCGTCTGGCGATGACTGAAGACCGGCTCGACGAATATCGTTACTACGCCGGTGTTGCCCGGACGATCGGTGTAGATGTTAGGTTTCTTGAACCTGATGAAATCCGTGATTTGTGGCCGCTCTGCCGAACCGATGGCTTGCTCGGCGCGATACAGCATCCGCAAGATGGTTATATCCAGCCAGCTGACCTGACACAGGCTTTGGCTGTGGGCGCTCGCTCGCTGGGTGCTCAGATTCACCGCCGTTGTGCAGTCACGGCTGTTGAACAGGCTACTAATGGAAGCTGGTCGATTCATACGGGAGACGGCACGATTGAATGCGAGCACGTGGTTTGTGCAACGGGCAACTTTGCCCGCAAGACCGGTGAGATGATTGGAATCGATGTGCCAGTCATTCCTGTAGAGCACCAATACATCGTTACAGAGCCCCACCCGGAGATCGTGGCACGAAAGGAGAAAGGCCTAGCGGAGATGGGAGTCCTGCGCGAGTCTGATTCATCGTGGTATCTGCGTGAGGAGAACGGTGGCCTGATCCTTGGTCCATACGAACGCGGCGCGCCGTGCTGCTACCTGGACGGTCCCGATACCGGCAGCGAATATGAACTATTCGAAGCCGACCTGGATCGTTTAGAGCAGCACATTGATTCGGCAATTCACCGAGTGCCGGCTTTCGGCGAGGTCGGCGTCAAGCAGATTTATAACGGAGCGATCTGTTATACGCCTGACGGCAGTCCAATTATCGGCCCGGCATGGGATCTCAAAAACATATGGCTCAATGAAGGGCATAGCTTTGGAATCACGGCGGCTGGGGGCGCCGGCTGGCAGTTGGCGGAGTGGATAATCGACGGAGAGCCTACCATTGACATGATGGGTGTTGACCCGCGGCGGTTCGGTTCTCACGCGACGAAGGGTTACCTCAAGGCGAAAAACGAGGAAGCCTACGCCAATGTATTCACTGTCCATTATCCCGATGAGGAGCGTCCAGCTGCCCGTCCACTCAGGCGCTCGCCTTGTTATGACCGGATGCAAGCACTGGGTGCCGTGTTCGGGGTTACCTATGGTTGGGAGCGGCCAAACTGGTTTGCGCCAGAGCAATACAGTTTGGCGGAGGATGATCTCGCCCGTCCGCCGACGTTGCTGAATACCAATCATGCGCCAGTAGATAAAACTGAATCGATAAAAGAGAAGTGGAGCTTTCGGCGCAGCAATTATTTTCCCTTTGTCGGAGAGGAATGCCTGCACGTGCATGAAAAGGTAGGCCTCCTTGATATGTCAGCTTTCGCGAAGTTTGAGGTTTCAGGTCGCGGTGCCGAGGATTGGTTGGAGGGGTTGTTTGCCAATCAGCTTCCGCGTCGCATCGGACGAGTGGGGCTTTGTCATCTGTTGACCGAGCGTGGCGGTGTGCGTGCGGAATTTACTGTGCACCGCACAGGCCCCCAGTCTTTTTACTTGGTGTCGGCCGGCGCATTTGAGCGACATGACTGGGATTGTTTGAGTAAACTTTGCCCGCGCGATGGATCAGTCGAGTTGCATAAAGTCACTACTCAGTACGGAGTTCTGGTACTGGCTGGTCCTCGGGCACGGGAATTATTGCGTCGGGTTACGGAGGTCGATCTATCGGATAATAGATTTCCCTGGCTACATGGTCAGCAAGGCGATATCGGTGTGGCTCAGGCTCGCATAATGCGGGTCAATTTCGTTGGTGAATTGGGTTATGAACTTCATCACCCTATTGAAATGCAGAACTATATTTTTGATCTGCTATTCGATGCGGGTGAAGATCTGGAATTGCGTCCATTCGGAATTCGTGCGATGGACTCTTTGCGCTTGGAGAAGTCTTATCGACTTGTGCCGAGAGAGTTGTCGATTGAATATGCCGCTCTGGAGTCGGGGCTTGATCGATTCGTCAAATTCGATAAGGGTGACTTTATTGGTCGAACGGGATTATTGCAGTGGCAGAAGGAAGGTTTTTCCTGGCAGTTCATTACCTGCGAGGTCATTGGGCTGGAAGGGATTGATGCGCGCGGATCTGAACCACTTTACAAAGATAGCCAGCTTGTCGGCCGTTCTACTTCCGGTGGTTATGGATGGCGTGTAGGTAAGTCAATTGTCTTGGCAATGGTGACACCCGCTCATGCGGTTGAAGGAATGACAATGGAAATTGAAATCCTGGGACGGCGTTATCCGGTGACCGTCATCGCCGAATCACCATTTGATCCGAGGAATGAACGTTTGCGCAGCTGATTAAGGCGCAATGTGGTTGCTTACTGTTAAAAAATCTCAGGAGAGTGAGGCGGGATGAAAATTCTGGTGCCAATAAAGCGCGTGATCGATGCCAACATCAAAGTTCGCGTGAAGTCAGACCAATCAGGAGTCGAGTTAAACAACGTCAAAATGGCAATGAATCCATTTTGCGAAATAGCTGTTGAGGCGGCCCTGCGGTTGAAGGAGTCCGGAGATGCTGAAGAGGTAACGGTCGTTTGTGCTGGGCAATCCAACAGCCAGGAGACGCTACGTACCGGGCTAGCGATGGGGGCTGACCGGGCCATTCTGATCGAAACGGATGAGGCTCCTGAGCCCTTGGCCATTGCCAAGCTGTTGAAGGCTGTGGTGGATCGGGAGTCGCCAGGTCTGGTTATCCTTGGCAAACAAGCAATCGATAATGACAATAATCAAACCGGTCAGATGCTGGCCGCTCTTCTAGGCTGGGGCATCGGTACTTTTATATCGCGTCTTGAGGTGGCTGATGATGCTCTACATGTGACTCGAGAGGTCGACGGCGGACTAGAAAATCTCAGTTTGAAACGGCCCGCTGTAGTAACGGTGGATCTGCGCCTGAACGAGCCCCGCTACGCATCGCTGCCCAACATTATGAAGGCTAAAAAGAAACCCCTCGATACATTTACTGCCGCGGACCTCGGTGTTGATACGGCGCCGCGCCTGACGTTATTAAAAGTCGAAGAGCCCGCTGTCCGCAGTGCTGGTGTTCGCGTTCAAGATGCCGCTGAATTGGTCGACAAGTTACGCAATGAAGCAAAGGTAATATAGAAATGTCAATCCTAGTAATTGCCGAACATGACGAGGGTATTTTGCAGCCATCGACGCTTAACACCGTCGGTGCGGCAAAAGAGTTGGGTGCAGAGATCGACTTGCTGGTGCTGGGCGATGATTGTGACAATGTGAATGAACAGGGCGCACGCGTTGAGTGCGTCTCGCGTGTGTTGTCCGCCCAAGGTGGGGCGTTGAGACATCAGCTGGCTGAAAATCTGGCTCCGGTAATCGTCAAGCTTGCCTCGACATACAGTCATGTACTGGCTCCGGCTTCGACGTTCGGCAAAAACCTGATGCCGCGGGTCGCGGCACTTCTTGATGTGCAGCAGATTTCTGATATCAGTGCGATTCTGGCACCTGACACGTTTGTACGGCCAATCTACGCGGGCAATGCTCTAGCAACAGTGCAGTCAATCGATCAGGTCAAGGTTGTGACAGTGAGAACGACCTCGTTCGAAGCAGTCGCGCATGACGGCGGTAGTGGATCCATAGAAGGAGTAGATGCCGGTGACGATCAGGGTGTATCAGAGTTCGCAGGCCAAGAGTTGACCCGCTCGGAGCGTCCTGAATTAACCACGGCGGATATTATTGTGTCCGGTGGGCGCGGTATGCAGAGCTCAGAAAATTTCCAAATGTTGGAGAAACTTGCCGATCGGCTTGGCGCCGCCGTTGGCGCATCACGCGCGGCAGTGGACGCAGGTTATGTCCCAAACGATTATCAGGTCGGCCAGACTGGAAAGGTGGTGGCCCCGAACCTCTACATTGCAGTCGGTATCTCTGGCGCGATACAGCATCTGGCTGGTATGAAGGACTCAAAGGTGATTGTTGCGATTAATAAAGATGAAGAAGCGCCAATTTTTCAGGTTGCTGACTATGCCTGGGTTGCAGACTTGTTTTCGGCACTGCCTGAGTTAGAAGACGCGCTGGATGAGTCGTAGCTGTTGTTATCTCAATGCGCTGACCGGTGAGCGAGTGGAGGGCAAGTGACCTTGGCCTCCACCCGCGGTTGCACGGTCTTTGCTGTGCGGGCCCTTCGCTAGAATAACGCGCCTCCTTGCGCAGTTGTCGTCGATAAGAGCCAACACGGATAGTGTCATCTTGGTGACGTGCAGTACTGTGATGAAACGCACAGATGTAGCAGGTGCTATTGCATAATGAGGTTTAGGTGCCGGTCGCAGGCGTCTCTTCTTCTTCGCTTAAGTCGAGCGACTCGATGCTTGCCGCGCGCTTGATGATCTTGTCGGTCGAGATTCGAATCTTTCGGAATTCCTCACCCATCTGCAAATAAGCACGCTCCAGAGAACCGATTCGCTGATCGAGTCGAGTAACATCCTCTAACATACGGACCACTTCATGCTGAATTATGTCGGCTTGCTCGCGCATGCGCACATCACGAAAAATTGCTCGCATCGTGTTCATGGTTGCCCATAATGTCGAAGGCGAGACGATGTAAACTCTTGCCCGGTAGCTTCTCAGAACAAGGTCGTCGTGGTGGCTATGAATCTCTGAATAGACAGATTCAGACGGCACGAACATGAGTGCGTTCTCTGAAGTTTCTCCAGCAATGATGTATTTGTCAGAAATATCCTTGAGGTGAGTTGCGACATCGTTCGCAAACGCGCGGCGGCAGACTTTTCTGGCATCACCGTCAGGCGCGTCCATCAGGCGGCGGTAACTTTCCAATGGGAACTTCGCATCGATCACTGTTGGCCCTGGCGGATCGGGAAGTTTCAATAGACAGTCGGCACGTTTTCCATTGCTAAGTGTCGCCTGAAATTGATAAGCCTCTCCCGGCAAGGCATTTGAGACTAATTCTTCAAGTTGGAATTCGCCGAACGCGCCGCGAGCTTGCTTGTTGTCGAGAATGCTTCGCAAATTGGTCAACTGCTCCGATAGGTCAGCCATGTTTTTCTGTGCATCGCGGATAATGGCCAGCCGCTCGTTCATATGTCCAAGTGAAGTGGTGGTGTTTTTCTCCTGACTTGCCAATATCTCTCGTAATGCTCGTTCCTGAGCTAGAAATTTTTGATCAATGAGCTCTTGTGCGCTGGCGGCTAATGAGTTCAATGCTGTTCTATCTTGATTGCTTGATCGCTTTAGAATCAGAAAGGCCACCGCAGCGAAGGCGACAACCGCCAGTATTAAGAGGATTATTAGAACGTTCGTCATTGCGGAGTGCCACATTGCAGGCACATGATGTAATTCGCATCGGTGTTCGAGACCAAGCGAAACGACTCGGCCAACGGGTTGTATTGGAGACCAGCGATATCGTTGACACTCAAACCGGCAGTCCTTCCCCACGCCGCAAGCTCAGAGGGGCGAACAAACTTATCGTAACGGTGCGTGCCCCGTGGTAACAGGTTCAGTACATATTCGGCAGCGACGACGGTTTTCAACCAGGCGCCAAGTGTGCGACTAATGGTGGAGAAAAATGCCCTGCCGCCTGGTCGCAACAACTCTGCACAGGCATGGACTATGGCGTTGGGATCCGGAACGTGTTCGATCAGCTCCATGCAGGTGATGACATCGAATGGATCGTGACGCTGTTCAATCAGATCTTCGACCGTGGATTGCTCATATCGTACTGAAATGTTTTGTTCGCGTGCATGCAAGCGCGCCACCGCGATTTGTGCATGCCCGGCATCGATGCCGAGTACGTGGGCGCCGGCCCGGGCCATCGATTCGCTGAGCAGTCCGCCACCACAGCCGACGTCCAGTACCCGTGATGGAGCCAACTGGACGTGCCGTTCGATGTACGAGAGACGAATCGGATTGAGCAAGTGCAGGGGGCGAGAATCACCTGCAGGATCCCACCAGCTGGCAGCAAGTTGTTCGAATTTGCGAAGCTCTGCTGGATCAGTGTTTTGCATGCATGTCACCCACTATTGGCCTGGGACTGGCGTGGGGACCAAATTCTAGGGTCTTGGTGTCGCTGATGCGAGGCGATAGCAAGGTTTTGACTTTGTTTGACTTCTTGTCAGGTTCGAGGTAACGCCCTATACTTCGCCGCGCTGATGCGGGGTGGAGCAGTCTGGCAGCTCGTCGGGCTCATAACCCGAAGGTCGTAGGTTCAAATCCTACCCCCGCTACCAAGATCGAAGGATGATGTGCCTACGGCCCCGCAGAAAGCGGGGTTTGTTGGTTTTGCACGACGGTCCGGTGCGCGAAGGAGGTTTGAGTGCGATGTTGGGTGACGCGGTGGAGCTGAGGGCGGTGATTGAACCGGAGGTGGAAAGTATGGGTTTCGAGTTGGTGCTGGTGCAATTAACCACGGGTGGTAATCGCACGCTGAGACTATTCATCGACGCGCCCGGTGGGATTACGCTGGATGACTGCGCGATGGTCAGTCGTCGCCTGGATCCGTTGCTGGATGTGGAAGATTTGGTGCAAGGAGACTATGCCCTTGAGGTGTCCTCTCCGGGCATCGATCGCCCACTGGTGAAACCAGAGCATTTTCGTAAGGTGCTTGGTGCTCGTGTAAGAGTGCGGATGAAGACACGACTAGATGGGCGGCGAGTGTTTGATGGTTGCCTTACCCGGGTTAATGATGAGCGCGCTGTGATAGAGGTCGAGGGCAACGATTGTGCCTTGCCATATGTTGCAATGGAGCGGGCAAACCTGGTGGTGAGCCAATCTGTTGGCGTTTCAAACGAGGTTGTGGACGGGGCTTAGGTTAATGACGAACAATGAAATTCTGATGACCGCCGAGGTGCTATCACGCGAGAAGGACCTCAGCAAGGTAGTCATATTTGAGGCAATTGAGGCAGCACTAGCGACTGCGACCAAGAAGCGAGAGCGTGAAGATATCGAGGTGCGGGTGTCGATTGATCAGAGTACTGGAGACTTCGATGTGTTTCGGCAGTGGGAAATTGTTGAGGATGACGAGGGGCTAGAGAGTCCGTCAAGACAAATTACGTTGTCAGCGGCATTTATCAGTTATCCCGGCACAGAACATACGATCGGTGACATGGTCGAGGATCCAATGGAAGTGTCGATTTCTTTCGGTCGCATCGAAGCGCAGGCTGCAAAGCAGGTGATTAACCAGAAGGTGCGCGAAGCAGAGCGGGCCAGGGTTTATAGTGAATTTAGTGATCGCACCGGAGAAATGGTCCAGGGTGTGGTCAAGCGTGTTAGCCATCGTGAAGCAGTGGTAGACATAGAAGGGGTTGAGGCCACCTTGCCTAGATCGGCCTGGATCGATCGTGAACTGATGCGCAATGGAGACCGCATCAAGGCGATCCTCATCGAGGTTCGCGAAGAGGTACGCGGGCCGCAATTGGTGCTTGATCGACGATCACCGGCGCTAGTAATTAAATTATTTCAGCTGGAAGTGCCCGAAATCGGCCAAGGTGTGATCGATCTGATCGGCGCCTCTCGGGACCCAGGCTTCCGGGCAAAGATTGCGGTGCGTTCAAACGATCCGAAAATCGATCCCGTTGGTGCTTGTGTGGGCATCCGCGGTGCGCGGGTGCAGAGTGTTTCCAATGCACTCAACCTGGAGCGGATTGACATCATCACATGGTCTGAAAACCCAGCTGAATTTGTAATTAAGGCGTTGCAGCCTGCAGAGGTAGAGTCGATCCTGATAGACGAAGACTCTCAATCGATGGACGTTGTGGTCGATGAGGCGCAATTATCTCAGGCAATTGGCCGCCAGGGTCAAAACGTTCGCTTGGCGTCACAGTTGACAGGTTGGGAGCTGAACATAATGACCGATCAGGTGGCTGCGGAGAAAGCAGAGGCGGAAGCAGAGCAGGCGCGTGACAAATTAATGGAAGTGCTTGATATCGACCACGATGTTGCCCTGGCGCTAGTCGATGAGGGCTTCACCACGCTTGAGGAGGTCGCGTATGTGCCGGTCCAGGAGTTGCTCGAGGTGGAAGAGTTCGACGAAGACCTGGTAGAAGAACTGCGCCGTCGAGCGCGAGAAAACTTGCTGATTAGGGAAATTTCTGAACGCGAGAAAATGACACCGCAGGAAGATTTGATTCAAATGGATGGCATGGATGAAGAAACCGCACGTTTGTTCGCAGTCAACGGGGTGCGATCAATGGAAGAGTTGGCTGAATGCGCGACCGATGAGCTTGTCGAATTGACAGGTATCGACGAGGTTCGCGCAGCTGAACTGATAATGACCGCGAGAGCGCCCTGGTTTGCAGAGGCCGAAGCCTGAGTATCTCGAGGGAGGATTAATATGGCGGATGTCGCAGTTAAGCTTTTTGCCGAACAGATCGGAGTCGAGGACGACCGATTATTGCAGCAACTCGAAGCTGCCGGAATTCCTGGAAAAGCACTCGAGGACATGCTGAGTGACCAGGAAAAGGAGAAGCTTCTAACCTACCTGCGAGGCGAGTCAAATGGTTCTGACGCGCAACCGCGCCAGAGAATAACGCTCAAGCGTCGCACGACCTCCCAGGTTCGGCAAACCTCACGCACCGGGCCAACTAGAACGGTTCACGTAGAGGTGAAGAAACGGCGCACCTTGGTTCGGCGTGGTGAGCTTCAGCGGCAACAAGAGGCCTCTCAGCGGGCCGCCGAGGAAGCGGCAGCGGTGGAAAAGGCCGAGGCTGAAGCACTCGCGGCTGAGTTAGAAGCTGCCGAGAATATATCCGCTGAAGAGGCGGTCGCATCGCCGCTCCCAGAAGAGATCCTCAATGAGGTTGCAGCCGACAGTGCCGCTGTACAGGAAGATGCTGGAGCCGAACCAGTAACGGACGCCCCCGAGGGGGATGGTGGGCAGACGCCAGACCCATCCACGGTGTTACAGGAAGTCGCCGCATTAAGCCAGGTCGAAGAGACCAAGCCGACACCAGAACGCGAGGAAAAACCAAAAAGAAAACGTGCCAAAGACCGAGTCGGTCAACGCGAAGAGCTGCATGTAGCAGCTGGTAAACGAGTCCGCAGAAAACCCAGGACGCAAGTGCGTCGCAAGCTGACGTCGACTGCCGCCGGACAGCATGGATTCGAAAAGCCAACGGCACCGGTGGTGCGCGAGGTTTCCATACCGGAGACCATTTCCGTCGGTGAGTTGGCTCTAGGGCTGTCAGTGAAGGCAGCTGAGGTAATTAAAGCTCTCATGGAAATGGGATCGCTCGTCACCATCAATCAGGTGCTTGATCAAGATACCGCAACGCTTGTAGTCGAAGAAATGGGCCACACAGCGAAACCCGTAACTGATCAAGATCCTGAAGAGTTCCTGGCTGTGGATGAAGATGAAGGTAGTGAAGTTGCCGAACGTGCACCGGTGGTTACGGTTATGGGGCATGTGGATCATGGTAAGACTTCTTTGCTGGACTACCTGCGCAAGGCCAAGGTTGCAGCTGGTGAAGCTGGTGGTATCACGCAGCACATCGGCGCCTATCAGGTTGAAACCGAGAACGGTGTGATCACTTTCCTCGATACGCCCGGACATGAAGCATTTAGTGCGATGCGGTCACGTGGCGCAGAAATCACCGATCTGATTGTCCTGGTAGTGGCCGCCGATGATGGTGTCAAACCCCAAACAGTTGAAGCTATAAGTCATGCGCGTTCTGCTAACGTGCCAATCATTGTCGCAATCAACAAGATTGACAAGGGTGAGGCCAACGCTGAGCGGGTCAAACAGGAACTGACTACGCATGAAGTGGTACCAGAAGCGTGGGGTGGGGACGTGCTGGTCAATGAAGTATCCGCGCTAACGGGAGAAGGTGTGGATGACCTGCTCGAATCGATTTTGCTGCAATCGGAAGTGCTGGATCTGAAGGCGCCCGTTGCTGGGGCGGCCAAGGGCGTGGTCGTCGAGGCGCGTATAGACCGCGGCCGTGGG
Source organism: uncultured Acidiferrobacteraceae bacterium (assembly GCA_964484965.1). Taxonomy (GTDB): domain Bacteria; phylum Pseudomonadota; class Gammaproteobacteria; order Arenicellales; family UBA868; genus UBA11791. The sequence continues at coordinate 3,749 of CAZAHE010000050.1, read as the reverse complement.
GTCGTCGCTACGATGCTGGTTCGCGGCGGGACCTTGCGCAAGGGAGATATCCTGCTCGCAGGACGTGAGTTCGGGAGGATTCGGGCTATGGCTGATAGTGCAGGACGAGTAGTCCGGGAGGCTGGACCGTCCTGCCCTGTCGAGTTACAGGGGCTCGGTGGCGTGCCCGATGCTGGTGACGATGCAGTGGTCGTACCTAATGAACGTCGGGCACGAGAAATCGCGCAGCACCGGCAAAGCAAGTTCAAAGAAATCAAGCTCGCACGCCAACAGGCGATGAAGCTTGAAAACATGTTTGAACAGATGAGCGAGGGTGAGGTCCAGACTTTGAATCTTATTGTTAAGGCCGACGTGCAAGGTTCAATTGAAGCGCTGACAGATTCGCTTGAGAAGCTTTCGCAAGAGAGCGTAAAGGTGGAAGTGGTGCATGGCATGGTTGGCGGGATTAATGAGTCCGACGTTAACCTGGCGGCAGCGTCGAATGCGGTAATCCTTGCGTTCAACGTGAGGCCAGATACGACGGCAAGAAAATTGATTGAAAAGGAAGGTGTTGATGTGCATTACCATAATGTCATCTACAACGTTCTTGACGAAGTGAAGACCGCGTTGTCGGGCATGGTTGCACCGGAAATTAAGGAACAGGCAGTAGGTCTGGCTGAAGTGCGGGAAGTATTCCGTGCAAGTCGTATCGGATCAATTGCTGGCTGCAGGGTTGTCGATGGGGAGGTGCGTCGCAATTTGCCGGTTCGAGTGCTGCGCGAAAATATTGTCATTTTCGAAGGACAGATCGATTCATTGCGGCGTTTCAAGGAAGATGTGGCTGAGGTTAAAAACGGATTTGAGTGCGGTATTGGGGTAAAAAACTACAACGATGTTAAGGTCGGCGACCATCTTGAGATTTTTGAACGCTTCGAAGAGCGGGTGCCGCTTTAGCGGCTTCATGGTAGGCACCTGATGCAGGGAGTGGACCGTCCGCGGCGGGTTGGCGAAATGATAAAACGCGAGCTGGCAGCCATTCTGCGTCGGGAACTGCAAGAGACGAGCACCGGTATCGTATCCGTTACAGGCGTCGATGTCAGTCGCGACTTGCGATATGCGACTGCCTACATATCAGCACTCGGCGGTGCAAAAAGCCAGGACACCTTAATTGATTTGTTGTCAGAACAAGCAGCATCAATTCGATACGCCTTGGGACAATCGCTTAATCTGCGTTTTACCCCGAACATCCGCTTCTGTTATGACCGAACCATCGAAGAGGGGGTGCGATTGTCTCGGCTAATCAGTGATGCGAACGCCCATCGTGTGAAGGACGACATTGAAGATGGGGCGTAAACAACGACCGATACGCGGTGATTCGGTAAATGGCATGCTGCTCCTCGACAAACCGATGGGCATTACCTCGAACGCGGCCCTACAGCAGGCAAAAGCACTGTTGGGTGCGAGGAAAGGAGGTCATACAGGCAGTCTCGACCCGATAGCAACAGGTCTGTTGCCACTGTGTTTTGGGCACGCGACAAAATTATCGAGTTTCTTCCTGGGCGCTGACAAGACTTATTGGGCCAAGGTTCGGCTCGGGCAAACGACAAATACCGGTGACAGTGAAGGTGAAGTGGTCGAATCGAGTCCGCTGAGCCCGTCGCGTGAACAAGTTGAATCAACATTGAGTGGTTTTCGTGGTGAAATTGATCAGGTGCCACCGATGTACTCGGCAGTAAAGCGAAACGGAAAACCGCTCTATCGACTCGCGCGTGAAGGAATTCATGTTGAACGGGAGCCTCGTCGAGTGCGCGTGGACTACCTCGAATTAGCCGCATATAGCTTCCCCTTTATCGAGTTGACGCTTCGTTGCTCGCGTGGTTTTTATGTTCGTGGTCTAGCAGATGATCTTGGCCGAGAGCTCGGCTGTGGCGGGCATGTCATCGAATTACGTCGCTTAGCGGTCGCCGATCTACGCGTCAATGACGCCATTGCCATGGAATCGTTGTCGGGCTTGGATGACCCGGTCGATCGCCGACGTTATCTGCTGCCGGCGGATCAAGGCCTTTGTCATATTCCAGAAGTGCGTTTGTCAGCAGATGCGGCCTACTATCTGTGTCGTGGCCAGACAGTCCGAGCGGTAGGTCTTCCCGATGAGGGAGAAGTAAGAATCTATTCGCGGGAAGCTGGGTTTCTGGGGGTTGGCAGCGTCACCGATGATGGGCGTGTTGCACCACGAAGGCTCTTGCTGGCGCGATGAGCCTGATGACTAATGATTGAGTTGCCCCATGCTCAACGCTACACTACGTCGCCCCGTACCCTGCAGTCAGGCTGCGGGGTATCGTGGCAGCTTCTTTTGTTGTGATATTCCCTAAATTCGAAAGAACAATCACTATGGCTTTATCAGCGGAAGACAAATCGACAATCGTTAAAGAATATGCTCGCGCACCAGCCGATACCGGGTCGCCGGAGGTGCAGGTTGCACTCCTGACTGCGCGAATCAACGGCCTGTCGGGGCATTTCGAAGCAAACAAGCATGATCATCATTCACGGCAGGGCCTGTTGAAGATGGTCAATCGACGAAGAAAGCTGCTTGATTACTTGAAGAAACATGACAGTGCGCGTTATCAAGCGTTGATTAGTTCGCTAGGTTTGCGCAGATAGCTCGCCAATTATCCAGTATAAAATCTAAGGAATTAGTTATATGAATTTTGATTTGAGGGTTATGCATTGAACGCAATAGTGAAAGAGTTCGAATACGGACCCCACAAGATCCGGCTGGAAACTGGCCGTATCGCACGCCAGGCAGGTGGCGCAGTGCTTGCGAGTATGGGTGACACCAGTGTACTTGTCACGGTGGTGGCACGGCGCGAACCCAGTGACCGTGATTTTTTCCCCTTGACGGTCGACTATGAAGAGCGGACTTATTCAGCAGGCCGAATTCCGGGCGGCTTCTTCAAAAGAGAAGGGCGGCCTTCGGAAAAAGCAATTCTCACTTGTCGGTTAATTGACAGGCCAATCCGGCCGCTGTTTCCCGATGGCTTTAACAATGAGGTCCAGGTGATCGCTACCGTCATGTCGGTAGATCCGGAAATCGATCCTGACATTGTCTCAATGGTAGGGGCGTCTGCCGCTTTAACGGTCTCGGGAGTTCCTTTTAAAGGGCCGATCGGAGCCAGTCGAGTCGGTCTGATCGATGGGGATTACGTGCTCAACCCGAGTGCGACACAGCTTGAGGCATCGAGCGTAAACCTGGTGGTTGCCGGCACACGAAACGCTGTTCTGATGGTGGAATCTGAAGCTGAAGAATTGGATGAAGCCGAGATGCTCGGTGCGGTCATGTTTGGGCATGACAAGATGCAGCACGCAATTTCGGCGATTTCAGAGCTGGCAAGCGAGGCTGGCGCTGTGCCGTGGGACTGGCAGGCTCCCTCTTCGGATAATACTATTGAAACGCGCGTAATAGAGCTTGCAAAAGACGACGTTGCTTCGGCTTATCAGATAGCGGATAAAGTCGCGCGTCAGGATCGCCTTGCGGCGATTCGCCAGGAGGCCATTGAGCAGTTATGTGAAGGCGGTGACGCAGATCCTGCCGAGACCATAAAGAGTGCTTTAAAAAGTCTTGAAAAAAATATAGTGCGCAGTCGAATTCTCGCGCAGCAGCCGCGCATCGATGGTCGGGATTTAGAGACCGTTCGTCCCATTACCATTGAGACCGGTTTGTTTCCAAGAACACACGGGTCCGCGCTGTTCACACGAGGCGAAACGCAGGC
>CAZAHE010000049.1:0-16486 GCA_964484965.1 uncultured Acidiferrobacteraceae bacterium | reverse complement strand
GCAATCAGAATGTCCTTATCTTGATCATGTTCTTCGATCACCATCATGGAGACAACCCGCTGGCGAGGTTTCAGAGAGATTCCCCGCACTCCTCGTGCAACTCGACCCATATCCCGGACATTACTCTCGGGGAATCGAATCGCCTTACCGGCAGAACTGACCAGCACAATCTCAGCATGCCCACTTGTGATCGCTACATCAACTAACTCATCGCCATCTGTAAGCTGAATCGCGCGCAACCCAGTCGATCGCGCCCGTGCAAAACTGCTTGCCGGTGTCTTCTTGATCGTGCCCTTCTGGGTGGCCATGACCACGAAGTGATTTTCCTCAGCGGTCCCATTTTGACGCAAAAAAGCCGTAATCTTCTCATTCTCATCGAGGGGTAGCAGATTAACCAGCGGTCTACCCCGGGCCTGTGAACCGGCCTGTGGGAGTCGGTAAACCTTGAGCCAATAGACTTTTCCCAAATTCGAAAAGCACAACAAAGTGTCGTGGCTGTTGGCAACAAACATTGATCGGATGAAATCATCCTCTTTTGTTCGCGCCGCCACCCGCCCACGACCACCTCGGCGCTGAGCCTGATAATCTCCCAGCGGCTGGCATTTGACATATTCGGCATGAGACAAAGTGATCACGAGGTCTTCGACTGGTATCAAGTCTTCGTCGGAAAGATCAATTTGCGCATCAATAATTTCTGTACGCCGATCATCACCATAGCGCGCAGCGATATCCTGCAATTCTTCCTTGATGACAGTCGTGAGGCGATCACCACTTGACAAAATATCCAGAAGATTGCGAATGCGGTCAAGAAGGTCCTGGTATTCAGAGTGAATCTTGTCCTGTTCAAGGCTCGTCAAACGGTGCAAGCGCAAATCCAGGATGGCCTGCGCCTGGGCATCCGTCAGGCGATAGACATCGCCGTCGAAACCAGCAGCTGGGTCTGTTTCGAGCGGTCGATACAAGGCAGCATCATCATCGTCCAGCATAGACAGCACTACCCCCGGTTGCCAGGCACGCAATATTAGCTGCGCTCTTGCATCATGGGGGCTTGTCGACGCCTTAATCAATGCGATGATCTCATCAATATTTGATAGGGCAACTGCCAGCCCCTCTAAAACATGTGCTCTCGAGCGAGCTTTGCCTAAATCGTACAACGTACGGCGTGTAACGACCTCCCGTCGATGTTCAAGAAATTCCTGCAACAACTCGGGAAGGGTGAATAGCCGTGGCTGGTTCCCGGTCAATGCCACAAGGTTGATGCCAAACACCGTCTCCATTTGAGTATGTCGATAAAGATTATTCAGCACCACGTCCGGGGTCTCTCCCCTACGAAGTTCGATCACGACGCGCATGCCGTGCTTATCCGATTCATCACGCAAGCCTGTAATGCCTTCGAGCTTCTTGCCTCTGACCAAAATAGCAATTTTCTCAAGCAACCTGGCTTTGTTGACCTGGTAGGGCAGCTCCGTTACGACAATCGACGGCGATCTCGATTCAGCCGTCTCCTCAATCTGTGCGCGCGCACGGACATAGATTTTGCCTCGGCCAGTCTGGTAAGCCTCAAGTATTCCGCGCCCGCCATTGATCAGGCCGGCCGTTGGAAAATCAGGCCCCGGCAAGTAGGCCATTAACTCACGGGCAGACAAATTTTCATTTTCTATAAACGCCAGGCAGGCGTTTATCACTTCAGAAAGATTGTGTGGCGGCATGTTGGTTGCCATCCCCACGGCAATCCCAGATGCCCCGTTTATCAACAGGTTGGGCAAGCGCGCTGGTAATAGCAGTGGCTGCTGTTCCGTATCATCGTAATTGGCGACAAAATCAACGGTGTCCTTATCAAGATCTTCTAGCAACTCGTGGGCAATTCGTGCCAATCGGATTTCTGTGTAGCGCATCGCAGCCGGCGCGTCGCCGTCGACGGAGCCAAAATTACCCTGCCCGTCTATGAGCGGATAACGAAGTGAAAAATGCTGCGCCATCCGGACGATTGTGTCGTAAACCGCTGAATCCCCATGCGGGTGATATTTGCCGATGACGTCACCGACCACACGCGCTGACTTTTTATATGGTCGATTCCAATCATTACCGAGCTCCGTCATTGCATACAACACCCGTCGATGCACTGGCTTGAGGCCATCTCGGACATCCGGCAATGCTCGCCCCACAATGACGCTCATTGCGTAATCCAAATAGGATTGACGCATTTCCTGCTCTAAGTTAGCAGGCAGTGTTTCCCTGGCGATATCGTTCACTTGAGTGCTGAAAGCGGGCGCAGCAAAGACTTAAAAGGGTGACAACCTGACTGTTGCGGTCACCCTGATTTTTTTAGAAAAAAGCGTGGAAAATGTGCCCAAATTTCGCTCCGAATTTTAACACATTCGCGCCCCCGGCAGCGCCCTAATCTGCCTATCTAAGAACACTCACTATGGCTCATGAGGTGTTAGAAACGAGCCAGCTGGCGCGAGACATTTTCCGCTGTGTGCTATGTCACTAACTGGCGACGGATTGAACAGCTCGTCGGCAAACGTCGGCGACAAAACCGATCCATGGCATCAGCAGCACCATGGCCAGTGCGTTCAATGACAGCAGTAAAGGCACTCCCTTACGGTCGTGCACAACCGCCAGTTCTTCGCTGGGTGCGTCAAAGTACATCAGCTTGACGATACGCAAGTAGTAGAACGCTCCGACAACCGCAAACAACACTGCAACCACTGCAACCCACAGCAGACCCGCATCAATCACGGCCTGCAGGACCACCAGCTTGGCAAAAAATCCGATCGTCGGTGGAATGCCTGCCAGCGACACCATCAACACCAGCATGAGGAACGCAATCCACGGATGCGTTCGACTGAGGCCCTTGTAATCTTCAAGCTGGTCGGCCTCAAACCCAGGCTGACTCAGGGCAAGCACAACCGCAAAGGTCGCCACAGTAATGACAGCATAAATTAGCATGTAGACCAGACTTGCCGCATAACCCGCCTCGCTGGCACTTAGAATTCCGAGCAGAAAAAATCCCATATGAGAGATTCCGGAGTATGCCAACATGCGTTTGATGTTCTGCTGTGCAATCGCCACCACATTTCCGATAGCCACGGAAAGCAGTGCGACAATAATGAGCATGTCTTGCCATATGAAAGCGAGGTCGCCAGCACCCTCGACTAGCAGTCGAAAGACAATTCCAAAGCCAGCCACTTTGGGGGCCGTTGCCAGATAAACCGTTGTTGAAGTGGGTGCGCCTTGATACACGTCCGGCACCCACATATGAAATGGTACCGCACCGATTTTAAACATCAAACCGACCATAATAAGAACAATCGCCACAGCCATTGTTTTGTCATTGACCGGCGCCGCAACCAAGGCCTGCTTGATTTCTGAAATTTGCAAGGACCCGGACAGGCCGTAGAGCAGAGACATGCCGTACAACAAGACACCGGAAGCCAGTGCACCAAGGACAAAGTATTTCATGGCCGCCTCTGTGGCCAACAACGAATCACGACGAAAAGCGACCATCGCATATAGACATAGTGATTGTAGTTCGAGGCCCACATACAAGGTAATCAGATTGGACGCCGACACCATCACCATCATCCCTACAGCACCGAACAAACCAAGCACGAGATACTCGCTTCGCAACAATTCTCGATCAACAGCGTATCGATGACTGTAAATGAAAGTCAGCAACACCAGGACGCACACTGCGACTTTCATCAGATCACCAATGGCATCGTTGGTCACGAGGCCGTTCATAGCCGGAGTCGCGGACAGATCGTAATTCGACAGGCACGCAATGGCAGCAATGATCAGTCCTATTATTGTCAACCAGAACACCACCTTACCGCGCAAGGCCACAGGCAGATAAAGATCCAGTAACAGAACACTACACGCAACTACCGTTAAAATAATTTCTGGAACGACAGCACCCAAGGCGAGAGATGTAATCGTCATCAGTACTTACTCACGCTGGCCAGCGTCATCAAACCCTCTACGGAGCCGCGCATTAATTCAAGCAACGGAAACGGCCACAACCCCATCAGAAGAACACACGCCCCAATGGACGCCAACACCCATGTTTCTCGTGGCGTGATATCCGACAACTTCTCGACTTCCTTGTTAGCCACGGGTCCGAACACTACTCGCTTTATCATCCACAATGTATACGCCGCACCCAACACCAGCGTGGTGGCGGCGACTGCGGCATACCATCCATTAACCGAAAATACACCCAGTATCACGAGAAATTCACCGACGAATCCCGAAGTTCCCGGTAATCCGACATTGGCCATGGCAAAAAACACGAAGAAAAAGGCAAACCACGGCATCGTTTTGACAACACCACCATAACTGGAGATTTCTCTTGAATGAACACGGTCATAAAGCACACCCACACACAGAAACAGTGCTCCCGAGATAAAACCATGCGAGATCATCTGAGCGATCGCACCCTCCATCGCCTGGGTATTGAAGACGAAAAAGCCCAACGTCACGAAGCCCATGTGTGAAATAGACGAATAAGCAATCAGCTTTTTCATATCGCGCTGAACCAATGCAACAAATGCGATGTAAACCACCGCAATCAGCGACAACACAATCATCAAACCCGCAAGTTCTCTTGCAGCGTCGGGAACAATCGGAATACTGAAACGGAGAAACCCATAGCCACCCATCTTTAACAGTACCGCCGCGAGGATTACGGATCCGCCCGTTGGTGCCTCAACATGAGCATCTGGCAGCCAAGTAAGCACCGGGACCATTGGCACCTTAACTGCGAATGCAGCAAGAAAGGCCAGGAAAATGAGCACTTGTGGCGTCAACGCCAGTACTTCGATCTTGTGAAAATCGAGCACACTGAACGAGCCAGATATGTAATACAGGTAGATCAACGCCACAAGCATCAGAAGTGATCCGAGAAGCGTGTACAGGAAAAATTTGATTGCAGCATAAACACGATTCGGACCACCCCAGATGCCGATAATCAAAAACATTGGAATAAGCATCGCTTCCCAAAATAAATAGAACAAGATGCCATCAAGAGCGCTGAAAACACCCACCATGAAGCCTTCCATAAAAAGAAAAGCTGCCATGTATTGTGCAACACGTTCTTGAATGACCTGCCACCCCGCAACCACAACGATCACTGTCAGAAAGGTGGTCAGAAGTATCAGCGGTACCGAAATGCCATCAACACCCAGGAAGTACTCGACCTTGAATGCTTCAATCCATGAGGCGCGCTCAACGAACTGCATCTCCGCGGTACCCAGTTGAAAGTCACTATAAAGTGAAAAACTAAGAACCAGCGTTGCAAGGGAAAAACCCAGCGCAAGCTTGCGTGCCAGCGCAGCATTCTGATCTCCGCCAGTGCCGAGCACCAGTATGCCGCCAATAACCGGCAGCCAGATAAGCACACTTAGAAGGTGATCACTAAAGACGAACAAAGGCAGCACCTAGACCCACAAATGCCAGGACATCAGAACCACCAACCCTAAAATCATTGCGAAGGCATAGTGATAGATATAGCCCGATTGCACATTGCGCACGACCGCAGCAATGCGCGCAATCAGATTAGCCGTGCCATTAACCATCACCCCGTCGATCGACTTGACATCGCCCCAGCGCCAAAGCCCATAACCCAGACAGCGACTGCCGTGCATAAATACCTTCTGGTACAACTCATCGAAACCATACTTACGCTCAAGTATCAGGTACAACGGCCGCACCGCAGTACTGATACGCGCAGGCCAGTGCGGTTTCCAGCAATAAAGAAGCCAGGCTGTAAAAATCCCTGCAAGCGCTAGCCAAAGTGGTGCCGCAACAAAGCCATGCGCCAACATGGAGAGCGCACTAGCCTGTTTTGTCTCATATCCCCCCACGGCGACAAGCGAATCGGCAAAAAGGCTGCCGGACAGCACCGGCTCAACGAGTATCCACCCAGCGAGCACGGACGGGATCGCGAGCGCGACCAGCGGCAAGGTCACTACCTTGCCTGGTTCAGTTACGGGGTGCGTGGGATCATGCGCTACCCGTGGCTGCCCGTGAAAGACCAGAAAAATCAGCCTGAAAGAATATAGCGCGGTCACAAATACACCGATCAGAACAGCAGCATAGGCAAAATCTGCACCAGGCAATGTCGCCACTGCGACCGCTTCGATAATCGCGTCCTTCGAAAAGAACCCCGCAAACGGTGGAACTCCCGCCAAGGCCAGGCTCCCCACTATACAGGTGATATAGGTGATCGGAAGGACACTACGCAGTCCTCCCATCTTTCGTATGTCCTGTTGATGATGAAGCGCAATAATGACTGCGCCAGCACCCAGAAATAACAATGCTTTGAAGAACGCGTGTGTGGCAAGGTGGAAAATGGCTACCGAATAGGCAGACGCCCCCAATGCAACCGTCATATATCCGAGCTGTGACAATGTCGAATACGCCACTACCCGCTTAATGTCGTTCTGGACCAGACCAACGAGCGCCATCAAGAATGCGGTCAGCGCTCCAATCACCAGCACCACCGAGAGCGCGGTGGTGGAAAGCTCAAACAATGGAGACATTCGTGCAACCATGAAAATTCCCGCTGTAACCATCGTCGCGGCATGAATAAGCGCGGATATGGGAGTTGGCCCCTCCATCGAGTCAGGCAACCAGACATGCAGCGGCACTTGAGCCGACTTACCCATGGCACCAACAAAAAGCAGCAAACAGATCAGCGTGATCCACGACCATTGCCCACCAAACGGCGTGGAAAAGGTCTGCACGGACTTATCTGGCGCGGCAGCGAAAACGCTGTCGTAGTCGAGGGTGCCAAAAAGTGCCAGTACCGCGGCGATACCGAGAAGAAAGCCAAGGTCGCCGACCCGATTCACTAAAAATGCCTTGAGATTGGCGAAGATCGCTGATTCGCGTTCATACCAGAACCCGATCAACAGATACGAAATCAGCCCAACTGCCTCCCAGCCAAAAAACAATTGAAGGAAATTGTTAGCCATCACTAGCATCAACATAGCAAACGTGAATAGCCCGATATAACTGAAAAACCGGCTGTACCCCGGATCATCAGCCATATAACCGATCGTGTAGATATGCACCATCAGCGATACAAACGTCACTACCACGATCATTACCGCCGTCAATTGATCGATCAGGAAGCCGACGTCGAACGCCACACCACCACTTACCCCCCAGGTATAGACCGTACCGTTAAAGTGATTACCTTGAAAGACATCCACCGCCACAATGACCGATAAAAGGAAAGAAAGTCCAACCCCGGCAATAGAGATCATATGTATTGCGGAACGCTTCATCAGATTGCCGGCAAACCCGACAACCAATGCCGCGAACAAACAAGAAAGCGGAACAAGCAGATATACAAGTGTCATTGTCGATACCGCTTATCCGCGGAGCCCATCTAAATCTTGAACATTGATACTTTGGCGATTGCGGAAAACGACAATTAGAATTGCCAGGCCAATCGATGCCTCTGCCGCTGCGACAGTCAGTATGAAGAAGACAAACACTTGGCCATCGATATTTTCCAAATAATGTGAAAAAGCAACCAAATTGAGGTTCGCCGACAACAACAACAGCTCAATTGCCATCAATAAAATCACGATATTCTTTCGATTAAGGAAAATTCCGATGATGCTCAGGGCAAAAAGAATCGCGCCCAGAACCAGGTAATGTGACAAAGGAATCATCAGTCGCCGACTCCCCTGTCTCGCTCCGTCGGCATCTTAATGATACGCAATCGGTCGGCCTTACTAACCCGGACCTGTTCCGCAATCGTCTGTACATTAGAATCACGCCGGCGTCGAAAGGTGAGCGAAATCGCGGCAATAATCGCCACCAGCAGGATAAGCGCCGCAATCTCAAAGGCATAAACGTAATCTGTGTAAAGCTTCAGTCCCAGCTCACGTGTGTTGCTGTAGTCCGCGGCGTGTGCACTCGGACGGGGAACCGCATCCAGTCCAAACCGCCCGGACAGCATCACTACTGCCAGTTCCGTGACCATCACACCTGCCACCACGAGACCGACTGGGAGATACTGCGTAAAGCCTTCTCTTAACCGCGCAATATCGATATCCAGCATCATGACGACAAACAAAAACAAGACCATTACAGCACCAACGTAAACCAGCACCAGAGCGATTGCCAGAAACTCGACCTCCAGTGTGATCCAGATGCAGGCAGCGCTGAAAAACGCGAGCACGAGGAATAACGCGGCTTTGACTGGGTTCTTAACTGTCACCACCAAGGCAGCGGAAATAATCAGAATGACGGAAAAGAGGTAGAAGGTGAATTGCAGGAAATTCATGACAGGTTGTGCATCAAACGCTTAACGGTAAGGCGCGTCCAGCGACCGGGCGGCTGCGATTTCTGATTCGTAGCGATCACCAATTGCCAGCAACCCTGGCTTATCAATAACTGTGCCTTCACGACCCTCGAAATGAAATTCGTGGATATCCGTCATAACGATGGAGTCCACCGGACAAGCTTCTTCACAAAATCCGCAATAAACACACTTGAAGAGATCGATATCATATCGAGTCGTACGCCGGCTTCCATCTGTACGCTCTTCCGACTCGATCGTTATAGCGAGCGCTGGGCAGACGGCTTCACACAACTTACAGGCAATGCAGCGCTCCTCACCATTCGGATAACGCCGCAAAGCGTGCAAACCCCTGAAGCGCGGTGATTTAGGCGTTTTTTCATCGGGGTATTGAACTGTGAATTTTCGTCGAAAAAGACGCCGGCCAGTGAGGCCGAGACCACGGACCAGCTCGACGAGAAAGTACGTTTTCAGTAGTCGGTGCAGTGTGCGTAACATGGCTTCGTGCTAGCTAAATAAGGAGCCAAATGGGGTCAGGAACTTGGCAACACCGATAACACCGATCCACACCAAGGTTACTGGAATAAATACTTTCCACCCGAGGCGCATGATCTGGTCATAGCGATAACGTGGAAAAGTCGCGCGGAACCACAAAAACACAAAAGCCACCAAGGCAAGCTTGCCGAAAAACCAGGCAAAGCCGGGTATCCACGTAAACGGTACGATCTCCAGCGGCGGCTGCCACCCGCCGAGGAACAGGATCACGGTCAATGCCGAGATCAGAATCATGTTTGCATATTCAGCCAGAAAGAAAACAGCGAATGCCATACCCGAATATTCGACATGGAAGCCGGCCACGATTTCTGATTCGCCTTCGGCGACGTCAAAAGGAGCGCGGTTGGTCTCGGCCACACCAGAGACGAGATAAACCACAAACAGCGGCAGTAGCGGAATGAAATACCATTGATGTAAGCCGCCGGCCTGGGCCAGCACGATGTCGCGCAGATTAAGGCTCCCGGCAGCCATCAACACACCAACCAGAGCAAAACCCATGGCAATTTCGTAAGCCACGATCTGGGCCGCCGATCGCATCGCACCGAGAAACGCATATTTCGAATTCGAAGCCCAACCCGCAATAATTACTCCATAGACACCTAGCGACGTGAGTGCCAGGACAAAGAGAAGGCTCGCATCAATGTCAGCCAACACCAGTGTGTCAGTAAAAGGCACCACCGCCCAGGCAGCGAGGGCAGGAGCCAAAGCCAATACCGGCGCTGCTAAAAACAATTGGCGCTCGGCATTGGTCGGGATAATGATCTCCTTGAACATCAATTTGACCGCATCTGCGATCGGCTGCAGCCATCCCCGCGGACCGACGCGGTTGGGACCGACCCGCAACTGAATAAAGCCGATTACTTTGCGCTCCGCAAAAGTGTAATAGGCGACCATGCCCAGCAACGGTAGAAGAATCGCAGCAATCTTGAGGCCGACCTGCAGCACCAGCGGCAAACTGTTCCACAATGTCACCAAGTGCTCCATGGTCAGCTTCCAGTTTTGAGCCGAACGCGGTCGGCAGCCCCTAGCGCCGCCGTGGCCGCTGCTGCTGTCGGAATACAAACACAGCCTTGCGGCACACGGTCATCGACTGCGATCGGCAACGATACTTCAGCAGCATCGATCGCAACGTGCACCGAACTGCCGCTGCTAAGGCCTAGAGAATTCAGATCTGTCGTACTGATATGAGCGGCAACCGGCGGGTTGTCCAATGTCGATTGCAGTGAAGGAGCCCGCCTAACGATTGGATCAACCTGATAGATTGGCACCTCTGCAATTCGTTCAAAATATTCTCCCTGATCAGAATCTCTATTCGCCGCCGGCATCGGTAACTGCCAATTTTTGGCCAAACGACAGGACACTGCCGGCACCGACAGGTCGACAGCGTGACGAACCTCCTCGATTGAGTTGTAGTCAAAACCGTCAATTCCGAGAACATTGGCCAAGACCCGGAGAATTTTCCATCCTGGGCGCGCGAGAGCACGTGGTGACATCGCGGCCTCAACCTGCTGGATGCGTCCATCACAATTGACATAGGTGCCCGCCGTTTCAGTGAATGGTGCCAATGGGAACACCACATTAGCCTGCACGGGTACGGCCGATCTGAAAGCCGAGACACTCACCACGAAGTCCGCCTCGCCCATTGACATTGCGAGGGCATCAGACTGCGCGACATCAAGGTCAGGCTCAAGACCAAATAAAATGAGACTCTTAAGTGTCCCTTCCAGCATACGATTGACGTGATAGCCCGGTAGGGGCACTGCCTCACCGTTAACACCTCGATGCGGTACACAACCGGCCAGCCATGCGGCCGCACTGTTAGCCGACGGCAAAAATGCCAGGCGAATACCTGTTTGCTCTGCCAACCAGCTGGCGATCATCCGCAGGACTGATGAATCACGATGCTGGGCCGCAAACTGTCCCAGTATCAGGACGCACTCACCTTTAGTGTCATCCAGTATCGCTGCGGTGCGCGAGAACGCTTCCTGGTCCGGAATCGACTCCGCCCATTGCTTCAGTTCGGATGGCACCTGTGCTGATCCGACCCGATGAATTGCTATGCGCGCGAGTGCTGCCGGCAATTCGCCTGGTCGAATCGCGAGCGACTCGTTCAATGGAAAATTCTGCTCGAAGGCGAGCGGATTCAACGCTGCTACCTTGCCACCACTACGGTACAAGCGGCGCAGGCGCAACGCCATCAAAGGCAATTCTTTGCGCAGGTGACATCCGACCAATAATGCACCGGCCGCATTATCGAGCTGCTCGAGCGTGATTTCTGTCCCGGGAAACAGCGATGCGAAAGGATCGTCACGAAAATCATATTGGCGCAGACGATGATCCACGTTCGACGATCCAAAGCCGCGCATCAGACTCTGCAACAGGTAAAACTCCTCAAGCGTGGCGGTCGGTGATGCCAACGCGCCCACAGCAGCTGGTCCATCAGAATGACGGATTTTGTTCAATGCCGCAGCTGCTTCGTCCAATGCCAGCTGCCAACCAATTTCTTCAAATTGATCTCCGACTCTACGTAACGGGCTCAGCAGCCGATCGGCTGAATTAACACCCTCGTAACTGAACCGGTCCCGATCTGACAACCAACACTCGTTGACCAGGTCATTCGATCGGGGCAGGACCCGTTTGACCGTATCGTTCGCCGTTTGGATATTGAGATTCGAACCCAGGCAATCATGCGGACTCACCGAATCGTGCGAGGCCAACTCCCAAACACGCGCTGTGAATCGATAAGGCTTCGACGTCAGAGCGCCTACCGGACACAAGTCAATCACGTTGCCAGATACCTCGCTATCAACCGTTTCACCGATGAATGTGGCGATCTTCATATCCTCACCGCGCCCGATCGCACCGAGTTCCATAATGCCAGCCACCTCCTGGCCAAAGCGCACACATCGGGTACAGTGGATACAACGGGTCATCTCGGTCTCAATCAACGGTCCGATATCGGGATCGCTCACAACGCGCTTCCCTTCTGTAAAGCGTGAGACGTCGCCGCCAAATTCGAGCGCTTGATCCTGCAGCGGACATTCACCGCCCTGGTCACAAATCGGGCAGTCCAGCGGATGATTGATCAGCAGAAACTCCAAGGTGCCCTTCTGGGCCTCCACCGCTTGTGGCGAAGCCGTATGCACGACCATGCCGTCGGTGACAGGTGTGGCACATGCCGGCAAAGGCTTCGGTGCCTTCTCGACCTCTACCAGGCACATTCGACAATTCGCAGCGATCGATAGTTTTTCGTGATAACAAAACCGTGGAATGTAAATTCCAGCGCTATCGGCTGCCTGAATAATCATTGAGCCGTCTTCGGCCTCTACTTCCTGCGTGTCAATAATGATCGTAGCCATAAATACTGCCTGGAGTCGCTTATGCGGCCTGGCGCTTCGGTATCATCGCCTCGAACTCGCCTCGAAAGTGTTTGAGAAAACTCTGCACAGGCCATGCAGCGGCATCGCCTAGCGCACAGATGGTGCGCCCTTCGATGCGTTCAGCAACACTTTCAAGAAGATCAAGGTCCCGAGACTGGCCTTTGCCTGTACGGATCCTGTTGATACAACGATAAAGCCAGCCTGTCCCTTCACGACAAGGCGTGCATTGGCCACACGATTCGATGTAGTAGAAGCGTGCGATCCGTTCCAGCACTTGAACCATGCATGTAGTGTCATCCATCACGATGACACCTCCGGAACCGATCATAGAACCTGCCTGCTGCAGGGCATCGTAGCTCATGTCGCATTCCATAATGGCTTCTGCAGGCATGACCGGCATGGAAGAACCGCCTGGTATGACTGCTTTAAGCTGGCGCCCTTCAAATAATCCACCGGCCAGCTTAAGCAGTTCCCGGAACGGGGTTCCCAGAATCACTTCATAATTTCCCGGTTGTTGAACATGGCCAGAAACTGAAAATATTTTGCTACCCCCACTGCCTTCGCTGCCAAGATTCATAAACCACTCGGCACCGTGCCGCAAGATAGGCGGCAGTGACGCCAGGGTTTCCGTGTTGTTGACCGTCGTCGGTCGACCAAAGGCACCAATCTGCGCCGGGAATGGCGGTTTAAAACGCGGCATCCCCTTCTTCCCCTCCAGAGATTCGAGTAGCCCTGTTTCCTCACCGCATATATAGGCACCCGCGCCACGTTGGCTATACAACTCAAAATCAGTACCCGAACCGAGAATATTTGAGCCGATTAAGCCCGCAGTCCGTGCCTCACATAGCGCTGCCTCAAACCTTAGCCACGGTTCGTGATACTCGCCGCGGATGTAGTTGTAACCCACGGTTGAGCCGGTTGCATAACATGCGAGCGCCATGCCTTCGATCAACTGATGAGGGTTGTAACGAAGAATATCGCGGTCTTTGAAGGTGCCCGGCTCACTCTCATCAGAGTTGCACACAATATACTTCTGACCAGGAGCCTCCCTTGGCATAAAACTGAGCTTAAGGCCCGACGGGAAACCCGCTCCGCCGCGACCGCGCAATCCGGATGCCTTAATCTGTTCAATGACCGCCTCCGGCGGCGTGTGTTCTTGGAGCACGCGACGCCAGGCTTCGTATCCACCTGCGCGCTCGTAACTCTTCAGCGTCCATGGCGTATCAGCACCAGGTTCAGGCAGACACACATAACAGGTTCCCATCATCGCTAATCCATTTCTGCCAACAATTGATCGAGCTTTTCTTCAGTGAGGTCCTCAAAATAACGATCGCCACAGACTAGCATTGGGGCGCCACCGCAAGCACCCAGACACTCTGCTTCGAAAAGCGTGAAGCGCCCGTCAGCTGTCATGCCGCCAACTTCGACGTCCAATTTATTCTGCAGGAGCTCCATTATGTCGCCGGCGCCGCGCAGCATGCACGATATATTGGTGCACACCCGAAGTTGGTGCCGGCCGACAGGTTCGGTGTAGAACATGTCATAAAAGGTTGCCACCTCATAAACCTCGATTGGCTCCAAATTCAACAATTGGGCCACTGCTCGAACGACCGAATCCGATACCCAGCCGTGCTCAGCCTGGGCGTATCGCAGAGCCGATTTCACCGCCGCCCTCGGTTCAGGATACTTGTCTATCTCTTTTGCAACCTTGTTCACGGTCTCCGAGGACAATTCGGCTATGGTGTGTGCAGTCGCCATTAGCGGTCTATTTCCCCAAAAACGATATCCTGCGTACCAATGATCGCCACGACATCAGCCAACATGTGTCCACGGGACATTTCATTTAATGCGGCCAGATGGGCAAAGCCGGGGGCCCGGATCTTCAACCGATATGGTTTGTTGGCACTGTCAGATACCAGATAAATTCCAAATTCCCCTTTGGGTGCTTCAACGGCAGCATAAACCTCCCCCTCCGGGACGGTGTAACCCTCGGTAAACAACTTGAAGTGATGAATCAATGATTCCATATCCTGCTTCATTTCTTCACGTCGAGGCGGAACGACTTTGAAGTTCTCGACCATCACCTGGCCAGGGTTGTTACGCAACCATTCTATGCACTGGCGAATGATATGATTAGACTGTCGCATTTCCTCGACCCGCACGAGATATCGGTCATAGCAATCGCCTTCCGTGCCAACCGGGATATCGAATTCGAGTCGATCATAAACCTCATAAGGCTGCTTTTTCCTAAGATCCCACTCGACGCCCGATCCGCGAAGCATCGGTCCGGTAAATCCCAATGCCAGCGCGCGCGCCGGTTCGACGACGCCAATCCCAACCGTCCTTTGTTTCCAAATTCTGTTGTCAGTTAGCAGTGTCTCGTAATCATCGACGCAAGCTGGGAAACGCTCGCTGAACGCCCAGATAAAGTCGAGCAGCGAACCTGAACGATCCTCGTTGCGACGCTGAGTTGCCGCATCATCATGCCAGCGTGAGGGCTCATACTGCGGCATGCTATCCGGCAGATCCCGATAAACTCCACCGGGTCGATAGTAAGTGGCGTGCATCCTGGCACCTGAGGCGGCTTCGTAGCAATCCATCAAATCTTCTCGTTCACGAAACGCATAAAGAAATACGCTCATCGCCCCAATATCAAGTGCATGCGCACCAATCCACATCAGGTGATTCAGCACCCGTGTGACTTCGTCGAACAGTACCCGTATGTAACGGGCTCGTTCAGGTATTTTGAGACCCAATAGCCTTTCTATGGCAAGAACGTAGGCATGCTCGCTACACATCATCGAAACATAATCCAGCCGATCCATATAGCCGATGGTGTGGTTATACGGTTTACTCTCGGCGAGCTTCTCGGTGGCGCGGTGAAGTAATCCAATGTGCGGGTCAATCCGTTCGACCACTTCACCGTCCATTTCCATTACGAGACGCAATACACCATGGGCTGCAGGGTGCTGTGGCCCAAAATTCATCGTGTAATTACGAATTTCGCTCACTAACCACTCCTTTGCGAATTACACGAGGCACCGTCACGCGGGGCTCGATAGAAACAGGCTCGTAGACAACACGCTTTTTTGCTTCGTCGTAGCGCATCTCCACATGACCTGAGAGCGGAAAATCCTTACGAAACGGATAACCAACAAACCCGTAATCCGTCAGGATCCGTCGAAGATCAGGATGCCCTTCGAAAACAATGCCAAAAAGATCGAATGCCTCACGCTCGAACCAGTCCGCGACCGGCCATATATCGATCACTGAAGAGAGCGCAGGCGGATCCGAATCCAAGCCGGTGCGCACACGCAGGCGATGGTTATGCGTAACAGACATCAAATGGTAGACCACGGCAAAGCGCGGCCCCGCCCATGCCGGGTCTGCATGAGTCGAGTCTCTACCGTACTCTAGATAGTCGACCGCACAAAGATCGATCAGCTGCTCGAATGCAAGATCAGGTTGATCGCGAAGATAACGTAGGCAATCACGAAGTCGATCAGGCGCGACATCTAGAGACACTTCGTCATGCGACTGGGTCACCGAAAATTGTATTTCGTGCTCGACAGTCGTCAGACGACTGTGCAGCTGCTGCGGTGAACCCATAAATTCTTATTTCTTTCCCGTCAAACAATCAGCGTGCGATCGTTTCGGTTCGTTTTATCTTCTTCTGTAATTGGATGATGCCGTACAGCAATGCTTCAGCAGTAGGTGGACAGCCCGGCACGTAAACATCAACCGGCACAATGCGATCACAACCGCGCACCACCGAATAGGAGTAGTGGTAATAGCCACCCCCATTGGCGCATGAACCCATCGAGATCACCCAGCGTGGCTCCGGCATCTGTTCGTAGACCTTTCTAAGCGCCGGTGCCATTTTGTTGGTCAACGTCCCCGCAACGATCATGACATCCGACTGGCGTGGGCTGGGTCGAAAAACCATACCGAAACGATCAAGATCATAGCGCGACGCCCCTGCGTGCATCATTTCAACTGCACAGCAAGCCAGGCCGAAGGTCATCGGCCACATCGAGCCTGTTCTTGCCCAATTAATCAGATCATCCAACCGGGCAGTCGCCCAGCCTTGCTGTAGTACACCTTCAAGGGCCATTTACGTTATTACTCCCACTCGAGCGCTCCCTTCATCCATTCATAAATAAACCCGACGACGAGAACCAGCAGAAACAACACCATCGCCCCAAATCCGAACAGCCCTATTTCTTCCAGA
>CAZAHE010000048.1:0-16770 GCA_964484965.1 uncultured Acidiferrobacteraceae bacterium | reverse complement strand
AGGTCTCTTGTTCCCGTGGGATGAGTAGATGAGTAATCGAGGCCGTTTTCATATTGCCTATACCGTCACTACTTGGCCGGACACCGTGACACTAGTCCCAAGCATACCAGTTTGGCGAGGGGGCTGAAATTGATATTGATCAGGGCATTTTCATATCGGTTTGTCCGAAAAATCGTAGAGGAATGGCTACAGTAAACGGTTCAACGGCACGCTCAGAAAAACAATTCTAAATACCGAGTTTTTCTAAACCCTTAAGTAGGGATAGAAAGCAGAAACTTTACAGTATTATTGATCACACAAGAATTCACGATATCAGAGAGACAACTCTATTTTAGATGAATTGCCGAATGATTTTCGCCGCTTTACTAGGTATAGTTAAAGTCGTTTTTCTAGACCGTAGGCCCCGTTAAGTTTGGTAACTCTCTTGGTTCAAAGAGGAAACTATGAGTGAATTTGGCCGTCTTGAGTTAATTCGAGAATCACTAGTTGCAGTAGTAAATGAGATGAGAGCAAATGTAATTCATAGCTCATACTCTTCCATAATTTATGAGGGCCACGATTTTTCTTGTGCGCTTTTGACCGCGGATGGCCGACTGGTTGCGCAAGGCAATTCTGATAATCCGATCCACATTTTTGCAGTACCATATTCTGCTAACGAGGTCTTAAAGAAGTTCAAACTTGATATCAATGATGGGGATATATTTCTGCACAATGATCCTTATACAGGCGGAACGCACCTCAATGACATTTTGATGCTGTATCCAGTATTCCTAGAAGGTAAATTGGCCATGTTCACAGCGACACGATGCCATTGGGGCGATGTTGGCGGCATGACCGTCGGTTCACTCTCTGGCAGGGTCAAAGAGATTTACCAAGAAGGAATGCGAATTGAGCCGACCCGCATTTGTAAAAAAGGTATTATGAACGATGCTTTTATTGATTTACTCATTAACAACATGCGAATTCAACACGAAAGGCGTGGAGATTTTAATACTATGCTTGGCACATCACGCAAAGCTGCCGAGCACATTGAAAGGCTCTTTAACCGTTTCGGTGGCACATTTTTTTTGAAATCTATTGAAGAATTAATAAGTCTATCTGAGAAAGTAACACGAGAGCGTTTAAGTAAAATTCCTGCCGGAACTTATTTCGCTGAGAATTATCTCGATAGTAATGGTCATGATCCCGAGCCGTTATTAGGAAGACTAAAGCTAACCATATATGGAGACGAGTTGATAGCAGACTTCAGTGGCAGTAGTACCCAAACTAATGGCCCCACGAATGTCGGTCCGGCTATGGCTCTAAATGCAGTGGCTAGTGTTGTTAAATCATTTCTTGATCCACATACACCAGTAAACCATGGGGTATTCAATCCCATCAAAATTATTAATCCTCCGGGGAGTTTCCTTAATGCGACCATCCCAGCACCATGTGGCGGGATGGTTGAATGTCGAGCTATAATGATAGCGCTTATGGTTAGCGCACTGGGACAAGCATTACCCGACGAATTGGTAGGAGATTTAAAAGGCGGAGCAAATCATGTTTACGTATCTGGACCCCAGATCACTTATGAACAGGGCAAGGCTGATATCTTTTTGCTTTATGAATATCCGGCGGGAGGTACAGGTGCCACCAGGAAAACAGATGGTAATCACGCCGTACGGGCATATCCCGAGGGGGATTTCAATGCGGTGCAATCAATAGAGATTGCAGAAATGCAGTGTCCGGTTCGGATTGAACAATATAGTTTGCGTGAGAGTTCTTGTGGAGATGGGGAGTTCCGTGGTGGATGTGGGATGCGACGTGATATACGCATTCTCTCAGATGTTGCCAGCCTATCTGTATTGGCTGATCATGCAATTATACCGCCTTTTGGTGTTGCCGGGGGCTATAGCGGCGAGAGCAACCGGTTCGTCGTTATACGGGAAGGGAAAACTATTCAGCCATCACCAATACCAGGCAAGGTGGGTAACTTCGAACTTCGGAAGGATGATATTGTACGAATTGAATCCTCAGGAGGAGGAGGTTATGGCGACCCATTATTAAGAAACCCTGATCGCGTCTTTGATGACCTATTACTAGGTTATATTAGTAATGAGCGTGCACTGCAGATTTACGGGCTCGTGCTACACGCCGACAATGAAATAATAAACATTGAAGCAACAAACAAACAACGGGAAGATTTGCGGGCACTACGCTTAAATTTGCCAGTAAAATTTCAAAATGATGATGATTTTGATGGAACGCGTCGCCGAATTGAATTGTCTAAAAGGATAGCTGACCGCCTTGGGGTGTCTGAAGGAGATCTTGTAGAATTATCAAAGTCTACTTCTGCGGCAGCATTGAGGGCTTGGGTTTATGTTGGTAATTCGGATGATGGCCTCTCGCTTGGACCAACTGGATTTTCTGCACTGGGCATAGATCCTGGTGACCGGGTAGAGATTCGCACTTTAAGCGCTACTTAGGTATGACTGGTAACCGATATTTGATAGGAGTAGACGTCGGCGGTACATTTACCGACCTTTTAGCTTACGATGAAATAAAAAGAAAATTATTGGCGGCCAAAGTACCTTCCATTCCTGGAGAGCAATGGCGCGGCGTATTGGATGCCCTTAAAGAGCTTAACATTAATTTTGAAGAGATCCGCGCTTTCGTGCACGGAACCACGATTGCTACAAACGCTCTACTAGAACGCAGAGGAGCTAAAACAGCAACGTTATCAACAAAAGGATTTAAGGATGTTTTGGAGTTAGGTAAAGGGCGTCGTCTCACTGGAGGAATTTTTGATACTTCATGGCGGCGACCAAAACCTATTGTTCCCCGAAACCGACGCCATGAATTACTAGAACGCACAAATTCTAGTGGTGATATTCTAATAAAGATCAAAGAAAAGGATTGTTTGGATCTTATCTCAATTCTTAAAGAGCAAGGTGCAGAAGCTATCGCGGTATCTTTTATTAATAGTTATGCAAACCCAGAAAATGAGCGGCTAGTTGCAAGTATATTGAGGAAATATCTTCACGGTATATTTGTAACGGAATCATCTGCCCTTATACCTGAAAGAGGTGAATTTGAACGAAGTTCAACAGCTGTCCTGAATGCCTATCTTTCACCAGTTATGACTGAATATTTAGATATGTTAGATCAAGAACTGATAGATCAAGGTGTTTCCGCCCCAGTCAATATTATGGGATCAAATGGTGGCGCAATGACACTGCGGGTTGCTGCGCAACGCTGTGCATCTACTTTTTTGTCTGGTCCGGTAGGTGGTGTTGTTGGTTCTATAGACATCGCTAAAGCATCGGAATTACACGATATAATTACTTTCGATATGGGGGGTACAAGTACAGATGTTGCCCTGGTACATCAACTTATCCCGAGGATGTCTCACGACAACCAAATAGACGCGTTTCCTCTACGCATGCCCCAATTAGATATTCATACCATTGGTGCCGGTGGGGGATCTATTATCTGGATTGGACCGGATGGAACTGTTCAAGTTGGTCCTCAAAGTGCGGGCGCAGTACCTGGACCCGCATGTTATGGACGTGGTGGTTTGGAACCAACAATTTCTGACGCAAACCTCCTTCTCGGGCGTTTGGCATCTGATCGACCTCTCGCGGGTGGTCTTTTGCTTGATATTGAGAAAGCCAAAGAAGCTTTCCATCTAATTGCCAGTGCAATGGGCGCTGACGACTTTGTTGCCGCTGCCGATGGAGTATTAAGTATAGCGGTAACCAAGATGGCTGGTGCAGTAAGAGAGGTGTCGGTTCATCGCGGTTTCGATCCCAGAGATTTCTCACTAATTAGTTTTGGTGGAGCAGGACCCATGCACGGGTTTTTTGTGGCAGAAGAACTCGGTATTTCCCAGGTTATAATACCCCTTCTTCCTGGTCACTTGTCCGCACTTGGTCAGATGATGGCAAATTTGAGACGTGATCTTGTTAAAGCATGGGGTGGGGCTCTTTCAAAGTTGTCGGTCACCTCTTTGATGGAAGAAGCAACTAACTTGAAACGAAAAGGCGAAACGTTGATAAATGCCGATGGTGTGGGCAGTGAGCGACAATCGCATGAATTCACTTTAGACATGCGGTATTGTGGTCAATCTTTTACATTACCTATACGATGGGAACCTGAGAAACCAAACTTTGATAAACTGAGGCAGGCCTTCGATGCCCGCCATCAAAAAACATTTGGTTATGTCGATCCTTCTAATGATGTGGAAATTGTTAATATTCGTCTTGTTTCAACAGGCAAAGTGGATAAGCCAAAATTAGAATTTGCATCAGACGATAGTACAAAGATTAAAAAATCAAAGCGAAAAGTATGGTTTGGAATGTGGAAAGAAACTGAAATTTTTAATCGAGAATCTCTACCAACTGGTTATCGTTTTTCTGGTCCTGCAATAGTCGAAGAATCTGGCGGGACTTCCATAATTCCTCAGAATTGGTCAGTTATAGTGCACTCTAATGGTTCTTTATTGTGCAATTATAAGAATTGAATTGTCTTCAAAAATATATTTTAAATATGTCTATGTACCTAAGAATGTAATAAGGCCTAAGGATAGTGTAGGAGATTCCAAATAAAACTATCATTTTATAATGGAGGTAAATATTTAATTAGAAACTAAGTTTTGTATGAAAATTACAGAAAAATACAAACCTTCTTAAACTCTGGCATCACCTCAATCCTTGTAATTAATTTGTTTACTATAAAAACCGCCTTGATGTAGAACCCAGTACAAATTTATTAAACGCTGCGTTAATAGCCCTACCTCATCTTCACCGATAATCGTACCATCAATAGATCTTACGGATATTATTTTTATTATGGTCCAACAATACAGCGCGTTTTGATTCACGATCATAGGCTTCAAATAATGACCTAGTAAAATCAAGTCTTCCGTAATTCTTGATTGTCGGATCAACTGCCTGGGACAAAATTCGAATTGCGCTTGCTGCCACAGATCCATAGCTATTGCGACGCTCTTGACTTATCCATGATACCGATAACAGGACATGGATTTCCGAACCGCACCGCGCCCACTTCGAAAGTGAACAATGGCTTCGGCGTTTGGCAAACATAAAGAGCGCTGATTCACTAGCCTGCGTTGGGCACAAATTATGACAAGGATTTAAACTGCGATATCTTAGGCTAGCTCTAAAGACAACAAGGAGAAAACAACGTTGTAGTCCGCCATGAAAGCTCACCTGGAGAGCATTGCTTGCTGGCCGTATCCCCGGTCTCATCGGCACTGATAAGAAGGCAATGCCCCGCCTAAGTCGTAATCAGCAGGTTTGATTTATGGCAGAACACGCACACCCAATACGGCTCGGAGCAAACAATATCCATATTGGAAGTATCAGCGACCGAAGCTGACGGCAACACTGGTGAGGAGACCAAGTGACAAACGGGAATCCACGGCCTATTAGCCGAGGGAATAGGGGTGTTTAGTAGGTTCGCATCAACCCGACCAACCGGCCTTGGATCTGCACTTGGTCCGGGCCGAATATGCGTGTCTCGTAGGCCTTGTTGGCGGGCTCAAGAGCAATCGAATCGCCTTTTCGGCGAAGCCGCTTGAGCGTCACTTCGCTACCTTCGACAAACGCCACAACAATGGAGCCATTGTCTGCGTTTTCTGCGCGTTGGATGATTACCGTATCGCCGTCTTGGATACCGGCATCAACCATCGAATCGCCATCCACCTCAAGCGCATAGTGCTCAGCGGTGGATGCAAGCATGGCGGCAGGCACATCTACGCTACTGGATGGGTCGCGCAGTGCCTCGATCGGCGTACCGGCAGCAATCCGGCCATAAAGCGGCAGCTGCAAGGTCTCCGTCGTACTTGCTTTTGCCGCGGCTGGTGTACCCAGCAAGCCAACCCTTTCATTGAAAACACCGCTAATAACGTTTGGCGCGAACTGGCTCTTGCGACGAAGCGGCACTGCGGGCACACCACCATCCATGTTTTCCGGTAGTTTTAGCACTTCCAACGCACGTGCCCGATGCGGTAGGCGCCGGATAAAGCCGCGCTCGACCAACCCAGTTATCAAGCGGTGAATACCGGATTTCGATTTCAAATCAAGCGCTACCTTCATTTCGTCATAGGAGGGGGAGATGCCAGTTTCTCGAAGTGTTTTATCGATATAAGAGAGGAGTCGATGCTGTTTTCGGGTCAACATGATGTGGATCCAGCGTCAATGAGCGACATATGTTCACTTATGTTCTAATTTAGTTCTCCACAGAAGTCAACAACTGTCCGTAAAAACTCTTATTGAGAGAAAATAAAAAAAAGTTCTATATAAAAGATTTTTTTCATTGTAGCCGATTCGTAAACTCGGACAGGTGCTTTTTTCGCTAACAACACGTAGGGCCTAGCGGTCGTTAATTGGACAGCCTGCGACCAAAAGACTTTCGCCGTGTTGCCGCCCTTTAGGACAAGAACGTTAAAAACTTTCTTGCCGCTCTTTGCCCCGCTGCCCAAATATCTATTTGAGTTAAATGAGCCTGAGCCCTAGCACACTTCCTCAATCGTCAATTCCTGGATATCCAATCGCTCCCAAACAACCTGGGGCGATTTCATGTGACTGTTGGTCATAACTTTCCCCCGAAATAAACCTAATAGGGATCAAGTAGTTAAAGGCCCCAACCTTGATCGAGCCGCAGGATATCGACCGTATCACCTGTCTTCGCGGCCAACGCTTTCGGCGGTCGGACCACGAGGCAATCAGCTTCCGCAAAGCGCGCCATCATGGCGCTATCTTGGCGTCCGAAAGGCGTAGCTACCAGTGTGCCCTCGTTGCCTGAAGCCAGTGACGCGCGCATGTAATCCTGTCGCGTACCATTCTCCGGTAAGTCACGGCCAAGCCTGGCCGTCGTCGTGTCAGGAAGGGCTTCGTGATCTAGTCCCAGCATGGCCGAGACCGCAGCGCGCAGGAAAATCACCGAGGTCACGCCTGCCGACACTGGGTTTCCCGGTAACCCTAATACCGCAACATCGCCCAGACGGCCAAAAATCAAAGGTTTTCCAGGCCGCATCGCGATTTTGTAAAAATTAAGATCCAATTCATCCTCGGCCAAGACTTGGCGTACCAAATCGAAGTCACCAACGGATGCGCCGCCAATGGTCACCAAGGCGTCCGCGTTCTCAGCACCAGCCAACGTCTGACGAAACGATTCCGGCGTATCGCGGGCAATGCCGAGATCAATCGGCTCGCCGCCCAATACCCGCACATATGCGCTAAGCGCCACGGAGTTTGAAGAAATGATCTGATCGGGGCGTTTCGGCTCGCCCGGCATCACCAATTCATCACCAGTAGCCAAATTAGCAATCTTCGGGCGGCGTCTTACCATCAACCATGGAACGTTCATTGAGGCGGCCAACCCAAGGTCCCGGGCGGTAAGGCGTTTTCCCATTTTCAGCAACACATCGCCTTCCCAAAAATCCAGACCAGCCGGGCGAATATTAGCACCGACGGTAGCACGTTCACTGATGCTTATTTGATAACCTAAAGTATTCGTAACTTATTGAATTATCACCGTATCGGTACCTTCTGGAAGTGGCGCGCCGGTGAAGATCCTAGAACATTGTCTAGTCTCCACTCGCTCGTCGAAACCTTGGCCTGCCTGAGACATTCCGACTTGCGTCAACGTAACGGGCACGTTCTCAACATCCGCCGCGCGGACGGCATACCCATCCATCGACGAAACGGCCATCGGCGGCTGCGTCAGGCGCGCCGCAACATCGCCAGCCAGCACCCGCCCCAGACCTTGCGTTAGCGGCACCTGTTCAGCCGACAGAACTTCGAAAGCACTTTTAACCCGTGCCAGAGCATCATCAACGGTAAGCATCTGTGGAACTTGGTTCATCGTGATATTTACTTAGCTTCATAAGTTCCGGACTTCCCTCCGGTTTTGTTGACCAAACGGATATCGGTGATCCGCATGCTCTTATCGACGGCCTTGCACATGTCATAGACCGTCAAAGCGGCAACCGATACAGCTGTCAGCGCTTCCATCTCAACACCCGTCTTCCCCGCAAGTTTACAGGTTGCCGAGATATCTACCGCATTGCGTTCAGGTTCGCAGATAAGGTCAACTTTCACAGAAGACAGATTGAGCGGATGGCACAGGGGAATCAGGTCGGGTGTGCGTTTAGCACCCATAATTCCGGCCAACTGCGCCACCGAGAGCACATCGCCTTTTTTGACGCCACCCTGCATGATCAGTTCCAGCGTTTCGGGCTTCGTAATGACACTGCCCTTAGCCGTAGCCGTGCGTTCTGTGATGTTCTTCTCCGAAACATCGACCATGACGGCGTTTCCATCGTCATCAATGTGTGGGAATCCGCTCATGCGCTAGCTGCCAGATCAACGGGAGAAAGGAGGGCACGGGTCGCTGCCTCAACATCGTCTTGGCGCATCAGGGATTCGCCCACCAGGAAGCAACGGGCGCCGACTTCCACCAACCGTGCAAGGTCGGCGGGCGTATAAAGGCCGCTTTCGCTAACCAGCATGCGATTTGTAGGCACCATATGGGCCAGTTTTTCCGTCATCTCGATATCGACCTTGAGTGTCTTAAGGTTACGGTTGTTAATACCGATGAGATCGCTATCAAGTTTTAATGCGCGCTCCATCTCGTCTACCTTATGCACCTCGACCAAAACCTCCATGCCCCAATCACGTGCAGTTGCGCTAAGTTCTGCAGCTTGTGAATCTTCCAGTGCTGCCATGATTAGCAAGACGCAATCAGCGCTGAGCGCGCGGGCTTCTGCCACCTGATAAGGATCGAGCATGAAATCCTTGCGCAAAACCGGCAGACTGACAACGTTTCTAGCAGCAACCAAATCTTCGTCGGCACCCTGAAAATAGGGAGCGTCCGTCAAGACTGAGAGGCAGCTTGCACCGCCCTGTTCGTAGGCTTTGGCAAGCTTTGGCGGATCAAAGTTATCACGGATCAAGCCTTTCGACGGCGAGGCCTTCTTGATCTCGGCAATCAGACCATATCGTCCGCTTTCTGCTGTGTCGCGCAGTTCTTTTGTGAAGCCACGGGGCGCAGATGCCGCCTTAGCCAACTTTTCCACATCGACAAGCCGATTCGTTGCCTTTGAGGCCGCGATATGTTCGCGTTTGTCGGAGCAGATACGGGCGAGAACGTCGCTCATGACTTTGAGTTGGATATCTCAACCAGTTTATCCAGAGCTGCATGCGCATTTCCGTCATCTATGGAAGCGGCGGCCAGAGCCACACCGGCTCTCAAATCATCCGCCTTACCGGCAACGATCAAGCTGGCGGCTGCATTCATCAACACAATATCGCGATAGGGGCTAGCCACGCCATCAACCAAAGCCTCAAGCGCCGCTGCGTTGTATGCTGCGTCGCCACCTTTCAGATCATCCAAACTAGCACGCGGCACCCCCGCGTCCTCAGGTAAAACCTCGAAATTGCGAACCGCACCATTCTCTAGCGCGGCGACATACGTCGTCCCGGTTGTGCTCATCTCGTCCATGCCGTCGGCACCATGCACGACCCAAGCGGCATCACTGCCGAGGATCCCTAAGACTTCGGCCATGGGCTCGATCCAGGCCCGGTCGAAAGCGCCGGTAAACTGGCGTTTGACGCCAGCCGGATTGGAAAGGGGCCCCAGGTTATTAAAAATTGTGCGAATCCCCATAGATTGGCGTACCGGCATAACATACTTCATGGCGCTATGGTGCCGCGGTGCCGACATGAAGCCGATACCAGCCTCGGCAATGGATTCCTCCACCAAGGACACATCGCATTCCAGATTGACACCGAGCGCCGTCAGTACATCAGCGGCTCCGGACTTCGACGTCACCGCGCGGTTGCCGTGCTTCGCTACCGGCACGCCACAACCGGCAACTACGAAAGCGGTCGCAGTGGAAATGTTGTAGGTACCAAGGCCGTCTCCACCTGTACCAACTATATCCATAGCACCTTCCGGCGCACTTACCGTCTGCATTTTTTCGCGCATGGCGCGGACTGCACCAGTGATTTCCTCGACCGATTCACCGCGCAGCCTCAGCGCCATCAGGAAGGCACCCATTTGCGAATCCGATGCCTCGCCGGTCATGATGATATTGAACGCGCTCTCTGCATCCATGGCAGAAAGCGCGTGACCTTCAGCAACTCGGGCCAAAATAGGTTTAAGATCGTCGCTCATGCCACGTTTCTCCCGCGTGAGATTTCAATGAAGTTCTGCAATATGTGATGGCCGTGTTCGGAGGCAATGCTTTCCGGGTGGAACTGCACGCCATGGATCGGTAATGTCCGATGCGAAACCCCCTGAATGACGCCGTCTTCGCTGTTTGCTGTCACTTCCAGGCAATCGGGAATACTATCCGGTGCCAACGTAAGAGAATGATAGCGGGTCGCTTGAAAAGGTGAAGGCACGCCGGCAAACACCGCTATCCCCCGATGACTGATCGTGCTCATCTTACCATGCATGGGCGCAGGCGCGCGCACGACCTTGCCACCAAAAGCCTGACCGATACATTGATGGCCCAGGCAAACGCCGAAAATTGGAAACTTGCTTTGCAGACGCGCCGTAATCTCGAGACTAATACCTGCCAGGTCGGGGTCGCAAGGCCCTGGCGATATCACGATACCCTCGGGCGCCATGGCGAATATTTCATCAATACTTATAGCATCATTGCGGCGCACGACAACGTCGGCCCCGACCTCGCCCATATAGTGGCGAAGGTTGTAGACGAAACTATCGTAGTTATCAATGAGTAGAAACATTTCAAGAGGTTATGGTATTTCACCCGGCGTAGGTCAAGCGCCGCGCATACTAGCCATGCAACCTTTTTAAGGGCACCGGACTTGGCCTTATCCTCCACTGGAAATCACTTATAATAAACATTATAGTGAAGTGGAGGGTTTATGTCGGCATGGAAGAAACAACGCTCGGAGAAAGCCAAATCACCATGCCTGTCAAAGGCATGTCTTGTGCGGGCTGTGTATCGCGCGTTGAAAGGGCTTTGAGCGCTGTCGATGGCGTCTCGAATGCAGAAGTTAACCTTGCGACCAAACGCGCCACGGTCAGCTACGATCCCGACGCAACGGCACCCAAGGCCCTGATCGAAGCTGTCAATTCGACCGGCTTTGAAGTGCCGTCGAAAACGCTCTCATTAAGTATCGATGGCATGTTCTGCGCTGGATGCGTCTCGCGTGTTGAAAAAGCCTCGATTGCACTTGATGGTGTCCTGAGTTCGGAGATCAACCTCGCCACAAGACGCGGGAACATAACATATACCGCCAACATCGTGACCCCGGAAATGATTACAGATGCCATCACTTCCGCCGGCTACCCGACAAGCCCGGTCGAGTTGGATGCGCCCGACCGCCACGCGCACGAGCAATCTACCATGGAAGCCGAAACGGCCGATCTCAAGCGCGCTTTCATGTTCGCGCTTGGTTTTACTTTGCCGCTCATAGCCGTGGCCATGGGCCGAATGATCGACGAGCTAGAAACGGCAATGTTGGCGTTCCTGCCAGAAAGCGGCTGGATGGCGGTCGAGTGGGTATTGGCCACGCCCGTTCTATTTTACGCCGGGCGGCGGTTCTACAATTCTGGCTGGAAGGAGCTCAAACATCTCCATCCCGGCATGAATGCCCTGGTCGTGATTGGCACCGGCGCAGCTTATTTCTACTCCTTTTTAGCGCTCATCGTGCCCAGCCTGTTTCCAGCCGGCACAGCCGTCGCATATTTCGAAGCCGCGGGCGTGATCGTCACACTGATCCTGTTCGGCCGTTACCTAGAAGCGCTCGGCAAACGCAAGACCTCAACCGCCATCCGCAAGTTAATGGCCTTGCAGGCTCCAACAGCGCGTGTTGAGCGCGGAGGTGAAATCATAGAGGTCCCCGTAACGGTTATTACCGTGGGCGAACGGGTATTGATCCGTCCAGGCGAAAGGCTCCCCGTTGACGGAATTATCGCCGAAGGACATAGCTTCATCGATGAATCAATGATTAGCGGCGAGCCATTACCGATCGAGAAACTCCAAAGTGATGAGGTCATTGGTGGTACCGTCAACGGCAACGGCGTGCTCACCGTCGAGGTCAGCCGCATTGGCGGTGACACCCTTCTGGCCAAGATCATTAAGATGGTCGAAGACGCTCAGGCTGGCAAGTCGCCGGTCCAGAAGCTCGCCGACCGCATCGCGTCCATCTTCGTACCTACCGTCATGGCCGTATCTATCATCACCTTTTTCACTTGGTTCACCATCGGTCCGGAACCAGCGCTCAGCTATGCCTTTGTGACCGCCGTCTCTGTATTATTGATCGCATGTCCTTGCGCGATGGGGCTGGCAACTCCAACAGCGATTATGACAGGCACGGGACGCGGCGCGGAACTTGGTGTCCTGTTCTGTCGCGGCACGGCGCTGGAAACATTGGCGAGGGTTGATACCATGGTTTTGGACAAGACCGGTACCCTGACCGAAGGAAAGCCGAGCCTGCAACAATTTTGCCTGTTTGATGAAACCCTTAACGCCGACCAAATCCTGAGGCTCGCGGCGGCAACGGAAACCAAGAGCGAACACCCCATCGCCCGGGCTCTTGCCGAAGCGGCTTCCGCTGAGAATTTAGCCCTGCCAAAGGTCGAAGTTTTCAAGGCGCACCCGGGTCACGGCCTGAGCGCGAAGGTTGATGGCCGTGAATTGCTCATTGGTTCTAAGCGGCATCTTCAATCCGCCAACGTCGATACTGCCGGAGCAAATATCCTGGCGTCGGAACTAACCGCAAAGGCTTTGTCGCTCGCCTATATTGCCGTCGATGGTCGCCTCGCTGCCGTTGCCGGTATCAGTGATACCCCTAAACCAGAAAGCCCAGCCACCGTTCAGGCGCTTCGCGGCATGGGCATCAAAACCGCCATGCTGACTGGCGACAACGAGGCAACAGCGAGAGCCGTGGCTCGAGATGTCGGTATCATCCAAGTCATGGCCGACGTATTGCCCGGTGATAAGGCAATGGCAATCAAGCGCCTTCAAAAACGAGGCGCCACTGTGGCGTTTGTCGGTGACGGCATCAACGATGCGCCAGCGCTGGCCCAGGCAAACGTTGGCATCGCTATCGGTACCGGATCCGATATCGCCATTGAGGCCGGCGAGGTCATTTTAATGTCCGGCGACCTGGGAGGCCTAGTACGTGCAACGCGTCTCGCCAAGCGTACACTAGAGGTCATCAGAGGTAATTTCTTTTGGGCCTATGCGTATAACGTCGCGCTGATACCGCTTGCCGCCGGGCTCCTCTATCCGGCACTTGACCTCTTGTTAAATCCCATGCTGGCTGCCGGCGCCATGAGTATTTCCAGCCTCTTCGTTGTCGGCAATTCCTTACGTCTCAGGTCCTTCGAAGGAGCACACCGGTGAACATCTCCACCGTCGCCCGCGAAACTGGCATTTCGGCAAAGACCATCCGCTACTATGAAAGCATTGGCCTGACCCCACAGCCTGACCGCCAACCCAACGGCTACCGCGCCTATGGCAAAGACGATGTCGCTACGCTGCGTTTCGTTCAGCGTGCGCGGCGATTGGGTTTCTCTTTGGATGAGGTCCGCACCCTACTGACGCTCTGGCGCGACCAGAGACGTGCCAGCGCCGACGTCAAACGCCTGGCACTCGATCATATTCAAGAGATCAATGCCCGCATTGCCTCGTTGCAATCGATAAAACGCACCCTCGTAGACCTGACCGAGCGCTGCCACGGCAATAATCGCCCAGACTGCCCGATCCTTGATGATTTGGCCCGGTTGGGGTAGGGCTAGATTTCCTCGGCCAATGAAATGCTCTGCGCACAAAACCCGCATTCGACTTTCTGGCCGAGACTTTCCTTACGGCTATCAGCCGTCATCACCCAGGGCCGTTCCTAAAACGGTGGCAAGTGTCGGACGTGGCGATTGTGGCCGCAATCGAGTTCGGCCACCCAATGACCGTCGTCATCTTTGTGAAAACCGGCTATCCTCGCCTTTAACATCGCGCAAAAATACTCTGGAGAGCTATATTTTGCCATGCATGACGAAGTGACAGGCGAGATCAGATTGCTTCGTTTACCTTCACCCTATGGCGATCACATTCATATCGGACGGTACGTCGTCTCTGCTCGCGATGCGAGCGGGCTTTCCAATGATACCGTGTGGACTGCCCTGGAGCGCAAGGCGCTACTTCACCGTGTTAATTCGCTAACGGCCACGCTAACAAAAGACGAACTTGATTATAATAATGGGCTGGCGGACAAATTTGGGACGCGATCCGACCATTGATTAAACCGGACACCTGTTTCGTCTATGTACTGGGCAGCTTTGATGGCAGAGGCAGGGCCCGCACCTACGTGGGTTGGACGACGGAACTAAAGCGCCGCATCACCGAACACAATGCCGGCACCGGTGCGCGCTCAACGCGTGGTCGGCAGTGGCGGCTACTTTATGCCGAGCCATATACCGCGCGACGCGACGCCATGAGCCGCGAATGGCATCTCAAGCGCGACAGGAGACTTCGGAAGGAATTGCTCGGCTGCCTGAAAGACTAAGCAGCGGCCCACATCGCCCGTTTACGGCGCTCCTCATTACCCGACGGAGCGGCCATGATGGCAGCGGCGATTAAAACCAACAAAAACACTGGTGTTGATAACGACACGGTCGTGCTCGAACACCGAAACCATCCGTAGTTAGAAAGTCTTCGCTGAGACAGAGGTGGGGAGCTATTCAGTCACCCCTAGACCGCGGGCCTCGCAATCATGGCGCAGTTCGGTATTGGCACCGAGTATCACGGCCGTTAGGTAAGCATTAGCTCTATCCGAATCACGGCGTATTCATTGAAGAAACTCAATCTCGTCCAGATCGGCGCGCCAATCAAAAAAATGATATCCATCTCAAGCTCATGAAAATTTTCCACGCCATAGCAGGATCGAGCGTGCTGTGGAAACGCTGGGCACACCTAACTCACGGAACACTCCCGTCAGCAGTTTACCGATCAAGATATCCTTTTCCAGCACCAGGATATTCAGATCGCTGATATCGTAGATTTGCTTGGCATCCGCAGACATCCTCTGAAGGATATTTCAGGTCGCACCGCCCATACGACATTGTCCGCATGGAAATTCTCCTCGGACTTAAGGCTAAACGCTCTCGGTCGATCTTACTTCAAAAACCTAATTACAACAAAATTATCGTGTAATATAATTGAATGATTTTTTAATCCATTGAGTTGCACCAGACATGGCATTCCGATAGAGCTGCCCGTCCTGGGATCGTCGACAGAGGAGGGCGCCATGGACCAAACGGCAAAACTAGACGATTTGGAAGCACACGTGGCTCACCAGGATGGTACCGTTCAGGATCTCAGTGACGTGGTCCTTCGTCAGTGGGATACGATAAAATCATTAGGTGAAAAATTGGAACGGATAGAAACCCGGCTACGCGACCTGGAAAACGAAATCAGTGCGGGACCCCCCGAAGAGGAACCGCCGCCACACTACTAATTAGCCGGTCGTGACGGATACGTTTCAGTCGGCGGTTTGCGCTGACTTCCGAGGGTTGGTTTCTGGCACCCACAGTCCAGGCTAATCGCAAAGAAGTTTGATCCGCTTGAGGATGAGGCGGTTGCGGTCCAGACGGTGGCGGTAATGGGATCGGCAGCGATTTGGCATGGATGGTGAACTGGCGGCCCTTGCAACAGTTCAGCATAGTGACGACAGAAACCTTGACGCCACGTTCATGGGGGCCTGTGGACATTGCCTTTGCCGATGTATTCCACTTCCGGCGGGTGCAGGGCGTGGACCGTAGCAAGATATCACACTTTCTCTACGTCATCACCCGCTCGGCCAGCCACAAGACGCCAGAAGGCTTCCTCTAACACCGCCACCCTTGCGCTTGATATAACGTGGATTAATGGCGGTCTCCCCATCCATCTCCAGACAATGAACACGCCTAAAAGCCGAACACAATCTGCAAGGTTATCAAACCTTGG
Organism: uncultured Acidiferrobacteraceae bacterium; assembly: GCA_964484965.1. Lineage (GTDB taxonomy): Bacteria > Pseudomonadota > Gammaproteobacteria > Arenicellales > UBA868 > UBA11791. Next base: position 782 of record CAZAHE010000048.1, on the reverse strand, counting down.
ACACCATATCCTTTGAAAAAAAGACCGAGACAAACATAAAATCTCCCATTTTATCAATTAGGTACATATTTTATTTGGCTGACTAACGGCTGATTGCATCGCACTTTCATTTTACAGCCTTTTCGAACCCATCTCTTAGTGTTTCGACCGTTTGCCTTTGTAAACATAGTCGACCGCACCAGAGGTAACGCAACTTTCCGCAACCGTGGTCTAATCAACGCTAGTCAGCATGATCACCATCGCCTTGGGGGCGGTGCATAGAATTATCTGCAGCGCGTAGCATCCATTCAATACCTGCATATGGATGACCAGCATCAACAAGTCCGAAACCTACTCCTGAGGTACCTTAACAGCAGCACTACCATCGGTCTTGCCAACGATGCTTTAGCCCAGCTCACTGAAATGAAGATGATCATCTCGCGCATCAGATCGTTGTCTCTAGAGACCAGCACAAACAAAAGACTATCTGAAGCACACTTGTTAATTCACAAGGATACAAGGTAACGGCTTGTCCGACGGGCGGCATGCGGCGCACAGGACAGATGAAACAAAACGCCCTCATCCGGTCTTGCTCCGTCCTGGCCAATGCCACAAGTTAGCTGTGTTTTCAGGAGATGAAGAATGCCCTATGAAAATGTCAAACCCGTCGGAGTGATTGGCCTCGGCGCCATTGGCTTAGGTGTCGCGCATTCTTTTCTGCGCGCCGGAATTCCAACTTTTGGCTGTGACCTAGACGCCGCAACGCGCGCGAGCTTTGAAGCTGCCGGCGGGCGGGCATTCGC
>CAZAHE010000047.1:2268-17204 GCA_964484965.1 uncultured Acidiferrobacteraceae bacterium | reverse complement strand
GCTCGACGAAAGCTGACCTGATGTTTGTGTCGCGGATTCACGATCTGCACGACGGCCTCCACGGGCTAGGCTGTGTCATTCCTTTGGATGGTACTGCCGAGGCTCGGGGACGATTGCATCTGCGCAAAGGCGAATTCTTGATTGACGAGGCTACGCTCAACGTCTCAGGTGAAGGATGGGCACTCGCTGGACACGGCCAACTCGGCAGTCGGCCTTCGTCGTCAGCCGTAACGCTTGATCTTGCACTGCATGCCGAAGCGACTGCCACGACCGTTTTTTCACACATAGACGTTGCGGGTGTCGACGGGTTGGCGGTGTTCAGTGCTCGCGGCCATCTGACGGGCAACACCGAGCGCCCACGAATTGATCAGCTGGTGCTAGACGTGACCGGCGAGAGTATCGAAGTGACGGCACGTGGCGAAGTGGCTCGTCTTTTACCCACGCCGATAACGCAACTTGCATTTACAGCGCACATGCACGACCTCGACACTTATGCGAGTGCGCTTGGGGCTGATCAAGGTCTACTACCCGAGGTTGCAGTAGATGGCCAAGGGTTGGTCGCCTTCGATGGTGAGCGTTTGGCCGTGAGGGCACTTGAGGGGACGATACAAGGGGCTGGGTTGCGCGGGGTTTTTACCGGAGAAGTGCCCGATGCGAATGTTCTCCACGCTGCTAGGTTGGCGCTTAACATGCAGCTCGACAGCTTGGCCGACTTAGGCATAGCGGTCGGCCCGGCGACAGTCAGCAATCGGCCTGTCGAACTCAAGTTCGATCTGACACACAGCAATAACAATCAGCGACCACTGGCAATTAAAGGTGAAATGAAGGCAGATACCTGGTCGGCAGAAGTGCGCGCTGAGATGGAAGGTTTGCGGGCAACGTCTGCCTACCAACTGCAAATGACGACCGTATTGGACCCCCCTCAGAAAATAGTCACTCCATTTTCACGAGGATTGCCTGTGACGGTGCCGCTGACTGCCAGACTAGAGTTGCATGGCCAACTTGAGCATAGCGATGGTGTTATCGGTCGACTAGATCTCAAAGCTGAGGGCGTTGAGTTGACACTGCAAGGAAACTTGTTGTCCTTAGGGAAGAAAGACCGCAGCGTGGACTTGATGCTGAAAGCCGATTCTTTGCGCAGGTTAGGACCGCTATTGTCCTCTTCTTTCCCAACAACGGCACCTGTGCGCATGACAGGGCGATTCAAAAAGGTGGGGAAGGGTATTGCCATTGCACCTTTTCGGTTGGATGTGGGGGGAAGCGATTTTTATGGCGCGATTCGCTACCACCCCCGGGAGGACGAGCGTCATGCCGCTAAAGTTACTGGTCATCTGCTCTCAAATCGTTTTGATAGAAAAGACTTCAAAGGACCAGATGCGCCAGGCAATGCGTTACAAGAACGATCCAGGTTCTTCAGTGGCGAACCGTTCCTGCTGAATTGGATATCGAGTCTCGATATTGACATTGACTATCGTGCTGCCAAAGTAATATTCAACACGCATCGCCTGGATGACCTGCAGGCACAAGTCATCGTTGAGGATGGCATCCTCTCAGTGGATAACGCTCATGCGGGCATGTACAGCGGAACATTGCAACTTAATTTGGCGCTTGATGGCAATCAGAAACCCTATAAGGTTCGTTATGGCTATCTTTTGAGGGGGATGGAGATAGAGCGCTGGCCAACCGAGCGCTCTGATACGGGACGATTGACCGGCAACGTCGATATTGAACTGCAGATCGTCGGTAGCGGTGATTCAGTTCGGGAAGTCGTGGCCGACGCAAATGGCCATGCGTTAATCATCATTCACAATGCGAAGATTCCCCACAAGACACGGAAGTGGTTGCAAACATCGATACTGATGGCGATTCTGAAAACAATTATTCCTTTTTCTGAGGATCCGGCGGCATTCAATGTTGAGTGTGGCTTGGTCGGGTTCCGCATCAATGACGGAGTCGCGGTTTCCGACCATACCGCGGTGTTACAGGCTAAAGAGATGGCGGTGCTGGCTAGCGGCGGTATCAATCTTGATACAGAAGAGCTCGAATTCTCGATCCGCACAAAGGTCAGGCAAGGCCTCGGCATCTCTCCAGAAAGTTTGTCCGGCTTTGGTCCTGGACACGTCCTTTCGCCCCAGTATGTGTTGGGCGGTACGCTATCTGAGCCGCTTTTAGTGCGTCCAGACCGCGTGCTTAAAACGGGAGTCACCCTTGGTGCGGCATGGCTAACCGGTGGTGTGACCGTGTTTGTCCTAGGTCTGTTTGATCGGTGGACCAGCCTAGATGTCTGCCGCAAGGCGGCGACACGGTGTAGCAAATCGATCCAGTCGAAAACGTCTGTTGCTCCGGAATCTACTGATTGAACCAGTTGGCGGTATGCTCGCGCAATTTAATGAACTACATTTTATCAGTCGCACGTTTGCTGGGCGTATTACGTCTCCTGCTTTGTCTGGGGGTAGTGTTTGTGACCGTGCTGGCACCGTTGGCAGGTGACGATGTCTTCTATTCCGGTTGGCAGATGGTGCCGACACTGATAGCGCCGGCGGTAGTGCCTATATTCTTCTTCATCATCTTGCTCGATACGATGATGTGTTTGGTCTACAGATTAGACAACACAGGTAATGAACGCCGCCGGCTAATTTGGATTGTGCGCATTGAATTAGCGCTGCTGGTCGTGATGATCTTGGCCTGGCTACCTGCTTTTCACCGATTACTCGGGGGAAACTGAAGATTAGCTGTCTGGTACCGAGCGATGACGGCAGCAGGCATAAATATATCGTGCCACCATAAGGTCGAGGTGTCCTCCCCCTCCATTTTTAAACAACGTAATCTGCTGCGCTTCAGTGCGCCCCGGTGCGCCGCCACTCAATTGGTAGTGATCAGCTAGTACGTCATCTTCGGTAATCACCCCTTGAGCGATGGGAATCATCAACTCACCGATGTCATCCACGGTGGTTTGGCGGGCGTCTACGAATATCCGGCTGCGGCGGACCGCTTCGTCATCGGCTTCGCGCATGTCAGGCTTGAAGGCGCCAACGAGGTCAAGATGGGTGCCCGGTTGCAACCAGGCGCCGTATACCAACGGGTCAGTGGTCATTGTGGCGCAACTGATGATATCGGCTTCGGCCACAGCCTGCGCCAAGTCATAGACGGGTTCAGTTTCAATATCACTGGCGAGTTGCTGGACCAAGGCATCGCGACGATCCGCACTGCGGTTCCATACGTGGACGCTGTTGATAGAGGGTCTAGCCGCCCGGTGCGCACGGATCAAGTGCGGCGCAAGCCCCCCGGCACCGACCATCAGCAGGCGGCGACAATCGGCCCGTGCCAATTGACGGCTGCCGAGGCCGGAGTCGGCGGCAGTCTTAAGGTAGGTGAGTTCAGTGCCGTCAATTGAGGCCAACGGTTGTCCGTTAGTCCCATCAAACAGCACATAGCCGCCCTGAACGACAGGTAGTTCAGAATTACGGTTTGCGGGAAACAGTGTGCCCATCTTAGTGCCCAGTGCAACGCCCCGCTGCCATGCGGCACGAGCGAGGAAAAAATCTGAGTTCTCGCCGATGCCTGGCTGGCTCAACACAATATCGTCGAGGATCGCGGCCTCTTCGCGATGCATGTCATCCAGTGCATCAATCAATCCCGGGTAATCGACAACCGCTCTAATCTCTTCAGCGTCGATGTGAAATGCAGGTTGCGACGCAGCCATGGAATCTCTCCAGTGTCACTAACACATGTTAAGTTTATTTATTATCCGCCCAGCCGCCGTAACAGGAATCACAACTCGTGGCCCTTCATTTCGGGCCTTCACGGAGAGAGTCGCTCTATTGTCCAGCCTTTGTCCGGCCCGCGGTTGTAACGAAAGCGATCATGCAGACGGTTAGGGCGGCTCTGCCAGAATTCGTAGTTGCATGCCTCGACACAGTACCCCCCCCAGAATTCCGGCACAGCAATTTCGCTATCGGCGAAGCGTGCTTCAGTTTCGGCCAAAACGCGTTCGAGCGTAGCGCGAGAGTCGACAGGACGGCTCTGGAATGAACTCCAGGCGCTGAGTTGGCTGGCGCGAGAGCGTGAGGAAAAATAGTCTTCGGATTGCGTGCGCGAAATCTTCCGGGCGCGTCCGCTAACGATCACCTGGCGACCCAGGCTGACCCATGGAAAGAGCAACGAGACATGGGAGTTTTCTTCGATCTCAGTCGCTTTGCTGCTGCCATAATTTGTATAAAAAACAAAACCGGCCTGGTCGAAACGTTTAATCAATACGGTGCGTAGAGTCGGTTTGGCTGTCGCCGAAGAGGTCGCCAGACTGACTGCGTTCGGCGCCGGATAGCCGGCTTCAATTGCCGTTTTGAACCATGTATCAAACTGTTCCAGCGGGTCGGCACAAAGCGAATCGCGATGTAAGGCAGGTCCTGAGAAGTCTTGTATCAGTGTATCTGGTATATCCATCGCGATATTGTGGCGGTTCTTTGGTGCTAAAACTTTCCGTCGTAGGCAGACGGCGTCAATTTACGGTCACGGGAATGCCAGCAATATGCTCTCGCCACATCTGTGGCCCACTGCGGTGGACGGAATCACCGTTACTGTCGACAGCGACCGTCACAGGCATATCTTCAACGTCAAATTCGTAAATGGCCTCCATACCGAGGTCTTCGAAGGCTATCACTCGTGAAGACCGAATCGATTTGGATACCAGCAATGCGGCGCCGCCAACCGCAATCAGATAGGCCGCGCCGTATTGCTGGATTTTATCGATAGCCGCGGTCCCGCGTTCTGCTTTGCCGATCATGCCGAGCAATCCCATTTGGCCAAGCATCAGGTCAGTGAACTTATCCATGCGGTTGGCGGTGGTTGGCCCTGCCGGTCCCACCACTTCACCCTCGATCGGCATGACCGGGCCGACGTAGTAAATAAACCGATTGGTGAAATCGACGCCTTCCGGTAGGCGCTCACCGCGAGTGACGATATCCATGATTCTCTTGTGAGCGGCGTCGCGACCTGTGAGGATGCTGCCATTGAGTAACAGCGTCTCTCCGGCGTGCCATGAACGGACTTCATCGGCGGTGATACGGTCGAGATAGACGCGGCGACCCTCGCGCGCGGGATCCCAGGTGATTTTGGGCCACTCGGATAGAGACGGCGGGTCAAAGGTGGCAGGTCCTGAGCCATCAAGCGAAAAATGAATGTGACGTGTCGCGGCGCAATTGGGAATTAGGCCAACCGGCAAAGAGGTGGCATGCGTCGCGTAACCGAGAAGTTTGACATCAAGCACTGTCGTCAGGCCGCCAAGCCCTTGTGCACCAATGCCTAGAGCGTTCACTGCCTCGAAAATCTTTACACGCAGTGCCTCATTGTCGTCGGCTGGTCCGCGTGCAATGATTTCAGGCATATCGATAGCGGACATCAGAGACTCTTTCGCCAGAAGCAGTGCTTTTTCGGGGGTGCCGCCGATGCCCAGACCCAAAATTCCGGGTGGACACCAGCCAGCACCCATCTCCGGGATGGTTTCGATGACCCAATCGACAAGATTGTCACTTGGGTTGAGTATGGCGAATCGGGCTTTGTTTTCGGAGCCGCCACCCTTGGCCGCAACTGTAATGTCAATTTGCGATCCAGCAACAATCTCGCTGTGGACGACAGCGGGTGTGTTGTCGCCGGTGTTGTGTCGACCGCCGATTGGCGGTGACACAACCGATGCACGCAACGGATTGGTAGGATCGGTATAAGCACGCCGCACACCTTCGTCTACCATTTCCTGCAGTGATAGTGCACCGCTTAAAGTGACCGCTGTGCCCATCTTGATAAAAACGACGGCAATACCGGTGTCCTGGCAGAGTGCTCTTTGCCCCTCGGCAGCCATACGTGAGTTAATCAAAATCTGAGCAATAGCGTTGCGTGCCGCAACCGACTGCTCAATATCGTAGGCGCGGGACATCGCGCGTATAAAGTCAGGCGGATGATAGTAAGAAATGAATTGAAATGCCTCGGCGATGCTGTGGATCAGATCGTCCTGCGAAACGGTGACCATTTAATTCCTCCGTGCGAAACGCCTTATGCGACGGTCGTTATTTATCTTAGCAAACCATGTTGTCATCACCCCGGGCGTCTTTCCTGTCGGTTACTTCGTTGGTAGCATTCAGCCCACAGTGATCGGTGCGCTTCACAAGGCCTAGTCGATGTCTCAATCCACGAATGTAACCAGATATGTCCTGTCGTTGAGCCCGTGCGTGTAGGGTGCCAGTGTATTGTGCGTTTGTTTGGGTTGCCAGCTGTGTTGGCCTGGCTGGGATTGATCGTAGGCGGACTGAGTTGGAGTGACGCCGATGCACATCACCTCGTTAAACGGCACAAAATAACGTGTAACGCGGACTTTCCATGTCCGCGCCGCTTGCGGCCCAGGGTCGATTTCTGGATTGATGTCTACACTCGCTGGACCAGCAAGGATGCCGTACTTCATGATGCGAATAAGCCTGATCGGGTTTATGACGTTATTCGTGGTCACAGCTGCAAAGGCCGCAAAGGTTCGACCCTGGTCAAGAGACAGAGGGCCGCCATCGCCGGCGAACTTCGCTCTCTAGCGAAGAAAATCACGAAGCGCAAAAAGGTATGGGGGACGCAGGCGCGCCATCTGCTGCAAATGTTCCCGCGCCGTGACCCAGCCGAAATGCGCCGCGCGGCCGCCAATATTCGATGCCAGGGGGGCAATCGCGACCGGTTCAGAAAAGCATTACAGCGCCATGGAACCTACCGGTCGATGGTGCAGAACGTGTTGCGCCAATCAGGGTTACCACCAGACACACAGTACTTGCCGTTTGTCGAGTCTCTTTATAACCCTGCAGCGTATTCCCATCTCGGTGCAGCCGGACTGTGGCAGATAATGCCCAGCACGGCGCGCTCATTGGGACTGAAGTTGAATGCGACGGTCGATGAACGCCTCGATCCGGAAGCGGCCAGCTGGGCTGCGGCACGTTACCTTAAGGACAGTCGGCGGCGCTTGAAGCGTTCTGCACAGCGCAAACGTCCCAAAATTCGTTCTGGTGAGCTCAATCCATTTGTGATTACCTCTTACAACTATGGGGTTAACGGCATGGAGAGGGCCATCAAGAAGCTCGGCCCTGATTTCATGCGCGTACTGGAGCGCTATCGCTCGCGTAAATTCCGGGTGGCGGTGAAGAACTTCTATGCGAGTTTTCTGGCCGCGCGACACGTGGCGCAAAATTCGACACGTTATTTCGGCAAAGTATCAGCCAATCCCAAGCTGCGATATCGTACGCTGACGTTGAAGCGGCCGACTTCAGTAGATCGACTGCAGGCTGTGTTCGGCGTATCGACCAAGCAATTGAAGAAACTTAATCCCGCCTTGACCCGTTATGTATGGAAAGGGTGGCGCCCGGTGCCCAAAGGCTATCGCCTGCGACTACCGGCCAAGCGAGGCGGCTGGGGTTCGGAGGTACGGCGACTCAGTGCCATGGGGCCTGAGAGAGACGTTGAGGGCGTGTTTGGCTATATCGTCAAACGCGGTGATTCGGTTTGTTCAATTGCACGCGTATTTGGTGTTCCGTGCCGGGAATTGCTGGCGATGAACCGTCTTGGAAAACGTGGATTAATCCGCGTTGGGCAAACCTTGCAGGTGCCTTCGAAAAGTGTCACCGGCAAACGCTCAGTGGTGCCTGCGAACCCTGGCAGTTATATCGTCAGGCGCGGCGATACCGGTTGCGGGATCGCCAAGCGATTTGCGGTTGGTTGTCATGGCCTGCTGGTCGCAAACCAGCTCACTACGAATTCTATATTGCAACCTGGCTATAAACTGATCATCCCAGGTGTCCTCACCGGCCTGTCCGCTACCACCAGTTATACAGTGCGCCAGGGTGACTCTGTGTGCGAAATCTCGAAGCGACTCAGTGTCACCTGTGATGATCTGCTGTCCGCCAACTCGATTACGATGAGTGACCTGATCTTCCCGGGTCAGACACTGCGTGTGCCGCGTAGACAACCGGGCACAGTCGCCCGGGTAACAGATACCAAGCAACGTCGATCAGACAACACTCCGAGCAAGACCACTGAATCTAATTTGTCGGCGTCTGACGAGGGTGTTTCGGTAAAGGGCATGACGGTCGAATACGTGGTGCGCAAAGGTGATTCTGCTTGTAAGATCGCCAGCGGTTTCGAGACCAATTGTGCAAAACTTCTGAAGCACAACGGCCTCAATAGGACCTCGGTCATCGTGCCCGGACAAATCCTGCAAGTGCCTGATGTGCCGGTCGATCTAGCAGACGTGCTGATTTTAGAATCGGATGAAAAGATTACCGATACTGGGTCAGGTTTGCCGACTGACGACACAGAAACTCTGGCGAGCGTAAATCCTCTGGATAGAGAGATTGATCTCGCTATCCAGACTGCCACTCGCAACGGCAAAGTGGTCCATCGCATTAACGTCGAACCCGAAGAAACGATAGGGCATTATTCTGACTGGCTCAAACTTGGCGGGACAAAGTCAATTCGAGCGCTCAATGGGTTCGACAACAATCACCAACTACATCTGGGTCAGGTATTGTTGTTACCGGTGAAAGATGAAGCACAAAGCGCTCGCTTTGAACGAGAACGGCGCGATTATCACCGTGTCCTGGTCGAGGAATTCAAGGAGCACTACGTGATCACGCAAGTAACGGACTACATCACGAAGCGGGGCGATAGCCTGTGGCAGCTGGCGCGCACCAGGCAGATACCAAGCTGGTTGATTATGCGCTACAACCCGATACTGCGCAGCAACGCACCTGTCGTAGGACAGGCCTTGAAAATGCCAAGCATTCGACAGCGAGAGGATTAGACTAGAGGCGGTTAATCTTCGGCTTTGAGCTTCAGTGATATCGAGTTAATGCAGTATCGTTGTCCAGTGGGTTGGGGACCGTCGTCAAACACGTGTCCTAGATGCGCGTCGCAACGGCTGCAAAGAACCTCAACGCGGCTCATGCCGTGGCTGTGGTCAGTTTCCACAGCGATAGCCGCCCCGGATACTGGCGCGTAGAAGCTCGGCCAGCCCGAACCAGATTCAAATTTCTTATTGGAATCAAACAACGCAGCCCCGCAACAAACGCAACAATAGGTGCCCGGGTCTTTGCATTGGTTGTAGGTGCCGCTGAAGGGGTGCTCCGTTGCCTTCAAACGACACACTCGGTACTGCTCTTCTGTCAGGCGTTGTCGCCACTCGCTGTCGCTGTGAGAAATCTTCGTTTCGTCGTTGCTCATGGAATCTCCTTGGTAATAGGAGGGCCGTCAGTCTCGTCACTAACGGCGCAGTGATTCTGCCATGGTACTAGAACATGATGACACGAATCAGGCGACCGGTGATGTGGGATCGTTGCCCCACTCTGACCACGAGCCCGCATACCCGCGGACACGCTCATAACCGAGGTGCTTGAGCATCACGTAAGTATGGGCTGATCTGTGGTGTGTTTGGCAGTAGACCACGACTTCTTTGTTTGCGGAAATGCCGCGCTCAGCAAGTAAAGTACGCAACACCGAATCAGGATGCAATCGGCCATAATCTGTGTGATTGATAGTCTCAAGCCAATTGAGATTGCGTGCTCCTGGAATATGCCCCCCCCTTGCGGCGCGGACGTCAGTACCAGAGAATTCTGCCGGAGAACGAGCATCAAGTAGCACGATATCATCGTTATCCAGATGGGTAAGAACATAGTTGCGTGTCGCTAAAACGCTTGAATCTTCTGCAATACTGATAGTCGACGAACCTTGGGTGCCGCTTTGTCGGGTACTAGAGGTTGGCAGGCCGTGCTTTATCCATGCAGCCATACCGCCGTTGACGACCGACACGCGCCGGTGCCCGATAAAGTGCAGTGTCCAGAGTAACCGGCCGGCGCGCCCGCCGCCCTGGTTATCATAGGCGATGACGTAAAGGTCAGGATGCAGCCCAAGCTGACCGGCAAGCTGTTGTAATTGTGATTTGTCTGGCAACAGACCCGGTGAGGGTTTTTGACCAGAGGTCAGCGCGCTGTAGTCAAGATGAACCGCTCCGGGTATATGTCCCTCATCGAAGTATCGGCGATCGCTGAGATCAACCAGCCGACATGGGCCGCTTTCAGTGAACTGTAGGACAGAGTCCGTTTCAATGAATGGTGGGGCGCTTGTCATCATAGTCAGTCGTGTCAACAGGGCCACACAGAGAAAAGGATGTTCGAAGTTGTCATAATCATGCCAACATAGGCTTTCAGTGTAACTAATGACAGGAGGTGGTGTGGATCTTCGCGAACTGATCCGTAGTTTGCCTGACTACCCCAAGCCCGGCATTGTCTTCCGGGACATTACGACATTACTGCAGGATGAATCGGGATTTCGTCGGGCAGTGGATGAACTAATTGCGCCCTATCAGGGGCATCAAATTGACAAGGTCGCCGGTATTGAAGCGCGCGGATTTATTGTCGGCGGAGCGGTTGCTTATCAGCTCTCTGTCGGTTTTATACCGGTGCGCAAGCAGGGCAAGCTACCGTGGCACACCATCGCGGAAGAATATGAGCTCGAATATGGCAGTGACCAGGTCGAAATTCATACGGACATGGTGAGCCCTGATGAAAAGGTGCTGTTAATAGACGACTTGATCGCGACAGGGGGTACCGCAGAAGCTGCAATCCGGCTACTTGAGCGCTCTGGCGCAGTTATCGCTGGCTGCAGTTTTATTGTCGACCTGCCCGATCTCGGTGGTGCTAAGAAACTCGAAGCTGCAGGCTACGACATTAACTGTGTGGTTGCGTTTGAAGGCCATTGACTGAAACAGCCAGACGATGCCATTTGGTCGCTCATGATATCTGTATCGCTGTTGCTTGATCAGAAGCAAAGCTCTTTGTTATCGTTCGCCGCCGTCGAGAGGTCGCATGAAGATAGTGACACGCTGGTGAAATTGCTGTTGTGTCTGACAAGTTAATGGATAAGGAGTTCATTTAGCGTGTTCTTTGGGGTGTTTTTTACGCGGGTGTTGTTGACGCCTGGTGCCGACTAAACCGTTGTTATAGCGCGAGATGCAGACGTGATTCTGGCCCAAAACCTGGTTCGTCGATACGGTAGTGTGACTGCTGTAGACGATGTTAGTTTTAATATTGGAGCTAGTCAGGTTGTGGGGTTGTTGGGCCACAACGGGTCTGGTAAGACCACTATCATGAAGATGCTGGCGGGGTTTCTTGAGCCGACCGACGGGTGGATCGAAATCGATGGCTTAAAGATTGCAGACAATCCGCGGGCGGTGCAATCGCGCATTGGCTACTTGCCAGAAAACTGTCCCCTCTGGCCAGATATGTCCGTGATGGATTATCTCGACTATCAGAGCTGTCTGCACGGCGTGGGTGTGTCCGATCGTGATGCGGCGATTACACGAGCCCTCGAACGCACAGGCCTAGAGGATCGCGCCACTCAACCGATCCGAGCATTGTCCAGAGGGTATCGTCAGCGTGTTGGTGTGGCGCAGGCTATCCTTCATCAGCCAAAGATCGTTATTCTCGACGAACCAACCAATGGTCTAGATCCCACGCAAATTTTGCAGATGCGCGCACTGATTCGAGATCTGGCAAGTCAGGCAACAATACTTATTTCGACCCACATCCTGCAAGAGGTGCAAGCGGTGTGCGAGCGCGTGTTAATACTGCGCAATGGTGAATTAGTGATGGATGCGCTGATCGGAGATCTTGATGACACACGACAGCTGCAGTTGACGGTCAACGAAGATGCGACGAGTGTCCTCCAAAGTGTCGAAGGTGTCGCCAGCATCGAACAGCAGTCTGCGGATGATGGCTACTTCCACTACCTGCTGGAGGTATCAGTTGATGCCGCCCCCGAAGTTGCCCAGGCGATCCATGTCGCCGGCCTGAGGCTGTATCGTTTACAGCCCGCCACGCGTAATCTGGAAACGGTGTTTGCGGATGTTAACGAAGGACGCATAAGCGTGGAGCATTAACGTGGATCGCAGCGCGCGAATAGTACGCAAGGAGTTTTCTGAGTTTTTTGCATCCCCCGCGGCACTCCTGTTCTTGGGTGCTTTTCTGGTTGTTGCGCTGTTTTTGTTTTTCTGGGTAGAGACATTCTTTGCGAGGAACATTGCCGACGCCAGGCCATTGTTCAAATGGCTGCCGGTGCTGCTTATTTTCCTAGCCGCGACACTGACCATGCGGACATGGTCCGAGGAACGGCGCGCCGGGACAATTGAGACGCTGCTGACCAGTCCGGTGTCGCGAGTGCAGCTCGTCCTCGGAAAATTTTTGGCGGGTGTGGCACTGATGGCGTTGGCGCTGGCATTGACCATACCACTGCCCATTACTGTGTCACTGCTCGGGCCGATGGACTGGGGACCTGTAATCGGGGGTTATGTTGCAGCGCTGTTTCTTGCCGCAGCCTACATCGCAATCGGTGTTTGTATGAGCGGACGTACGGATAATCCGATTGTGGCGTGGATTCTGACGACCATGGTGTGCAGTGCGTTCTATTTGGTTGGCAGCCCAGTGATTACAACGCTGTTTGGACACAGCATCAGCGATATGTTGATGCTGGTTGGGTCAGGTGCCCGATTTGAATCGGTTACCCGTGGTGTGCTGGATCTGAGAGATCTGTATTTTTACCTGTCAATCATTGGCGTTTTTCTAACCCTCAATCTATTTTCCCTGGAGCGTGTCTCATGGGCCGGTAATCCACCAACCCGGCGGCATACTCGCTGGTGGTTTGCGATAGTGCTGGTCATCGCCAACTTCATCGCGGGCAATTTCTGGTTGCACTCGGTTGGTTGGGCGCGAGTCGATATAACGCGTGACCAAGTGTATTCCCTTTCCGAAACAACTGAACATTACCTGGGACAGTTGAACGAACCGCTGCTCATTCGCGGCTATTTCTCAGCCAAGACACATCCTTTGTTGTCACCGCTGGTTCCCTCGATTCGTGATCTGTTGGAGGAATACGCACAGCTCAGCAGGGGCAAAGTACAAGTCGAATTCATAGATCCTCACGAGAATCCGGCGCTCGAAGAAGAGGCCGCCAGTAAATACGACGTTCGGCCCTTTCCGTTTCAAGTGGCAAGCCGCCACCAATCAGCGGTTGTTAATTCATACTTTCACGTCGTAATCGGTTATGGCGACCAGAACGAAACGCTCAGCTTTCGAAATCTGATCGATGTAAAGGGCGGCAGTGATGGCGAGCTCGAGGTGGTCCTTAAGGATCCCGAATACGCGATTACCAGTGCCATCAAGAAGGTCTTGACGAGTTACCAGGCAGGGGGCAGTCCGTTCGAGATATTGACTGAGAAAGTCCGGTTCCGTGGCTATATTTCGGCGCCGGATATTCTTCCGCAGGCGCTGTTGTCGCTACGCCAGGATCTTGAAGCAGTGCTCGAAGAGCTCGTACAGGAGGCCGGTAATGCGTTCACCGTGTCTATCGTTGATCCGGACAAAGATGGCGGTGTGGTGGCAAGACAGATCGGAGAAAGATACGGCTTCCGTCAACAGCTGTCGGGCTTACTTGATCAGAAACCAGTCTGGTTTTCCATGATGCTGGAGCGCGGCAATACGGCGCTCCAGGTGCCCTTGCCCACAGAGTTAGGGCGCGAACCTATCAGGCGGACACTGATGAATACTTTGAAGCGTCTGGCACCAGGGTTCCTGAAGACCATTGGTGTGGTGACGCCACCGCCTGGACCGCAAACTGATCCGTATCAGTATCTTTCCGATGCATTGATGGAAAACTACAGGGTCGTCCGAACCGACCTCGCCGGTGGACGTGTTCCTGAAGAGGTTGACCTCTTAATTGTGTTGGCGCCGACGGGGATGGGCGAACCCCAGGCCTTTGCAATTGATCAATTTTTGATGCAGGGCGGTACAGTGTTTATGTCGACATCAGCTTCGAGTGTTCAGGTGGGAGCTGATTTGCAAGCCCGCACGCACAGTTCAGGGCTGGAAGAGTGGCTTGCACATCATGGTTTTGTTGTTGAAGCCGGCATGGTGCTTGATCCGCAAAACACCGCGTTCCCGATACCGGTAACGCGCTATGCCGGGGTTGTGCCTATTCAGGAGATACGGCGTGTACCCTATCCCCATTTTCCTGATCTGCGTGCCGAACAGCTAAGCACTGAAAGCATAATTACCTCAGGCCTGCAGCAGCTCACTATGAACTGGGCGTCGCCCGTCAAGGTGACGGAAGACGATCAGGCCGCTCGCAAGACAAGCGTGTTGCTGCGAAGTTCTCCGCACAGCTGGGTGGCCGAAAAGGTGGGCATCATTCCCAATTACAAGCAATACCCCGACACCGGTTTCCCGCCATCTGAAAACCTCGGCTCGCAAGTGCTGGGTGTGGCCGTGGTTGGCGTGTTTTCGTCTTTCTTTAAAGACAAGGAATCTCCGCTATCAAAAGCACAGGGTGACAACGCAGTTGATGACAGCAAAAAGGGATCGGGTAAAAACGCACTTGAGCAAGGAAACAACACATCGCTATCCGCTT
Source organism: uncultured Acidiferrobacteraceae bacterium (assembly GCA_964484965.1). Taxonomy (GTDB): domain Bacteria; phylum Pseudomonadota; class Gammaproteobacteria; order Arenicellales; family UBA868; genus UBA11791. Next base: position 2,729 of record CAZAHE010000047.1, on the reverse strand, counting down.
CAGTGATCGAACGCTCTCCAGAATCTGCTCGAATTGTGCTGATTGGTTCGAATTCTTTTGCTAGTGATCTGGCGTTGACGCTGGCATCTGAGGGTATGGGCACGTTGTACAACAAACCGCTTGAGTTCATGCAAAACATGATTGATGTTTCCCTGGAAGATGCTGGGCTGCTTAGAATTCGCGGACGAACCCAATTCTCGCGCACCTTGTTGCCGATGACGCCCAACGCTCAGGCGACGTGGGAATACGGAAATTACGTTGCCGCGATTTTTCTTTTGTTGATGGTCTGGTTGTGGCGCGGACAGGCGCAAAGGTCAGCATTGAAGCGCTTTGAATCGGCATTGAATCGCTCTCAAGCGCTGCGCTCGGGTGAATAAGTAATGGGCCGGCTCATCCAGATTCTTATTGTTCTACTGGCGTTGCAGGTGATTTTGTTCGTGGCGCTCGATCGCACGCAACCG
>CAZAHE010000047.1:0-2168 GCA_964484965.1 uncultured Acidiferrobacteraceae bacterium | reverse complement strand
GAGCAAGACGGTGCAGATGCGCTGGCCAGGAAGATATCGACTATTCGCTACAGGGATGTTCTCGGTAAGACGCTGCAGCCTGGTTATCGTTTGTCGCCGCCGGCGCTGAACATCGAAGTACAGTCAAGCGATGGACGTGTGTTGACTTACGCAATAGGCGTGATCGAAGGCGAAGAGAATTACGTACTCAAGGCGTCGAACCGAGACGAGTACTTCCAGATTGCAGATTATCTTGCAAAGGGGCTGCTCGATGCTGCCGATCGAGAAATGATTTTTGTCCCCAAACGAGAGCGTTCCGACGGCTAGATTGATAACCGGGCGCCCGGTTTACAGTCACTTGCACCATTGCTGTAGCGTGGTCACTCCAGGAATTGGGTCATGATCTTGCAGCGGGTTTGTTCCGGCGGCCAAACGGGTGTCGATCGCGCCGCCCTGGATGTGGCGGCGGCGGCGGGTATCGAGATTGGCGGTTGGTGCCCGGCAGGCCGGCGCAGCGAGTCAGGACCACTTCCGTCAAAGTATCCACTGACGGAAACACCCTCTCGCGCCTACCGGCAACGAACACAGTGGAATATTCGAGACTCGGATGCCACGCTCGTACTGGTACTGGGACCTTTAACGGGTGGCACGAGACTGACCTGTGTTCTCGCGAAACAGTACGCTCGTCCTTTGATGATACGAAACATGCGTTCCGAGATGGATGCCTGTCCTGTGGCCGACTGGATTGAAACCGGTCAGATTGGTTGCCTCAATGTGGCGGGCCCCCGGGCGTCGGGCGCCGCTGGTATTTATGCGCTTGCGCGCGAGTTTCTCAGCGCATTATTCAACGAACTGCAGTCTCGTCATTGCGCTTGCTGAATGATGCGCTGGCACAAAGACAACCAGGCCCCTGAGAGCCCGCCAGGCTTGCCACGAAGCTAAGGCGTCGTAATCGGTGTCATCAAAGAGCCGTCGATTAACCTGTTGTGATTAAAATCGGCGGGATCAACGATTGGTGTGGCGGCGGCGGCAAGTTCCGCTGCGAGTTGCCCGGCAGCGGGGCCGATACCAAACCCGTGGCCCGAAAACCCCGTGGCGATGACGAGTCCGGGCAAAGCCGGGACTGTCGAGATGACGGGAATCACGTCGGGCGTGGCGTCAATCATGCCAGCCCATCGTTCGGCGACTTGAATCGTTTTAAACGCGGGAAAGACCTGACTTAAATTGTTGAGGGCGCGTCTCAGCTCCGCTCGATTGGGTGAAGGGTTAAGGATTCGGCAGCGTTCGAAAGGCGTGACGTCGTCGGGTTGCCATGAGGTGGTGCAAGAGAGTTCGTCGAGAAATCTATGGCCTACATTCAGGCGCAGTTGCTGCCATGACATTCTGATAAGCGGCCAGAATGGTCTTAACAGGCGGAAGCTGTCCGGTACAAGATCGTGTCGCACGACGTCGCGGTGCGCAACGGTGTAGCCCCCATCAGCACGCTGGCGCACAGCGAAACCCGGGCCAGAGGTCGACACCCCAGGCCCGCCTGCCAGAGGTTGTGTACGTAGCACCGATGAACGCACTTTGAGTTGTGGCAGCTGGATGCCGAGATTGCGGCAGAACAAGCCTGACCAGGCACCACCCGCCAAGATCACACTGTTGCAACGGATCGCCCCTTTTTCCGTCACCAGACCGGATATATGGCCCGCGGCAGTCTCTATGCTGCGCACGGCTGTGCCTGTAAAGATCCGGCTGCCGTGATTTTGTGCTGCCCGGGCGATGGCGGGCACGGCGAGTGTCGGTTCGGCGCGGCCGTCCTCCCGGGTGTAAAGCGCGCCATGCCATGCTCCAATCGCCCCGGGCAGCAAAGCATGGATACCTTTGCTATCGATCAGTTTGGCATTGATGCCGTGCTGGCGAGCTTGTGAGACCCATTCTTCAAAAGCACTCATACGAGACTGCGACGCGGCCAGGGAAGCGATACCGCAAGTGACAAAGCCCGTGTCTGCAGCGACCCGCCTGCTCAGTTGTCGCCATAAGCGCATCGACTCCACGATCAAGGGCAGTTCGCGGGGATCGCGGCCTTGTTGGCGGCACCAACCCCAATTGCGTGATGATTGTTCACCCGCAATGATGCCTTTTTCAAACAATGCGGTGGGAATCCCGCGTTCAGCCAACAGCAGAGCGGCGCTTGCGCCAATAAT
>CAZAHE010000046.1:0-17328 GCA_964484965.1 uncultured Acidiferrobacteraceae bacterium | reverse complement strand
CGATCAGCATTGGCTGTCAGTACGCGTTTGATATCGGCGTCCTCGACGTGAGCGTGCTCGGGGTGCCAGCAATCGTAATCTGTCACCATTGCAACTGTGGCGTAACAGATTTCCGCCTCTCGTGCGAGTTTTGCCTCAGGCATGTTCGTCATACCGATAACATCACAATCCCAGGTGCGGTAGAGGTTTGATTCTGCGAAAGTTGAAAATTGCGGTCCTTCCATTGCCAGGTAGGTACCGTTTCGTACTGCGCTGACACCTGCTTCGCTCGCTGCAATCTCCAATGCATCACCCAGACGGCTGCATACCGGATGGGCCATAGAAACATGCGCTACCATCCCAGGGCCAAAAAAACTTTTCTCGCGTGCAAAGGTTCTGTCGATAAACTGATCGATCAACACGAACGTTCCCGGTGCGAGTTCGTCGCGAAACGACCCGCACGCTGATAACGAGATAATATCTGTCACACCGGAACGTTTCAGCGCATCGATATTGGCTCGGTAATTGATGCTACTCGGTGACTGGCGGTGCCCGCGGCCGTGGCGGGGAAGGAACACCAGTTCAATATCGCCGAGGCGGCCATGCAACAGCGCATCTGATGGCGTTCCATAAGGAGACTGGCACTCTAGCCAGCGTGTGTCGCTGAGACCCTCAATGTCATAGATCCCAGAGCCCCCAATCACTCCGATGCGTGCCGTACTGTCATGTGTCATATCGCGATTCCGTATTCAATGCTGGAAACCTCATCCGAAGCGGCGCCCATCTCAGCCAGCCAGTTTCTAGTGTGTGCCCATCAGCGGTCATCGCCAGTATTAGCGAGTTTGGATACCATACACCCGTCATACGGATAAGTGGTGTTTTCAGCATGCATTTCATCCAGTTATTCAAACGAAGACATACAAAGGTGCGAGACATGCCCTGTCACCCAACCATAGGAAAATCGCCTTAATGAGCAAAAACAAGCGTTCCCGACGCAGGAATAAGGGCCGTACAGGTCTTACTGCAGCAACCGCTGATCGACACATCCTTTATCAACGTGCCGTGCAGTGCGTTGAGGCAGAGATTGATATGGTGGAAGACACCTTCAAACGCCTGCGGGGGCGCCGCGCCCAATTGTTGCGTGAGGACTTCTGTGGTACCGCCAATACCAGTTGCGAATGGGTCAAGCGAGACGCGAGTAACCGAGCGTTTTGCGTCGATATCGATGATCGTGTACTTGATTGGGGTCGTGCTAACAATATCGATCAGCTCGCTGACGAGGTCAAACAACGAATCGAGGTATGCCAGGCCGACGTACGCACTGCAGATGTTACAGCGATGGACGTCATTTTAGCCATGAATTTCAGTTACCAGCTGTTCAAAACGCGTGATCAACTAGGCGGGTATTTCCGCAGCGTGCACGATTCATTGCGTGAGGACGGAATATTTTTCCTTGATGCATTCGGTGGCTATGAATCATTCCGGGAGATCGAAGAGGCTACCGAATATGACGACTTTACCTACATCTGGGATCATGCTCGTTATAACCCGATCACCGGCGATCTGTTGTGCTACATCCACTTTTCCTTTCCGGACGGATCGCGCTTACGGGAGGCTTTTCGTTATGACTGGAGATTGTGGACCCTGCCTGAGCTGCAGGAACTCTTACACGAGGCAGGCTTCTCACGGGTGCTGGTTCATTGGGAAGGCACTGACGAGAAAACCAACGAGGGCAACGGCGTGTTTACTGCGACCGAGATCGGCGAGGCAGACGCAAGCTGGATCTGCTACCTGTCGGCTGAACGTTAAGAAAAATCTCGGAGAATTCCCCTCGCTACAGCGTGGCGGTGATGATCAGTGTATGCCCTTTTTCGATAATGCGGCGGCTACCGGTTCAACACGAAGACGAACCGGCCAACGAAGGCACTAGTCACCAGCGACCGTCATTTCCCCGATCAGGATCGAACCACATCGAAGGTTGCTTCGGGTATCGACATCATGACCCACCTCGCTAAATCCCATGAAGATCTGTTTCAGGTTGCCTGCGATCGTGACCTCTTCAACTGGAAACTGAATTTCGCCATGCTCCACCCAAAAGCCTGCCGCACCGCGGGAATAATCTCCTGTCACAGCATTGACACCGAACCCTATGACTTCCGTAACAAGTAGGCCACGTCCCATATCCGAAATCAGCCCATTGAGTGATTTTTCACCTGGCACCAACGTCAGGTTGTGCACACCGCCCGCATTTCCGGTTGTACGAAGCCCCAATCGACGTGCCGAATAGGAATCAAGCACATAGCCGGTAAGAATGCCTTCGCTGACGATGTCGCGCGTACACGTCTTGACCCCCTCACTGTCGAAAGCTGCGCTGCCAATAGCCCTCGGCAAAAGCGGCTGTTCGTGGATGCGTACCCAGTCAGGAAAAACTGGCTGACCGAGTTGGTCAAGCAAAAAAGAGGCTTTCCTGTATAACGCACCTCCGGATATCGCCGATACCAGGTGTGACAATAGGCTAGAGGCCACCGGTGCTTCAAATATGACCGGCACCTGGTCAGTCGGAACCCGCCTCGCGTCGAGACGGCGTAGCGTGCGCCGCGCCGCCTGTTGACCTACAGCAGCGCTCGACTCAAGATCCTCGCGCCGCCTCGCAGAGGTATACCAATAATCGCGCTGCATCCCATTCTCGCTTTTACCGATCACAGAACAACTAACGCTATGCCGCGTCTTGCGGCTGTCTGCAACAAAATCGAGTGTATTGCCATAAACACCGAGCGCCTCGTGTGTCGCCACCGACGCGCCTTCTGAATTTTCGATACGTGGGTCCAGATCTAACGCGGTGGCCTCACACTCAAGGGCACATTCAACCGACTCTTCGACCGAAGGTCGCCACGGGTGATAGAGATCCAGATCTGGGAAGTCGCTTGCCAGTTCCCCCGCATCAGCAAGTCCATTACAAGCGTCGTCCTCGGTATGGGATGCGATGTTGCACGCTGCTTCGACCACTTCTGTCACCGACGCCAATTCAAAATCGGCGGTGCTCGCACTGCCTAGTTTTTGATCCATATAGACGGTGATCCCCAGCCCACGATCACGTGTGTGTTCGACGGTTTCAATATCGCCCATCCGAACATTAACCGACAGGCCCTGTCCTTGGCTGGCCGTCGCCTCAGCACTGCTTGCCCCCAAGCGCCGAGCCGTAGTCAGCGCAAATTCGACTGCAGCGCGTAACGGCGCCACATCGAGTTGCGTTTCCGGCACTGGCGTTTTTGCAGCCAAAATCGTATCACTCGTTATGCTTAGCTTCGATTGAGCCCGGTCCTAGACTTCAACGCCACCAATAGTGAGCGCGTCGATACGGATCGTTGGCTGGCCGACACCGACTGGCACACTCTGGCCGTCTTTACCGCAGGTGCCGACCCCACTATCGAGTGCGAGGTCGTTACCAACCATGCTGACACGAGTGAGGACATCGGGTCCGTTGCCGATAAGCGTCGCTCCCTTGACCGGAGCAGTAATGCGTCCATGCTCGACCAGATAGGCCTCACTGGTTGAAAAAACGAACTTGCCCGACGTAATGTCTACTTGGCCACCACCGAAGTTGACTGCATAGAGACCGCGGTCAACCGAGGCCAGTACTTCTTCAGGTTCTAGCGCCCCAGGCAGCATATAGGTATTGGTCATTCTAGGCATCGGCAGATACGCATATGACTCTCGACGTCCGTTTCCCGTCGGAGCCACTCCCATCAAGCGGGCATTTAGCGTATCTTGCATGTAGCCACTCAAGCGACCGTCCTCGATCAATACCGTCTTCTGCGACGGCGTGCCCTCATCATCGACCGTCAGCGAGCCGCGGCGATCAGGCAATGTGCCATCGTCAACCACCGTGCATCCGGGGGCGGCGACTGCTTCACCGAGTCGATCGCTAAATGCTGACGTACGCTTGCGGTTGAAATCTCCTTCAAGTCCATGACCAATCGCTTCATGCAGCAGAATACCCGGCCACCCAGGACCAAGAACCACTGGCATGGTCCCAGCTGGTGGATCGACAGCTTCGAGATTAACCAGCGCGATGCGCACTGCCTCGCGTGCGTAACCCAGGGCACGGTCTTCGTCTACTAACCAGCTGTATCCGAAACGCCCACCACCACCGGCACTGCCGTGTTCTCGGCGTCCCTGGTGCTCGACAATCACACTGACATTCAACCGCACCAGTGGCCGCTCGTCCGCTGCGACTGTGCCGTCGTTGCGCACCAGCAAGATGACGTCATGAACAGCTGCAAGAGATGCCATCACCTGTGAAACACGGCTATCCTGGCGGCGCGCCTCAGCCTCAACACGCTGTAGCAACACGACCTTTTCTGAATCGGACAGGCTGGAGAGCGGATCCAGTGCCTGGTATCGCGGCGGCGGCGCTACTGATCTGACGGACAACACTTTACCTGCCGGCGCACCACCGCTGCGTGCGATTGAACGTGCGGCGTCAGCTGCCTCGGTCAGGACAGGTAACTGAAATTCGTCACAATACGCGAAACCGGTTTTTTCACCACTGATAGCACGCACCCCCACACCATGATCGATATTACGACTTCCGGACTTGACCGCACCATCCTCCAATGCCCAGGACTCGTGGCGGCTGAATTGAAAATACAGATCCGCATAATCAATGGCGCCCCCCATCATACGGCTGATCAAGGCATCAACATCAGCATGCTGCAAGCCTGCTGGTTCGAGTAATGTTGCGGTCGCGGTCTGAATCTGGTCTGGCATCGATTTCTTCGCCTTGGTTACGAAAGTAAGTTTTTAAATCCAGCTGAGGTCACGATTATAGTCCGCTCGTCCACGTGTTTTTCCCCAACGGGTCGGAAGGCACCCGTACTCGATTGCCAGCACAGGATCATTTGCTTTCGATGCCTTGCAATTCGCCTGTTAGCCAACGTGGCGAAAGAGAATGAAGCTAAGATCGTCCTCCTTGCTTGGTATAGAGGCGTTCGGGGCAATCATCCTCGCGGTGGCCTGATCGATCAAATTGCTCGCCGCTGACATCAGGTCTTCTTCGATAATCATGTCGACGACTTCATGGAGAAAAAAATTGTCCCACAAACCGTCACTTGCAATGATGGCAGTATCGCCGTTAATCAGTTCCATAGCATCCGACGTTTCCACCCACATGTCGTCACTGCCCACCATATTGCTGACCACGTGTCGCTGGGGGTGCGCTAGCGCAAGGGCTTCCTCCAGGCCCTCGTGTGCTTGTGCTTGACCCACCGGCGAGTGGGCCACTGTCTGCATACGTATTGAACCTGCATTACTTACGATCACCCCCCCAGCATCGCCTACGTGGTGCACAACGAGACGCCCACCGAAGCATTCAGCGACTATAAGCGTGCAACCACCCGGAAACCTGTCTGTTAGCATCGCGTCGTTAGCTGACTGTATGCAACCAACGATCGAAGCTGAAGGCTCGGCTGTTCCCTCATCAAGGGACTCAATCACCCGGCGCGCAGCACCAGCACCGTCCGGCATCCCACCCAAGCCATCTGCCACCGCCATTACTAGCGTATTGGCTACGCCGCGATAGACACCAATCGCGTCCTGGTTTTGGTGGTAACCACCGGGGCCCGACCGAGTAAAGCAGGTTCCTTTGTATTTGCCCAGCTGGAATCGTAGAGGATGGTCCAGATCGTCACCGGCTATACACACGAGTGGTGTCATCGCTGATTAGTCTGCCATAGCGATGTTAAGGCGCACATAAGCAACGGTTGTTTCACAATGTTCCGGTAGACAATGCCGGCATAGTGAAGGGTATTACCCGGTGCATAGCAGCCGACCGCTTGTCGCGACAGCATAGCGACTAACTGCACGTCTTGATAGTCCTAGGTAAGGCACTGCCGTTTCTACGACAGAGTTTTAGTCCAGCCACCCAATCAGACCAGTGATTTTCAAACACTCAAGATCTACCTGAGAGAATTGAAAATCAGAGTGTCCGTTCGTCGTCGAGGTCCGACACTTCTTCATCTATTTCGTCATCAGATAGTTCATGCGGGTCTTCTGTCGGCTTGGCTTTAATGATCTTTGAAAAATAAAGACCGCACTCAAACAGAATCCAGACAGGTACCGCGAGCATCGTTTGTGAAAAGATGTCCGGCGGCGTCAACAGCATTCCAACCACAAATGCCCCCACGATGATATATGGTCGTTTTTGTGCCAGGCTCTCAGTCGTCGTCATACCCATCCTCACCATCAATACCGTTGCTACAGGGACTTCGAACGCGAGACCGAAAGCAAAAAAGAGTTTTAGTACAAAACTCAGATAGGCACTGATGTCCGTCATCACGGCCACCCCTTCCGGGGCCGTGCTGGTAAAGAACGCGAAAATAAGGGGAAAGACGACAAAATAAGCAAACAAAATTCCGAGGTAGAACAGAAGGCTGCTTGAAATCAGCAGGGGCACGGCCAGTTGTTTCTCATGGCGGTAGAGACCGGGCGCAACAAACGCCCACAACTGATAGAGCAGGTAAGGCATGGCGACTGCAACTGAAAAGGCAAATGCAAACTTAAACGGCACGAAAAACGGTCCGTGTGGCTCAGTCGATATCATGGTGTTGCCTTCGGGCAACGCAGCCATCAAGGGCGCCGCGAGGTATTCGTAGAGTGTATTGGCAAAAGGTGCGGCAGCGACAAACACGACCAGTACCGCTGCGACCGCCCGCAGCAGGCGATTTCGCAATTCGAGCAGATGCGACATGAACGTCGCTTCCTGCGGTTCCGGCGGCTTGCTCACTTCGGCCATTATCAATCAGATCAGGAAGAATTCGACTTGTCGGACTCGATCGCTTGTGCCGTTTCCTTGATCGAGTCGACAACGCCCTCCACGCCACTATCCTCCAGCACTTCCTTACTGCCTGAGTGAATTTTGTCTCGCGCCTCGGTGATCTGCTCACCGATTTCTTTAATCTCGGCGAGCTCACTTTCGCGGACCTCACGATCAATATCCGCTTTCACATCTGAGACCATGCGCCGTGCCTTACCGACCCACAGTCCAGCGGTTCGGGCGAAGTGCGGCAATCGCTGCGGACCCACTACAAGTAGCGCGATCACCGCGATAATGGCAATCTCCCAAAACCCTACGTCAAACATTCAGACACCCCGTGTTCACAGTAGGTGCCTCAGGCCTGTTCTTTTGTGGCGCTCGTGTCCTTGGTTTTGGGATCATCAAGCGACTCCACTGAGGCCTCTGCGCTGTCCTCATCAGGCGCTGCTTCACCGTCCCCCGTCTTCTCCTTCACGGCCTTTTTGAAGCCTTTTATCGCTGATCCAAGATCCCCGCCCATGTTGCGCAACTTCTTGGTTCCAAACAACAACAATACAATCACCAGGACAATCAAGAGTTGCCAGATTCCTATACCACCTGCTCCCATATCTTCTCTCCCCTTAGGAAATCGTGAGCAAGCACCCCCACAAAATGTGTTCGCGCTAACCGTCGCCGTGATTACTCACCTGTGCCAAATTTTCACTGCCGGGGGCTTAATGAATCCCGATAACGCCATAATAACCGCTTTGAAATGACTGAGAAAGGCAACTTTGTACTTTCCATCAAGCACTCCACCAGTCAAAAGGGACTGTTGGAGGCTAAGCTTGAGGCGCTTATCCCGTCATCCTGGCACCCAAGCGTTTCCTAAATCGGCGAAGAAATGTTAACTCTGCGACTCTACGCGAGTGCGGTCACGTGTATGTTCGCTAAATTAATGGTGCAACACGATCTTCAATAACACTTCGCCGCCTAAAGTCGATAGGCGTGTTCTCTACAGCAGGGCCCCACTGGGGACATCAGCGTGCCAACACGGTGGTTAGCAACAGAACATCATTGGTTGCATGTCATAAGACCGATTGTTCCTGTGCCACCGTAAGTCAGCGCATCATCCGTCCCAGTTGACCTCAATGCCGCGCGAGCCCATATATTGCTTGGCGTCACTGATTGTGAACTCACCAAAATGAAAAATGCTCGCCGCCAAAACTGCATCAGCCCCCCCATCTATTACACCTGCCGCCAAGTGTTCTAATTCTCCTACGCCGCCGGACGCAATAACCGGCACTGGCACGGCATCCGTCACCGCGCGAGTCAACTCGAGATCAAATCCGTCTCGCGTACCGTCCCGATCCATGCTGGTAAGGAGAATCTCGCCCGCACCAAACTCGGCCATCTTTCGTGCCCATTCAACCGCGTCTATATCCGTTCTCTGTCGTCCACCATGGGTATATACCTTCCAGGCTTTGCCCGACTGTTTGGCGTCGATCGCAACGACGATACATTGTGCCCCAAAGTGGCGGCTTGCTTCGCGGACGAGTTCCGGTCGCGACACAGCCGCAGTATTGATCGACACCTTGTCCGCACCCGCATGTAGCATGCGGTTAATGTCCTCTAACTGGCGTATGCCACCACCTACGGTGAGCGGAATGAACACTTCGCTTGCCACTGCGCTCACCACATTAGCCATCGTATTCCTATTGTCAGAACTGGCGGTGATATCCAGAAACGTTATCTCATCGGCGCGCTGATCATCGTAGCGCCGCGCAATCTCGACTGGATCACCGGCATCGCGAATCCCAACAAATTGAACTCCCTTGACGACTCTACCCCCATCAACATCAAGACAAGGGATGATGCGTTTTGCCAGCGCCATTAATCAAAAACCTGAATCGCCGTGCGCTGCGGCAAACTGGCGAGCTGTGGCGAAGTCTAGCGTTCCCTCGTAAATGGCACGGCCTGTAATCGCCGCAAATATCCCGGAATCAGCAACGTCACACAGACACTGCAAGTCTTTCAGATCTTTAATTCCACCGGATGCAATGACCGGTATTCGGACCGATTCAGCCAAGCGTGCAGTGGCCGTAACATTGACGCCCGAAAGCATGCCGTCCCGATCGATATCGGTATAAATGATCGACTCGACGCCATCATCCTGAAAATGTTGCGCCATATCTATCGCATCGTGGCCGGAGAGTTTCGACCAACCATCGGTTGCAATACGACCGCCACGTGCGTCGAGCCCTACGATGATGTGGGTGGGAAATTCTGCACAAAGATCACTGACAAAATGAGGTTCATTAACCGCGCGCGTGCCGACGATCACAAAACGTACACCCAGTTCGAGATAGCCTTCAACAGTCTCTTTATCACGAATGCCGCCTCCGACCTGGATCGGAATGTTGGAGAAACTGTCGGCAATCGCACGGATGATTTCTGAGTTGACTGGCCGGCCGGCGACAGCACCATCGAGATCGACTAGATGAAGTCGTTCCGCTCCCTCACTCACCCAGCGCGCGGCAACAGCGACAGGATCATCGTCAAAAACCGTTTCTTCTTCCATTCGGCCTTGGCGCAGGCGCACGCAACGTCCACCTTTTATATCGATGGCGGGAATCAGCAACATGCGGAGAGTCAGTTTGCGGGGTCAAGGGGTCGTGTGCCGCCGGGTCGCTGCATCAGGCGGTACCGTCCCAGCGGACAAAATTTGCCAGTAAGGTCAAGCCATGCCGGTGGCTCTTTTCAGGGTGGAATTGTACTGCAAACACGTTTTTACGGGCCGCCGCGGAGGCAAACTCAACCCCGTAGCATGTGACGCCGACTACCTCATCGGCTACAGCACATGGCGCGTAGTAACTGTGTACGAAATAAAACCGCGAACCGTTGCCGATACCCACCCAAAGTGGATGGCTAATTGACTGTTCTACACGGTTCCATCCCATGTGCGGAACTTTCAGCCGGCTTCCTGAAAAGTCCGTAGCCGGAAAACGCTTCACTCTACCGGACAAAACTCCAAGACCCTCGGCACCCCCATCTTCTTCGCTTGATTGGTAAAGAGATTGCAAACCAAGACAAATACCCAAGACCGGCTTCGACGCGATGGCTTCGGTTAGCACCGTTTCAAGGCCTTCAGCAGATAGCGCCTCAAGCCAACTCCTGATTGCACCTTGCCCTGGTAGCACGATTCGCTCCGCTGATTTGATCACTAACGGGTCGCGGGTAACACTGACAGACTGGCCAACGGCGACGCGCTCCAGCGCCTTGCTCACCGAATGCAGATTGCCCGTACCGAGGTCGACGACGGCTATGTTTGACATGCTGTCGAAGCCGGTTTAAAGCGACCCCTTCGTTGACGGCACGGTGTTACCCAATCGTTCGTCGCGCCGCACCGCCATGCGCAGTGCCCGGCCAAACGCCTTGAATACAGTCTCAGCAATATGGTGTGCATTCGCCCCGCGTAGGTTGTCGACGTGCAATGTGACTCCGGCATGGTTACAAAACCCCTGAAAAAACTCCCGGATCAGGTCAACATCGAACTCGCCCACCCGGGCTCGCGGCCAGTCAACCAAATAAACCAAGGTAGGCCGGCCGGAAAAGTCGAGCACCACGCGGCTCAATGCCTCATCAAGCGGCACGTATGCATGGCCGTACCGTGCAATACCCGCACGTGAACCCAGCGCCTCGTTTAGCGCCTGGCCCAGGGTAATGCCAATATCTTCTACTGTGTGATGTGCATCGATCTCTAAGTCACCACGTGCATCCAGTGACAAATCAATCATACCGTGGCGGGCAACCTGATCGAGCATGTGCTCAAGAAAAGGTAATTGGCACTGTAACTGGGAGTCACCTGTACCGTCTAGATTCAGATCAAGACTGATTTGCGTCTCGCGGGTCTTGCGCTGGACCTGCGCGCGGCGCTCAGACAAGTTCGATTGCGTGGTCATCGGCGTGACTTAGTGAAAGAGGAAACGATATTAGTAACAGAGCAATTTTATCAAAGCCCCGACATCGCTGTCGGGCGGGCAATTATTCTCACTTGAGGATCTTTTCAAGCGCATCCAAAAACACATTGTTCTGCTCCGGGGTGCCAACCGTCACACGCAGGCAATCTAATAACCCTGGATGTGTACCGTGTAGGTTTTTAATCAACACTTTTTCCTCTTTCAAACGTCGAAACACATGTTCTCCTTGACCTTGATTCACCTTAAACAGAAGAAAATTGGCCGAACTCGGGTACACGGTGACACCAGGCAGGTCCGCGAGTGCTTGTAACAGCACCGCGCGTTGATTGCAGATCTGTGATGCCTTGTCCTGGAACCAATCGATGTGCTCCAGCGCAAACAAAACGCTGGCCTGCGTGAGTGAATTAATGTTGTAGGGCAGGCGTACGCGATCAAAGACATCTAGCCACAGTCTCGGGCCGATAAGGAATCCCAACCGCAGTCCGGCCAGGCCAAGCTTGGAAAATGTCCGCATCACGACGAGGTTATCGGCACTCTCCAGCAAATTAACGAAAGAGTCTCCGCAGAAAACATGGTAGGCCTCATCTATCACCACCAGCCCGTCCGTCGCCGCAACAACAGCTTGCACCGTTTCCGGGTCGGCCTCCGCACCGGTCGGATTGTTGGGGTGTGCGAGAAAAACACAGCACGGATTGTGTTTGTCGATTGCGCGCAATAACGCGTCTTTGCCGGGTGTCAGTGCTTCGCCTGCCGCAACACCGATATATGCTGTACCGGTGAACTGTGCAATGGTGCGATACATCACGAAGGTCGGTTCGGGGGCTAAAATCGTGCGCCCCGGCCCACCCAGTGAGAGTGCGAGAATTTGTATCAATTCGTCGGATCCGTTACCCAGTATGATCTCGCTGCCATCAGGGGCGCCGCACCACTCGAAAATCCTCGCCCGCAAATCTTGTGCAGACGCGTCTGGATACCGATTGAGCGCCGTGGAGGCCAAGCATTCGAGCCAGGCTGTACGCAGCTCCGTTGGCCATCTATATGGATTTTCCATGGCATCCAGTTTCGTCATGCCGCGTGCGTCAGGCACATGGTACGGCGTCAGCCTGTCGATTTCCGGTCGTATCCAACGACCAATGCGCTGTTCAATCGTCATGTTCTAAAACGGTCTTAGTCAAAATTCAGCGGCTACGCCGATCCGCCGAACCCGCGTGCGCGTCGAGTCCTTCCGAGCGTGCCAGTATTGAGGCTATCCCGGCTAAGTGTTGTGCGCCTTTTTTCGAGCACATAATCAAGCTGCTGCGTTTCTGGAAGTCGTAAACACCAAGCGGTGAAGAAAAGCGCGCCGTTCCTGTGGTAGGTAAAACATGGCTCGGCCCCGCGCAGTAATCACCAAGAACCTCCGCACTGAAATACCCACAGAAAATTGCTCCGGCATGGCGAATCGTCGGCAGCAACGCCTCCGGTGATTCGACCATCAGTTGTAGGTGCTCAGGGGCGATCCGATTGACAACATTAATCGCCTCCACCAAGGACTGCACGAGAATAGTTGCGCCGTGCGCAGCTATAGATTGATCGATGATGTCAGCGCGTGCAAGCGTACCAATAAGTGTCTGCATCGATGCTTGTACACGATCAATCTGAACTTGCGTCGGACATACGAGTATCGCCTGAGCCATTTCATCATGTTCCGCCTGCGCAAATAGGTCCATCGCCACCCAGTCCGGATTAGCATCGTCGTCACATACGATAACGACCTCGGAAGGGCCAGCAATCATGTCAATGCCTACCTGTCCGTAGACCTGCTTCTTCGCCGCGGCCACATAGGCGTTGCCTGGACCAACGATCTTGTCGACTTTCGGCACGGTCTGTGTCCCAAAGGCCAGTGCTGCAATAGCCTGTGCACCACCAATACGAAAGACACGGCTTACGCCCGCTAGTTCGGCAGCAGCCAGAACCACACTAGACACCTCGCCGCCGGGAGCTGGGACTGCCATGATGACCTCACCAACGCCGGCAACGCTCGCCGGAATCGCATTCATCAAGACACTCGACGGATAAGCAGCCTTCCCCCCGGGCACGTAAATTCCCACACGCTCTATCGGCGTTACTCGCTGTCCCAGACAATTACCGTCGCCATCGTCGTACTGCCAAGACTGTTCAAGCTGGCGTTGGTGAAAGCTACGCACACGCTCCGCGGCCAAACCGAGTGCCCGCCGGACGCTTTGATCCAGATTTGCCGATGCACTTTCTATCTCCGTCCGCGGAACCTCGAGATCGCCCGGCTTCTCACAGGTGAACTTATCCAGCGATGTCGCTAATTCGATCAGCGCCGTGTCCCCTGCTTCCCTGACGCGAGCAATGATCTCCGATACGGCTACCTCAACGCGTTCATCGGTAACCCGACTGCGCGCCAATAAATCGGCGAGATCTGCATCAAATTCGGCGTCACAGGTATTCAGTTGACGCAATCCCAGTGTCGCCATTTCTAAGCCTGCCGTAACGACTTATATGACGGATGCCCGGTATCGGCATAGTCTGGCGAGCCTGGTATGCGCTGGATTCTCGCACCGCACTGTGCGAGTTTTTCCTCTATTCGATCGTAACCCCGATCAATGTGGTAGATGCGATCGATCATTGTTTCTCCTTGCGCAACGAGGCCTGCCAGTACCAGACAGGCGGATGCCCGAAGATCGGTGGCCATTACCTGGGCGCCGCTTAATCCCGGCACTCCCTGGATCACGGCAGTGTTGCCGCGTAGAGTGATATCAGCCCCCATACGCTGCAACTCCTGAACATGCATAAATCGATTTTCGAACACGGTCTCAGTGACCGTCGCCGTTCCATCTGCAATCGAGTTCAAAAGAACGAACTGAGCCTGCATGTCAGTTGGAAACCCGGGAAACGGTGCAGTGACTAAATTAACTGCTTGGGGTCGACACGATCGCATGTCGAGGACAACCCTGTCCGAGTCTGTTGTTATCTGCGCACCGGTTTCTCGTAGTTTAACAAGCAGTGCCTCACTCATCTTCGGATCCAACCCTGTCACTTGAATTCTGCCCCGAGTGGCCGCCGCCGCCAACAGATAAGTGCCTGCTTCAATTCGGTCAGGAATAACGGTATGAGAAGCGCCGTGCAACGCCGCAACACCGTTTATCGTAATGACATCTGAACCAACGCCCTCGATTGCTGCACCCATAGAGGTTAGACAGTTTGCCAAGTCAACAACTTCGGGTTCACGCGCCGCATTCTCGAGAACTGTTTCTCCCCGCGCAAGTACCGCTGCCATCATTAAATTCTCTGTGCCGGTCACTGTGACGTTGTCGAAAAACAGCTTTGTCCCCTGCAACCCACCACGCCCAACAGTAGCTTTGATGTAGCCATTTTCTATCGTCACTTGTGCCCCCATCTTCTGCAATGCGCGAATGTGAAGGTCTACCGGGCGCGAACCAATCGCACAACCCCCCGGCAAGGACACCTCGGCTTCTCCAAAACGGGCGAGCAACGGTCCAAGTACCAATATCGATGCGCGCATCGTTTTGACCAGTTCATAGGGTGCGCGTAGCACATCCAAATCGGCACTATCTACTTCAACTGTCTGGTCTTGCTGGGACACCACTCGGACACCAAGGTGGCGAAGCAGGTGAAGCGTCGTCGTAATGTCACGTAGATGCGGTACGTTACGCACTTCCAGTGGCTCGCTGCACAGAAGCGACGCAATAAGAATCGGCAGCGCGGCGTTTTTAGATCCCGAAACGTGTATTTCTCCGTCCAGGGGACGGCCGCCGTTAACCAGTAATTTGTCCATGCTGATGCGGTTGTGAAGCAGCGTCCGACCTGCTCATTGTCCGCACTCTATGGGAGGTTGTCCATAGATTTTTCGAGCAAACAAAAAGGCGCCCTATCGAGCGCCTATTGCGCACAAACGCACTGTGATTACGTATTGAGAGGGGTCAGTTTTTCTTGTAATGACCCGTTTTGGTACAGCTCCAGCAGTATGTCACTTCCACCGACAAATTCACCCTTTATATACAGTTGTGGAATTGTGGGCCAATTTGAAAATGCCTTGATGCCCTCACGCAGTTCATCATCCATCAAGACGTCGGCGCTACCGAAAGCATTTACACCACACGCCTGTAGTATTTGAACAGAGCGCCCCGAAAAACCACACTGCGGGAAGTCCGGCGTACCCTTCATAAACAGCATCACATCATTGTCCTCAATCAGTGTCTGAATATGTTGTTGAATATCCATTAGAAAGGTCCTTCTATTGTTTCGATGTCTTGTCTCAACGTCTCATCACTCCTGCGGTACCACATAATCTATTCTTCTTCCGATTCCTTCGGTGTCATCGTACGCATTGACAATGCATGGATATCCACACGCATCTTGTCACCCAACGCACCATAAACCAATTGATGCCGTTGCACGGCATTTTTGCCCTCGAACTCGCCACTGACAATCACGGCATCAAAATGGCGACCGTCTCCTGAAACACTAACCGTCGCGCCAACCAGGCCGGTTTCAATCCACTGCTTGATATCTTCGGGACTAACCATTAAGAATCCTATTTTTTAATTATAAGCGAAGGGCCTGAAAAAAACCCCAACCACGGGCTTGATGATGATCGAGTAGGCGTCATCAGATGGCACCGACGTACCCGTCAATAAGACGATTTCTGGTCAACCGATAGCAATGCGCCAACGCCCATCACTTGGATCAATCTTGCCAGAGCTTTCGGTGGGTTGCACCATTGCACCTGACATTTATCAAGTTTGGCGGTACGCGTCCATTCGATCATCAGCGCGACCCCGGCACTATCCACTTTCGTCAGGCCAGACAGTTCAAACTTCAGCTGTGCGCCTAGCTCGTGCTCGGGCATAGCATCGACCAAATCAGTCACCGTGTCAAAAGTCAGTTCACCGCACAAACGCCAACTGTTGTCTCCTATCTGCTCAACATCAACCACATCAGCAGGCCTAATTTGGCCAGGTCTCACTGGAGCAGTTCGATGAGGGCATCGAAACCATCAGATTCAATAATACGGCCATAGCTGTTACGAAAATTGACCACCAGACTGATCCGGCTGATTATCACATCGTAGATCAGCCAGTCTCCCTCTGCCGTCCGTACGAATTTGTAATCAATGGGCATATTCGTCCCATCATCAAAACGAACGAGCGTACGAACGAGGGTCGTGCGGGCATTGCTGGATTTTTTGGAGAACGGCTTAAACTCGATCTTTGCGGTGGCGGCATGTTCGAAAATCGAGACCGCGTAGGTTTTTATCAGTAAGTTGCGAAATGCGGTAATGAATGCACCCTTCTGGCGAGTGTCGGCTTTATGCCAATGGCGACCAACCACGAGGCGGGCAATTTTATTTGCCGCGAGGTGGGGGCCGATTTCTCTATCCACCAGGTTATACAGCTTTTGCTTATCGTTTTCGAGGCTCGACCGTTGGCTCGACATTTGCGTAGTCAGGTTTTCGACACCTCGTCGAATCATCTCTGCCGGCGAAGGTTCCTGTGCCAGCGATGCAAAACTGATCAACCCCAAGATGGCCAGATACCGATACTTCATTAGTTCGGAGTTGCCTTGCTAAATAAAAGTTCGCCGATCAACTGCTCTAGGATCAGAGCGGACTGAGTGATCTCAATCTGATCACCTTCTCTAAGATACTCCATCTCTGCACCGGGCACGACACTCACGTACTGTGCGCCGAGCAATCCAGCTGTCAATATGGAAGCGCTACTGTCGAGCGGCAGGTTGTCGTGGAGACTGTCAATACTGAGGGTCACGACGGCATTGTAATCGCCAGAATCACTAGATATGTTGATCACTCGGCCAATCGTCACACCTGCAAGTGTGACAGGAGATTTCACTGTGAGGCCCCCGATGTTTTCAAATTTAGCGGTCACTTGGTAGCCGCTACCCATGGTGATTGCGCCCCAGTTCCCTACAAAAAGGGTTAACCAAACTAGCGCCGCAAGGCCTGCCAGGATAAAAATACCAACCCAGGTTTCCTTTGTCGATTGCACCATTGTCAAACCTCACTAAACATGATTGCGGTCATCACATAATCGAGACCGAGTACCGCAAGCGATGCGGTGACCACAGCCCGCGTGGTTGCACGGCTGACACCTTCGGTCGTCGGCGCAGCACTATAACCCTCAAACACAGCCACCCACGTAACTACTAAACCAAACACCAGACTTTTGAAGACTCCGACTAGCACATCTTGGACAACATCAACGCCAGCGTGCATTGAGGACCAAAATGTGCCGCCATCAACCCCGAGTAGCGCAACGCCAACTAGATAACCTCCGACCAGCCCAATTACGCTAAACAGCGCCGCCAGCAACGGCATTGCCACGACACCGGCCAGAAATCGTGGAACCACCACTCGAGGTAAAGGGTCAACGGCCATCATCTCCATTGCATCAAGTTGCTGTGTTGCGCGCATGAGACCAATTTCCGCCGTCAATGCGGAACCGGCCCGACCAGCAAATAGTAGCGCGGTTAGAACAGGACCAAGTTCGCGCGTCAGGAACAGTCCAACTGCTAGACCGAGAGAGGACTCTG
>CAZAHE010000045.1:5547-17643 GCA_964484965.1 uncultured Acidiferrobacteraceae bacterium | reverse complement strand
GCGTGGGGTTCGTAGGTTTTGTCGAGTTCGCTCATGGATATTGCGGGGCTAGCCCTTTGCATACGACGCCAACACCAAAGGCGCCCGAGTATACGGTATGGCTTCCTTGTCTCGCGGCCGGTTGTATCAGTCCAAGCCTTGCCAATCCTCGATATGATTCATTACTGCTACGATCAATTCATCGCGCAAACTGTCATCTAGTAGCTCACCGGTACGCGCGCTGACTCTCTGCTCAACCAGAGCAATCAGTTCACGGGAGAGCTCTTCCAGAAGCAGTGTTTCGGCCGCGATTCCCGGATTGTCCGGCTTGGAAAGTGCTACCGGAGCTATGTTTGTCTTCGCCGATGAGTGTGCTGCCGCTGTTTCGCCCGTTTCGGGGAGAGGTTCTTGTGCATCGCCGTTGTGCGCCGCATCGAACATATCGAGCGTGGAAAAGGGTGTTTTTTCCTCTTGCAACTCGCCGCCGGAAGATGCCTGTGTGGGCACTTCTTCGCTGCCAGTGATCGACGGCGCGTCAATCCTCTTGGTAGCGCCGGTAGTCGTTACTGGTGCTACAGACTCGTCATCGCCGACAGCCCCTTCAATGATTTTCGAATCCTCTGTCAGGGATGGCTCATCGTCCGGCCCGAGCAGTCGCCCTAAGGACTCGAGATCGGCAATCAGCGAGTGCATATGCGTTTTTTCTCGGGTCACTTTGTAAGTTCTAGTGGGGTGAAATGGTGTGTGTGTTCGGGGTCAGGCCGTGCTCGCGATAGAACCGGTAGTGCCGACGCCCGGCCAATTTTTCTTCGTCTTCCGCACCTACAATTTCCGCAATACGCTCAAATTCGGCATAGCTGCCAATCGGTTCCCCGGCGAGGCTAATCAGTGTATCCACGCTGGCTGGTGCGGGTAACTGAGAACCTACGAGTACTGGCGGCGGCGTATCTCCGTCACTCGCCTGCGTTGCCAGCGAATGCGGTATAAAACTGCTCTGGCTGAAGGTCCATAGCAGGTCATCCAGTGTGTTGGCTTGTGGTTCATCCTGTGTCAGTAGGTGGATGCGATGGCCAGCGCGATAGGCTTTCTCGGTCACACGGCAGGCGAGTCGCAGTCGACCGTTCGGTGCCGGTCTCGCGAGCACGTAGAAATCGATGCGGGGGTTGAGGGCCACGAAATTGTGCCGATTCAGCCGGAGTTTGCCCGATTGATCAGGTAGCGCGTCAGCAGCGGTACCGGTCGACCCGAACTGCCCTTGTCTTTGCCACCTACCCAGGCCGTTCCGGCGATATCCAAGTGTGCCCATTTCATATTTTCAGTGAAGCGGGCGAGAAAGCACGCGGCAGTGACAGCGCCGGCACTGCGGCCACCAACGTTGGCCATATCGGCATAAGGGCTCTTCAACTGGGACTGGTATTCATCCCACACGGGCATACGCCAGGCACGATCACCACTATCCTTTCCGGCGCTGAGCAGATCGTCGGCCAGCTCGTCGTCATTACTGAAAAGGCCACTCGCCGGTGCACCGAGTGCAACAACACAGGCGCCAGTGAGTGTCGCGATGTCAATAACCGCGGCCGGTTTGTAACGCCGTGCGTAGGTCAAGGCGTCACAAAGGATCAGCCGGCCCTCTGCATCGGTATTGATGATTTCAATTGTTTTGCCGGCCATACTTGTGACGATATCACCAGGTTTATTGGCAGCCCCGTCAGGAAGGTTTTCACTACTTGGTACTATGCCGATGACATTCAGTGCAAGTTTGAGCTCTGCTACGGCGAGTAGTGTGCCAAAAACACTTGCTCCCCCACACATGTCGAACTTCATTTCTTCCATACTACCTGCCGGCTTAAGGGAGATGCCGCCGGCATCGAAAGTGAGCCCCTTGCCGACCAGCACCACCGGTGCGGCGCCATTTTTCGCGCCACGATACTCCATTATGATCAACTTGGCAGGTTCGCGACTGCCGCGCGATACCGACAGCAAAGAACCCATCTTAAGCGCCTTCATCCGGTTCTCGTCGAGCACGGATATACGTAGGTTGTGACTACGCCCAAGTTTTCGCGCCTGCCTCGCCAGGTAGGTGGGTGTACAGACATTACCGGGCAGATTGCCAAGGTCTCGGGCCAGCTTGAGGCCGTTGGCAATGGCTTGACCTTCGTTAGTGCCACGCTGTGTGCTGCGAACATGGCCAGCATCCGACACGGCGAGCATCAGGCGCGTGAGCGTTGTGGGTCGCTTCAATTTACTGCTCTTGAGTTGGTCAAAACGATATGAAGCGGCAGCAAATCCTTCGACGACTATGCGCGCGTCCGCACCGGTTTGCACTTGTTGGCGGCCCCGCTGGGGTAACGCGATTACGGCGTTGCGAGCGCCTGAGCGACCGATGGCCTCTGCCGCGGCGCGCACGGCCTTGGCAAAGTCATGGGTTCCCTGACCGCTTTTCTGACCAAGACCGATCAGGAGTAAACGCTCGGCCTTGACTCCAGTTGGCACGGGCAGCATCACACAGCGGCCGGCGCTACCGTCGAGATCGCCCTGGTCAAGTAGCCGTTTGATTAGACCCTTAGTTGCCCGGTTAATGGCAGCTACTGCCCCACCAAGCGGCTCTTCGGGGGTGATACCAACGACAAGGCAGTCAGTAGTGAGTGTGGCAGGGTCCTTGGTAGTGACAGAAATTTTCATCATAGTCCCGTGGGTAGTCCCTTCAGTGGTTGGTTTCGATTCAGCGCTTAGAACGAATAGAAAACGGTGGCTATTGTCGTGCGACAATTGCGGGCCTGTCAAAACAATTGCCGGCAGAATTTAATCTTGATCGTTCAGCGGAATTTTGTTAGCGAGGTGCTGCGCACCGGCGCTGCCGTAACCTTGATTATGCTGGCCATTTTCCTCGTTATTCGCACCCTCGGATTTCTGCGTATGGCAGCGTTGGGAGAAATCCCCTTAGAAGGTATCGTTTCCTTGGTCAGCTTCAAGTTGTTGTCTTATATGGACATCATCTTGCCGCTCATGTTGTATCTCGCGATCTTGCTGGTGTTCGGTCGCTGGCGCAAAGACAACGAGCTCACCGTGCTGGCTGCGTCCGGCATCGGATTGTCCGCCTTTCTGCGCCCAGCCGTGCTACTGATGATATTGGCGCTCACGCTGGTCGGGGGATTTACGTTTTTCCTCTCACCATTGTTGGTCGAGGCAGGCGCTGTCGTCGAGACTGATCTGAGGAATCGCAACGACATTGGTAGCGTCATCCCTGGGATGTTTGTCGAGTCGCAAAGTGGCAGGGTTGTTTACTTCGTCGAAAAGCACGATGAACAGGATCACAAGTTGCGCAATCTGTTTGCCTATGCTTCCGATCTTGGAACAAACGTTGTGGTAATAGCGGCCACTGGCCACCGGCACAACGACAGTGGCAGTGACTATCTTGTGCTGAATGACGGGGTGCGCTACGACTGGCTGCCGGGAACATCGAGCTACAGGGTGACTCGATTTGAGAGCTACGGAATACGGATCCGCCGCCAGCCGTCCGGCCAGCTAGTCGTGCCGTTGCGCGGCTGGGCGACAGTACAGCTGATTGGTGCCCAGAGCCCGCAGTTGGTGTCGGAGTTGTACTGGCGCATTTCGAAAGTTGTGATGATGCCTGCACTGATCCTGTTTGCATTGGCCGCAAGTGCCGGGTATTCCAGACGCTATCGAGTGCTGGGCCTGCTGTCTGCTTTAATCATCTATTTCGCCTATTTCTACACGGTGTTTTCCGTGATTGGCCGGTTCAGCAAAGGTGCTTTTCAGAACCCGATGGGGCTATGGTTGCTGCATCTCGCCGTGGCTTGTGTAGCGGTCTACTTCTTTTGGCGTCGAAGTATGAACCGATCTTTGATTCCTACCGTAAAAGGGACATCGTGAGCCTACTCGATCTATACATTGGCCGCACCATCCTTCAGCAGGCACTGCTCGTGATGGCAGTGCTGGTGGGATTGTTTACTTTTGTCATCTTCATGGACCAGATCGCTGATATTGGTTCGCGCAATTTCGGTGTGGTCGACGCACTGCGCTTTGTCGCCCTCAGCGTGCCGCGCATCATCTACGAAGTGTTCCCGATGGCTGCCTTGCTGGGTTCGATTCTGGGTCTTTCCAGCATGGCATTAGATTCGGAGTTGATCGTGATTCGTACCAGCGGCGTCTCGTTGACACGGCTGACCACGTCTGTGCTCAAGATGGGCGGACTTTTTGTATTGGTATCGATACTGATCGGCGAATTGGTTAGTCCGCATACTGAGAAATTGGCCCAGCGTTCCAGGGCTGAGGCACTACAGCGCAATATTGACCAGGGCAGCAGTTTTGGACTGTGGATGCGAGACCAGAACACCTACGTGAACATCGGCGAAGTGTTAAATGGTCCACAAGAAAATCCGGATGATCTGTCACTCCTACGAGTCAAAGTGTTCCGATTTGAAGGTCACGACCGATTGCATTCACTGATTGAAGCTAGTACAGCGCGCTATATCCAAGGCACGTGGGAAATGAGGCGTGTAACCACGACCACGTTGGGGCCAGAAGGGTTCGCCGAGGTGATCAATAGAGACGTGGTTGCCTGGGATACCAGTCTGACTCCCGATATGCTGACCGTGTTTGTGGTGCAGCCGGACCAGTTGTCGATGTCTCAATTACGCCGCTACATCAGCCATCTCGAGCGTAACAGCCAGGACACGCGGGCTTACGAGTTGGCTTACTGGGGCAAGTGGATGTTGCCGCTTTCAACCGCAGTGATGGTGGTGCTTGCGATTCCGTTTGTGTTTGGCAGTATTCGGTCCGGCAGTATGGGTCGCAACCTGTTTCTAGGCAGCCTGATCGGATTGGGGTTTTACTTTCTTAGCCGAGCGTTCGGTTACGTTGTCTTGGTGCATGGTGTGCCACCGCTGGTCGGCGCGGCCTTGCCATCAATGGTCTTCTTGCTGGTCGCAGCACTTTTATATCGGCGCGTGATGTAGCGATTGGTCGACCGTGGACTTTCGAGCGCAGGCGACCTCGAGAATTTCTCAGCATTAATGACAAGTGGCGTTTACAGGAACCCCCTGCGGTAAAACGGTTGCCGAAACAAAGCGCCACCGAGGGGGCGTGTTTCGGCCAGTCACACGTATTGTTTGTACTTTGCCAAATGGCGTACCGGGATGCTCAGGGCATCTCGTCTGAATGGGTCTCCGAGCTCCCGAGTGCACATGATTTCGATGATCGTTGTGACGCCAGCATTCATTTGGGCATCAACAGCCCGCTCGAGTGCAGGTCCGACATCTTCGAGGCGACTGACGCTGATACCCTCTGCGCCCATCGCGCGAGCGATTGATGCGAAATCCTGCCCTTCCAGCTCACCGGCGACGAAGCGGTGACCGTAGAAGTCAACCTGGTTTTTCTTTTCTGCGCCCCATTGCCTGTTGTGAAACACCACTGCTGTGACCGGAATCTTATGTCTCACACAGGTCATCGTTTCGACCATGCTCATGGTCCATGCACCATCGCCCGAGTATGCAACCGCGGGTCGCTCGGGTGCGGCGACCTTGGCGCCGATCATTGTTGGGAAGGCGTAGCCGCAGTTGCCGAAACTCATTGGTGCGAGAAAGCTGCGCGGCCGTTCGAAGCGGAGGTAACTGTTGGCAATAGCGTTAATATTGCCAATATCAGTTGAAACCATGACATCGTCGGGCATTGATTTTTCAAGCTCGCGCAGTACCTGGCGTGGATGAAGTTCTCCTTCTCCAGCCTGTTCAATCATCTGCAAGCTCCAATCATCGTTTTCGTGAATCCACTCATTGAGTTCCTTTTCCCACGCTTTTTTCTCTGACTGGATACGTTCGGCACGTTCTGCAGTGGTGTCATCGCAAGAGAGTGTGCGGTCTTTTAGTCTTTGCAGCAGCGATTCGGCAGCGGCAGCGGCATCGCCGCAGATACCCACGGAGATATTCTTTACCAGACCAAGCATCTTATGATCTGCATCGACTTGGATAATATCGGCGTTGTCCGGCCAGTATTCCATTCCGTACTGCGGCAGTGTGCCAAACGGCCCTAGCCTGGTGCCGAGTGCCAGAACTACGTCAGCTTGGCTGATCAGTTTCATTGCAGCTTTTGATCCCTGGTAGCCAAGTGGACCGCACCACAATGGATGGCTGGCCGGGAAGGAGTCGTTGTGCAGATAGCTGTTGACCACAGGGGCGCCCAGGCGTTCAGCCAGTGCTTTACATGCGGCTACCCCATCTCCCATGACAACGCCGCCACCTGAGATGATAACGGGGAAGCGCGCGCTGGCCAGCCGGGCTGCAGCATCGTCTAGACTCTTGGTGCCGCCGGGACCACGATCCAGCGGGCGCGGTTGTGGAATCTCTACATTGATGTCGCCGTAAAAGAAATCTCGCGGAATGTTCAGTTGGGTCGGCCCAAGTTCGGAATGGGCACGGTCAAAGCAGCGTGCAGTGAACTCAGCCATGCGTGCTGGATTGTTGACATGTCCCTGGTACTTAGTGAACTCCTGGAACATAGGAAGTTGGTTGGCTTCTTGAAAGCCGCCGAGACCGATACCCATCGAGCCGGTTTCAGGCGTAATGATGACGACAGGTGAATGAGCCCAGAAGGCAGCGGCAATAGCGGTGACGCTGTTACTGATTCCCGGCCCGTTTTGGCCGGTGCACACACCATGTCGGCCACTGATCCGGGCGTAGCCATCCGCCATGTGGGCCGATCCTTGCTCATGGCATACGGGGATGAAGCGGATGCCGGCTGGCTCGAAGATGTCCATTGCATCCATAAAAGCCGACCCCATAATGCCAAAGATATCAGTGACTCCGTGGGCTACAAGGGTTTCGACAAAGGCTTCGCTGGGGGTCATTTGTGTCATAGGATCATCCTCTTCGGGTGCAGGGGCACGATGTTAGCAGGTGTTGCCGGCAAGCCCGTATTGCTAAAGTAATTCATGCGGATCGACGAAGTCGTAGTTGAGGCTAGCAGCGACTTCCTGGCAGGTAATCTGGCCGGCATGCACATTGAGGCCGTCGCGCAGGTGTGGGTCATCCAGCAGCGCCTGGCGGTAGCCCTTGTCAGCAAGCGTCAGGACGTGGGGTAGTGTGACGTTATTCAAGGCATAGGTCGAAGTCCGTGGCACGCCACCCGGCATATTGGCGACGCAATAGTGCACGACTCCGTCCACGATATAGGTGGGCTCGTCGTGAGTTGTCGGACGAGATGTTGCAACGCAACCGCCCTGATCGATTGCAACATCGACGGCGCCAGCGCCACGCTTCATCGATCGCACCAGGTCGTGGGAAATCAGTTTGGGCGCTGCTGAACCTGGAATCAGGACGCCGCCAATGACGAGATCTGCGTCTTGAACATGTTTTTCGATCGAATCCTGGGTGGAAAATACGGTGTTGGTACTGCGTCCGAATTGTTTCCAATGCGTTTCAAGTGCAGTCGGATCGCGGTCGATTACCCACACATCGGCACCCATACCAACGGCGATGTGCGTGGCGTGTGTGCCGACGACACCACTGCCAAGGATGACCACTTTGGCTGGGTCAACGCCGGGTACGCCACCGAGCAGCACACCGAGACCACCGTGGGGCTGTTCAAGACAGTGTGCGCCGGCGTGAATAGCCATACGTCCAGCGACCTTAGACATTGGCGCCAATAAGGGTAGGCCACCATCCACGGCGGTCACTGTTTCATAAGCAATACACGTACTGCCGCTGGCGAGAAGATCACGTGTCTGTTCTGGATCGGGCGCCAGGTGCAGGTAGGTGAAAAGGATTTGCCCAGGCCGCAGCATTTGACGTTCATTCGCCTGAGGCTCCTTCACCTTAACGATCATGTCTGCATCGTTGAAAATCGAGATAACGTCATCGGTAACGGCAGCACCAGCCAAACGATAATCCTCATCTGAGGCTCCGATTCCCTCACCGGCATTGTGCTCCACAGTAACTTGATGACCATGACTGACCACCTCGCGCACGCTTGAAGGC
Organism: uncultured Acidiferrobacteraceae bacterium; assembly: GCA_964484965.1. Classification (GTDB taxonomy): domain Bacteria; phylum Pseudomonadota; class Gammaproteobacteria; order Arenicellales; family UBA868; genus UBA11791. The sequence goes on along the minus strand of CAZAHE010000045.1, from coordinate 9,670 downwards.
GCAAGTCCGACACGGTATTCGTGATTCTTGATTTCCTTGGGTATGCCGATATGCAATGAATTTCCTCCACCTTCGTTTGTATTCAAAGGGCGCTTTGAGCACCCGAAAACCCGTGTTCAGTATTCGCCTGTCGCACCGGAAATATAGTGTACTGGCCAGCTACCGGGTAGTGGTTTTGTGTCGCCACATCCAAGCGGATACCCTGCGAGGTGGTCCTGCGCTACAGTCTACCCTTGGCAAGCTCGCTTATGCTGGTGCGAGATCGTCCATTGAAGTGTGCACCTGGGTGCTACGGAGGAGACATCGGATGAAATATGACATCGAATTTCTAGAAAACTACTGGATGCCATTTACCGCAAACCGTGATTTTAAGGCGGACCCGCGCATTATCGTCCGCGGCGAGGGCGTCTATATGTACACCCCGGACGGGGAACCAATATTGGATGGTTCTTCCGGACTGTTTTGTTGTGCCGCTGGCCACAGTCGTCCAGAAATTGCTGAAGCGGTCTACGCGCAACTGAAGGAAGCTGCCTATGTCCCACCGTTCCAGATGGCTCAGCCGCTGGGTTTTGAATTGGCAAGGCGGGTGGCGCAACTGACACCCGCGGGGTTGGATCACGTTTTTTTCGTTAATTCGGGATCCGAGGCTGTCGATACAGCGATGAAAATCTGTTATGCCTACCACTATGTGCGCGGCGAAGGACAGCGGCAACGCTTTGCTTCGCGTGAACGGGCCTATCATGGTGTCAACTTGGCCGGAATTTCACTCAGTGGCATGATCAAGAATCGTCAGGCCTTCGGGCCGGGCGTTCCAGGCGTGGTGCACATGCGCCACACGTGGTTACCGGAGAACCGGTTCGTAAGGGGGCAACCCGACCAAGGTATCGAACTGGCGGAAGATCTGCAACGGATTGCTATGAATTATGGCCCCGATACGATTGCGGCGTGTTTTGTCGAACCCGTTGCCGGATCCACGGGGGTGCTCGTACCACCGAAGGGCTACCTTGAACGACTGCGCGAGATCTGTGATGAACATGGCATCTTACTTGTGTTTGATGAAGTGATCTGCGGCTTCGGACGCTTGGGCGCGCCATTTGGGGCAGATGCCTTTGGGGTCAAGCCAGATTTAATGACGATGGCCAAGGCCATTACCAACGCTGCGCAGCCGATGGGCGCAGTGGCGGTTAGCGACCAGGTCTACGACACTATTATCAATGCGTCACATGAGGGTGCTATCGAATTTTTTCATGGTTACACTTACTCAGGGCACCCGGGCGCTTGTGCCGCGGGCCTCGCGATGATGGATATTATCGAGCATGACCAACTGTTCGAACGCGCCGCCACCTTATCCGATTATTTCCTTGACCAGGTTTTTGCCCTTAGTGACATTCCACTGGTAACAGATATACGTGGCTACGGTCTGTTTGCCGGTTTCGATGTAGAAGCTGCCGGTGGGCCTGGTGTCAGGGGTGTAGAGCTTCAGAAACGCATGTTCAAGAAAGGCTTACACGTCAAGATGACCGGAGACTCCGGGCTCATCGCTCCTCCGTTGATCTCGGAACGTCACCACATTGATAAGATATGTCAGATTCTTCGAGAGACCTTGGCCGAGGTAGAAAATTAGTGCCACTGGCTTGCGATCAGGCTTGAGGCGAGGTCACAATTGCAAATTAAGTTCTTAAGACGAAGGATTTCGAAGGTGCGGGGATTATCGGCGTCAACCAGAATCGTGCCTGCTCTGACGGCGACAGTTGAGCAAGGAGACGTCGTTTCTCAAGCTACTAGACTGCGGTGAAACTAATGAGTAAACAAAAAAACAGAACGGGCTTGTCAAGTTCGGATCGCCGGCGGCTGATCAGACATTCCACCGTCGCCACTGCAATTGCGGCTACAGGTCCATGGGTGGTGACGTCTGGCGCGCTTGCGTCGTCCGGTGAGATCAACATCCTGATGTGGTCCGACTATCTGCCAGTGGGTTTTGTCAGGTCGTTCAAGAAAAAAACGGGCATCACCATCAATCACACTGGCATCGGGTCGAACGAAGAAATTCTCAATAAAATGAAAGCCACCAAAGGCCGTGGCTTTGATATCGTCAGTCCAACGCACATGCGTTCTCTACAGTGGGCACCGCTCCATCTTCTGCAACCCTTTGACTTCAGCCGCATTAACAATCTCGGCAATGTCAATGCCACGATGCTGCGGGTGGGCCACAAGGAATGGAATTTCGAGGGCAGAGGAACACATTGGTTACCCCACGTCTGGGGTACCGAGGGTTTGGCGTGGCGAACAGACAAATGGACGCCGCCGCGTGCCGATGCGATACCAAGTTATGGTGACATTTGGCAACCGGATATGGAAGGTAGGACCACCATGCGGCCGCATTCCGGAATGTTGGCTGCAGGGCTGTACTTGGAAACCACCGGCGCGCTGGAGTCTGGTGCAATGCGCAAGGCGTACTCGGACGAGGCGCTCATGCGAAAAACCTGGGCCGTAGTGACCAATTTTTGTATCAAGAATAAAAAGCAGGTGAAAATCTTCTGGAACGATGCGGACGCTCAAAAGAACGCTTTTATGAACCAGGGTGTCGTAGTTGGGCAAACCTGGGATGGTCCACCGAGCACACTGATGCTGAATGGTGAACCGATACAGTACAGGGCACCAATCGAAGGTTCATTGGCATGGGTTGACGGCATGGCGTTAACGACCGCAGCCCAGAATCTGGATGCTGTGTATGCGTTTGTTGACTACTGTTTCGAGCCTGTGCCGGCGGGCAAGTCTATCGACGGCGGCTCTGACAATACCTGGGGTAGACACGGCTACAACTCTGCCGTGACGGGCGCAGAAAAATACGCCAGCGAAAAATACGGCAAGTTGTTCTCGTCAGAATATCCGGGCTCGTCTCTAGCCAATCTATGGCCGTGGCCTAGAGAGCCCCAGTGGTATGCTGACGTGCGCACTGAGTATCGCAACAAGTTTGTTAACGCTTAGAGGATTCAATAACCATTGCTGCGCCATATCGTCGTGATCCACGATAGGGGTCGGCTGATTTAATCGGTGCTCCTTTTGTGTCAGCACATCACATCGAATTTGGTATGCAGCGCCTTCGCTCCGTCTACGGATACTGATACGGTCCAAGTGCCGATGAAGTCGGTCATGCCGATAGCGCGGTTGAACGCTCGCAGAATTCCACTGCCCGGTGCAGCATGCATTTTGAGCCACGTCACGATCTGCGTGGTAGTGTCATTAGCCTGCTGGGTGCTGCGTTCTCTACGCCGGCCATTGGGATCGGTCCAGTCGATCACTAGTTGGTGCGGACCTTTCTCGACGTCGTTCAGGTAGATGGCAGCGAATATCTGGCTGTTGCAGTCAAACGTGTCTGACCGCGATTCCACTGGTATTCCATTGTCTAATGTATCGGTAACGATGACTGTGATTTGGGCGGCACCGGCCGACGAAGCCACAACGGAAATCAACAAGCCAAACAACCAGGGCAATATGTGGTGATAGCGTACAGTTGTCATTGTGTTTCTCCTGCTGCGAGCCGTGCATAGTTATCTTGGACGTTGGTACAACAGGGACCTAGGCGCAATTTTGTACCTGCAAGCGCAACGACACAACTGACCAGTCACCAGGTCATTATCTTCAGTGGCTGACCATGACTTGTCCTTACTAGGAAGAGCCACGACAATGTCCATGCGGTAACGGGCACCCTGCTGAGGTCCCGCAGAAAACGGAGGCAAAAAGCGATGGATACTGCTGTCAGGTTGGTCCTCTCACATTTTGTGGGCGGACAAAAGGTAGAAGGGCGTAGCGGGCGTTTCGGAGATGTCTACAACCCGGCAACTGGTGATGTCAGTAAGCAGGTGCCCCTAGCCAGTGCAGATGAGGTGCGAACGGCCGTAGCGTCGGCGGCGCAGGCATTCCCCGGCTGGTCCCAAACGTCACCTTCGAAACGCGCACAGGTGCTATTTCGCTATCGGGCTCTTTTGCTTGAGAAAATGGATGAGCTTGCCGAGATTGTGTCCTCAGAGCATGGCAAGACACTGGACGATGCGCGCGGTTCCATTACCCGCGGTCTAGAGGTCGTTGAATTTGCCTGTGGCATTCCCCAACTGCTCAAAGG
>CAZAHE010000045.1:0-5447 GCA_964484965.1 uncultured Acidiferrobacteraceae bacterium | reverse complement strand
AGAAGTGCAGGCAGTCAGTTTTGTCGGTTCTACTGCCGTTGGAGAATATATCTATCGTACGGGCTGCGATCACGGCAAGCGGGTGCAAGCGCTGTGCGGTGCGAAGAACCATATGGTTGTCATGCCTGACGCCGATTTCGATCAAGCTGTTGATGCTGTGATGGGTGCAGCGTATGGTTCAGCCGGGGAACGCTGCATGGCCGTGTCGGTGGTTGTCGCCGTCGGCGATAAAGTCGCCGATGCACTTCTCGATCGTCTGCAACCGCGCCTAGCGGCGCTTAAGGTGGGACCCTATACCCAGTCCGATGCGGAGATGGGACCAGTGGTCACACCTGCGGCAAAAGCCCGCATTAATGGTTATATTGATCGCGGCATTGAAGAAGGTGCAGAACTGGTCGTCGATGGCCGAGAAATTTCTGTCCCTGGATTCGAAAATGGTTGCTTTGTAGGAGCTACGGTGTTCGACCATGTCACAGCAGGAATGTCGATTTACACAGACGAGATTTTTGGTCCAGTATTGTGTGTGGTCAGAGCTGATTCTTACGACACCGCGCTGGAACTCGTCAATGACCACGAGTACGGTAACGGTGCTGCGATTTTTACCCGCGATGGTGACGCAGCACGGGATTTTTCCAACCGCGTGCGGATCGGTATGGTAGGAGTCAATGTGCCGATTCCCGTGCCGATGGCTTTTCACAGTTTTGGTGGCTGGAAACGTTCATTGTTCGGCGATCATTATGTTCACGGGCCTGAAGGCGTTCGCTTCTATACGAGGATGAAGACTATTACCTCGCGCTGGCCATCGGGTATTCGAACGGGCGCGGTGTACAACTTCAAAGCGGGGGGCGAACATTGAAATTGACTACATGTTCGCTGAAGGGCCTACCCGTAACGTGATGAAGGCGCCGGAACGTATACCTAGTGGGCACACCTACAGCGGGATCAGGGTGGGTGATTCTTTCTCCAGCGCATTGACTGTCACAGAGACGCATATCGTCAATGGTGCGGGACTATTCGGTGACTTTAATCCGTTGCATACGGATGAAGTTTTCGCTGCAGCGAGTCGCTTTGGCAGTCGAGTACTCCATGGCCCATTGACTAGTGCGCTGATGTCAGCGCCGATCGGCATGTACTTTGTCGGCACCGCATTGGCCTACTTAGAACACAATTGCCGTTTCAAGAACCCGGTCCGCCCCGGCGACACGCTGACGACGGTGTGGACCGTCACCGCAAAGATCAACAAACCTAAGGTGGGTGGCGGGATTGTTGAGCTAACAGGTGAATGTGTTAATCAGGCAGGCACTACAGTGGCTGAAGCTGACGGCAAGTTGCTGGTTGGTGGAGAGCTATAATTGCTGGGCGTGTTGGCTACAATTCTGTTACGTCCTGGCGCTAAAGCACTACCCGCATTGGCTGTTTGCTGATGGAATACCCTGGAGCGATGGATGCGCGCAAACGGCGTTCCTAAGATGTATGCCATGATCCGAAGCAATAATCTCTGAGTTCGATCTACATCATGCTGAGGTATGTAGACAATGATGTTCTGGTGGTCGAGAAGTTTCTCAACGGCCATTCAAAGTCCTGAGTGTGACTGTGAAAACTGTCCACGTTATCGAGATCTGCAGTGCCCCCGAGCCTGTTATAAGGGAAAATATTGAGCGTCTGCGCGTTGCCGGCCTCGATGTGACGCACAAGCTTCTCGACGACAGCGTCGTGCATAGATTGGAACCGACGGGTATTGCACGGCGCGCCAGCTTGTTGAATCAGGCGCTATTGGACAACGACGTTGATTGTGTCATTGCAGCGCGGGGCGGTTATGGCGCCAGCGATTTATTGCCGCAACTTGATTGGGAGGCACTGCTACGGGTTGCGCCAAAACTCCTAGTGGGGTTTTCGGACGTTGGCGCAGTTCAATCGGCACTCTATGCGCGGCTTGGTTGGCCGGCGCTACACGCACCGATGCCGGGCTCGTCCGCCTGGTGTGGAGACGCCGCGGTCGATGAATTAGTGAGCATGCTCGTCACCGGCCCGCCATTGTCGGGCACCATCGGCGTGCAGTGTTTGGCAAGGTCACCGCACACCGGGACTATCCACGGGACCTTGTTTGGAGGCTGTCTGAGCGTTTTGACGAACCTCATCGGCACCCCAGACCTACCCGACCCGGCGCCAGGCCGCATTTTGTTCCTGGAAGACGTTAATGAGAGCGCCGAGCGGATTCTGCGTTATTGGAACCAGTGGTGCGCATCGGGCCAATTAGCGGGCACGGCAGCGGTTGTGCTGGGCCGCTTTGCCGGGATGACGGGTAAAACACCGGTGTCGTGGCTTGCTGCGCGCGTGGCTGAGCGCACGGAGTGTCCCATTTTTGTGTCCGAGGACTTCGGTCATGGGCAACCCAATCACCCCATCGCAATCGGCGGCATGGCCACGATCCAGGGTGATGCTCTCAACTGGCAGTTGGCCTTGTAGGGTGCAGATGGTCCTTGTTGTCAACGTCCTGTAGCCCAAGTACCATCAATGCTGATTAGTGACGGGGGGGAACGCGATGTTAACGGGCAGCATGGTTGCAATGGTGACACCGATGCAGGCCAACGGATCTGTAGACTGGCAGGCATTGGCACGACTGGTCGACTACCACGTGGAGCAGGGTACTGATTCGATCATATCGGGCGGCACCACGGGTGAGTCCGCATCACTGGATCACGATGAGCACGGTGAGGTCATTCGACAGACCGTGGCGTCAGCCAAAGGTCGCCTGCCCGTCGTCGGCGGCACTGGGGCCAATGCCACTGCCGAGTCGATTCGCCTGACACGCGTAGCGGCCGATGCCGGGGTTGATGCTTGTTTACTGGTCGTGCCTTATTACAACAAGCCGACACAAGAGGGGCTTTTCCGCCACTTTAGTGCTATCGCAGAAGCAGTCGATATACCACAGATTCTCTACAACGTGCCTGGTAGAACAGCGATTGATATGCACAACGACACAACTGTGCGGCTATCGGCAGTCGACAACATTGTCGGGATAAAGGACGCGACCAATGATCTCGATCGCGGACGGGATCTGATCGCGCGCTGTCCCGCGGACTTTGCTATTTATTCGGGTGAGGATGGCAGCGCCTGCCAATTGATGCTCGCTGGCGGCAAAGGCACGATTTCTGTGACCGCAAACGCTGCCCCGAACTTGATGCACCGCATGTGCAAGGCAGCCGGGGCGGGAGATGAAAAAGTCGCTACGGCATTGGATGAACAGCTCTCAGATCTGCATGTCGCCATGTTTCTTGAATCCAACCCGATTCCCGCCAAGTGGGCAGTACAGCAACTTGGGCTCGCAAGCGAAGGCATTCGCCTGCCTTTATTGACACTATCCGAGGAGTACCACGACACTGTTCGAGCCGCCATGCAACGCGCGGAGGTCCTGTAGAGCTTACTCCCTGATCAACGGTGAATTGATGATGAAAAAAGGTAACGAGTTGTACTCTGGCAAGGCCAAGTCGGTGTACGAGACGAGCGATCCTTTACGTTTGGTAATGCTGTTTCGCGACGACACTTCTGCCTTCGATGGCGTGAAAGTTGAAAAGCTGGACCGCAAGGGCATGGTCAACAACCGTTTCAGTGCCTTCATCATGGCACACCTCGATGCGTCAGGTGTCACCACCCACCACGAACAGCTGCTCAGTGACACCGAAGCACTCGTTAAGCGGCTCGATATGATCCCGGTCGAGTGTGTAGTGCGGAATATCGCCACGGGTTCTTTATGCAAGCGCCTCGGAGTGGAGGATGGTATCGATCTAGTCCCACCGACTTTCGAGTTTTTCCTTAAGAATGACGAACTGCACGACCCGATGATTAACGAATACCACATCCGGTCGTTTGGTTGGGCCAATCAACAGGAAATTGATAGCATGATTGCGCAAACTTTGCGTGTGAACGATGTATTGAAGTCACTGTTTCACGATGCCGGCATGCTACTGGTGGACTTTAAACTGGAATTTGGACGATTTGATGGTGCATTGCTGTTGGGTGATGAATTCACACCCGACGGTTGTCGTTTATGGGACATTGACACTCGCAAAAAGCTGGATAAGGATCGTTTTCGCCGAGGACTGGGCGGGGTAGTAGAGGCCTACGAGGAGGTAGCACTGCGACTGGGGGTCGACCTGGAGCAGCCGGTTGCCGTGTAACGGACCTCCGGGACCACGAACTTCGTGCTGATTGTAGTCGGGGAATCCGCGGTCTCGGACTTCCGCCGGGAAAAACTGCGCGATAACCTGCGCCAATTCGAGCCGGCAATCGACGCCCTGGAAGGGCGTTTTTTCTACCTCGTCCAAGTCGCGAACGCGCTAACGCCAGATGCGCATGCGCGTTTGCAAGAGTTGCTCGGTAGCCGCAGTGACGCTGCGCTGGATCGGCCAGCATCGGCACGACAGTGTTTTGTGGTGCCGCGTGTGGGTACGATTTCACCCTGGTCGACGAAGGCCACCAACATAGCCAAGCGTTGTGGCCTGACATCAATCTTACGAATCGAGCGCGGCGTAGCTTGGACAGTCTTCACCGCAGCTGGCCAATTTCCCCTAGTGAGTTCGCACTCGGAATGTGGTGCTGTATTGCATGATCCGATGACGGAGTCGTTGATTGACGAGGTATCTAAGCTCAAGCACTTTTTTGAAATTACTGACGCTGGCGTACTTCGTTACGTCGATATTCTCTCCGGCGGCCGGCCGGCACTGATGCGGGCCGATGCGGAATTGGGACTCGCCCTGTCGAACGGTGAGATAGATTTATTGCTCGACACCTTTCGTGGCATGGGACGCAACCCTACTGATGCCGAACTGATGATGTTTGCACAAGTCAACTCAGAACATTGCCGCCACAAGATCTTCAATGCGAAGTGGCGCATCGATGGGGTTTCGAGAAGTGAGACCTTATTCGGTATGATCCGCTCGACGCACGCAAGGTTCGGCGATGGAACGCTGGTCGCATACCGCGACAATGCCGCCGTTATCCCTGGCAACGTGACGACCTGGTTCGGATGTACGGGCGAGAACAACCACTATCATCGAGCACCTGAGACCCTTCACATCGTCGCTAAGGTCGAAACACACAATCATCCGACTGCTATCTCCCCGTTTGCTGGTGCGGCGACGGGCGCGGGGGGAGAGATTCGAGACGAAGGTGCAACCGGTCGTGGCGCAAGACCGAGAGCTGGCTTGACTGGGTTCTCCGTATCCAACCTACACTTGCCCGATGCGCCCATGCCGTGGGAACTTCCGGCAAGGCAACCGCGACGTCTCGCAAGTGCGCTCGAGATTATGCTGGATGGTCCCATTGGCGGTGCCTCGTTCAACAACGAATTTGGGCGCCCCAACATTGGTGGATATTTCCGTACCCTCGAGGTTCGCGACGTGAATGATCAGTCCGTCCGCCGCCGTGGTTACCATAAGCCGATCATG
>CAZAHE010000044.1:0-17753 GCA_964484965.1 uncultured Acidiferrobacteraceae bacterium | reverse complement strand
CCGAGCAGTGCTCGCCGGACTGAATGCTCCCCAGATAAGATTATGCCGCTCAGAAATGCACCGATCCCGATATGCAGCAGTTGCAGCGCATCGAAAATCACCAACACAGCAAGAGTGGTAAAAATAATGATCAGAAAAAGCAGACTGGCAGCGAGAAGATAGGCGCGGTTAATTCGATCGGCGATAGCACCTGTTAGGTTGCCGAACAACAACAGTGGGATGAGCCTGAGGCCAGCGATCAGAGAGACGTCAAATGCTGATTTCGTCATATGGAATACGAATAGTCCGATCGCCAGAAATTCAAGCCAGCGGACGGTATTGCAGATCGCCCCAGTCAACCAAACCCGAAGAAAATCAGCATTCTGGAAAAGGTGATATGCACGCGAGAAACTCAACAGCACCTCCTGTTTTTTATCCGGCGAATGTCGTTGAACAAGACGCTGGGTCGTTCTAACATAAGTGGAAGTTATAGTGACAAGCGATAAGGCTGTTTAAGAATGCCGAATGCTATACCCTTAACATTTAGTTGATATGGGTTAATTTTGAGGGCAGTAGACAGTTTAATTATGCAAGCTTTTGCATCACTGATAAAAATGCTGGACTGAGGACGTCACACACGGGGGGCATATGATGCCAAGCAGATCAATTCACGCATGGGGACAGCAATGTTTATAGACTCACACGCGCACATCTTTGAGAAGTGGTCAGGTGCTTGCGGGTTGCCTAGCCGTGATATTCATTGGCGTTATATTCAGAAGGTTGTTACCCGACCGGCTGCGAAAGTAATGCGACTCCGTGATGGTGCCGCAGCAGATGCGTCAATGCTATTCTTAGGCAACGGCTATACATGGGCCGAACTTCGGGAGGACGTGCAGTTTCGGGTTGGACCGTATGGCCGTTTGGATTTCACCATAGATGGTGAGGATTATTACGTCCAATATATGCCACCGGGAATGGCGGAAATCGAGTCTACCCCTGAGTTCATGATTACCCAGATGAACGCTGCGGGTATCGATCATTGTGTTTTACAAGCGGGCTTTGGTTACGGGGCCATGAATGATTACAACGCCCTTGCACAGAAACAGTTCCCAAGCCGCTTTACCGGTCTATTCCATGTCGACGAGCCCCGAGCGAATGAGTCAATGTGGATGGACGAAGCGAAACGCGCATTCAACCAGCTGGATTTGCGAGGTTTGTATTATTCGCTCGAACAATTCAGTCGTTATGACTTTGACGTTTGGTTCGATGATGCTTGTTTTAATTTATTTTGGGAAATGATCGACAGCTTCAAAATCCCAGTATTCATTGAGTTTTCGGCGATTCCGACTTATGACAAACCAGGTTATCTAGGCGTACTGGAGCGCTTCGCAGCGCTGAGAGGACGCTTTCCGGAAATCCGATGGCTGCTCGTGATGGCACCCCCTATTCAGCATTTCTCAGAAGGTGGCACATGGGATTTCCCCGAGCAAGTCGACGCTTTGTTTGCCGAGGAAACGGTTATGCTCGAAATGTGCTATCCGATCACGTGGGGTGGACGGTTTGATTACCCATACCCCGAGATCAAACCGCTAATACGTAGCCTTTTGGACCGTTACGGTGCTTCAAAGCTTGTATGGGGTTCGGATATGCCGAATGTTGAGCGATTTTGCACCTACAGGCAGTCGATCGACTACATGCGAAATCACTACGAATTTCTTTCGCCGTCTGACAGCGATCTCGTTTTCGGCGGCAATGTCTCCCAGCTGCTCTCAATAGAGCCATGAAAATGGATTGTGATTGTCGACTCTAATTGAAGGCACGTTGTTTTACTTGCATGAGGTCACATCAATGAATAATTTAATTGGACAGCCAGTCGAAGCCTTGGACACACCAGTCCCACTGATTCACCTTGATGCGTTGGACCGGAATATCGAAAAGATGAGTTCAACGATTATTAAGGAAGCAGGTGTCGGTTGGAGGCCACACACAAAGGCGATGAAAAACCCGGATCTCGTCCGTCTTTGCCTTGATGCGGGCGCGCATGGCATCACCTGCGCAAAGCTTGGTGAGGCCGAGGTCATGGCGGCTGCCGGCATCGGGGATATTCTCGTTGCAAACGAAATAGTGGGTGCTGCCAAAATTTCTCGCCTGGTTAAAATCTGTCAAACAGCCAATGTGATGGTTTGTGTCGATAATATTGACAATGTTCGAGAGATTGATCGAGCAGCTGGAGCAATAGGCGTGCGCCCACGCGTACTTGTCGAAATAGATGTTGGTATGGCCCGGGCTGGTGTCGAACCAGGAGAGCCCGCGCTGAAACTTGCCGGTGAGATTGCCGAACTTTCAAATGTCGAACTGGTCGGGCTGCAGACGTGGGAATCACACACGTTGACTATAGAAGACCCTGCCGAGAAGAAGCGCCAGGTCTTATCGGCATTGGCGCTTTTAACGGGAACCGCCGATCGTATTCGAGAGGCGGGTATCACGTTGGATATCATCAGTTGCGGTGGCACCGGTACTTATTGGATCAGTGCCTTTGCACCTGGAATCACGGAGGTGGAAGCGGGTGGTGGTATTTATGGCTGTGTGCGCTATCGGCGAGATTTTGGGGTCGAGGTCGAGCCCGCACTGACCATCTTGTCAACTGTGACGAGTCGCCCAGATCCAGCACGGATTATTTGTGACGCGGGTTTTAAGACGACAGGTCGGGGGTTCGCTGACCCGGAAGTGATTGACTGTGGCGACGTCACCTCATTTTCATTCTCGGCTGAACATGGTCGACTGACGCTGTCTCAGGAGAATCGCTCACTTCGACCAGGTGATCAGATTCAGTTCGTGCCTGGTTATTCTGATGCAACGGTATTTCTACATGACTACCTTTACGGCGTTCGGGATGGCCGAGTTGAAGCCGTATGGCCGGTCGTTGGCAGGGGCAAATTACAATAACCCACAGGATGCCGAGTTGGTGTGCTAGCAGTCGCTGGCTTCGAAGGCGCTCACCAGTTGTTGAGCGTGCCGGTGATCACTTAGATAGGTGGGCGCGAAGTCTTCCGGTTTCTTCGACGTCGACCTGCATATTTTTGGTATCAATGGCGACGCCATAGTCGTCGCGCGCACATCTCGGCGACACTTTCTCGTTCAAGACATCGTCGAGCACTGAGGCAGGATCACGTTCGAACGGATTGCCCCATCCACCTGCACCGGCCAGTTGTGCGCGAAAAGACTCCCCCTTTTGGAGTGTCATCATGAATTTTCCGACCGGCACTTCGGGTGACTCGCTATCCGGATAAAGTAGGTTTCCGGCCTTCGCTCCCGGTTTGCCGCCGTGTAGACCGAAAGGACCAAATTTATGGCGGTCGCCGCGAACCTGCAAAATTGCTTCTGTTGCCTCTACCAGTCGATACTCTCGTTCCATACCGACAGCGCCTCTAAACTTTCCGGCGCCGCCCGTATCAGTTCTAAACTGATACCGTTCGATCCGCAGAGGCTGTTCGACTTCAAGTATTTCAGCTGGCGTGTTGGAATAGTTCACCGCCAAGGATGAGATGCCATCGATGCCATCCTTATTGGGTCTGCCGCCCCACCCGGAAAATAGAAATTCCAAATTGACGAAGGGAGCACCGTCATCGGTGTAACCTGCGATAGTGACGCCATAGTCTCCCTGAACACAGCAGGCAAAGACTTTATCGGGCAGCATTTGTGCCAAAGCACCCCAGATGCAATCGGTCACTCGTGAGGCACCTAATCCGCGTGCCGCAACGGGTGCTGGGGAAGTGCAGTCGACAAAACTGCCGGAGTCGGTAATGACGGTGATCGGCCGGAAAAATCCTTCGTTGTTCGGGATACTCGGATCCATTACTGATCTTACGCAGGCATACACCGAGGAGGCCGTAAATGAATAAGGCATGTTGATCGAGCCCTTCACCTGCGGATCGGTTCCGCGGAAATCGACGGTTAGCTCGTCACCTTGCTTGATCAGCGATGCGCGGATCTTTATCGGCGTTTCCTGGAAGCCATCGTCGTCGAGGTAGTCTTCAAATGCCCACTGACCGTCGGGAAGCTCGCGTAGCTCTGCGCGAGTCAATTCTTCCGCGTAGTCAATAAGGTCGATCGTGGATTCGTGAAGAGAGGCGGTTCCATAACGGCTGGCTAGTGCTTGCAGCCCTTTTTCGCCGCGGCGGCAAGCTGCAATGCTGGCCATAATGTCACCGAGAACTTTCTGCGGGACGCGTACATTTGCTCGCATCAGTTTGAGGAAGTTATCGTCGAGCTCTCCTCCTCTCGCAATCTTGAGCGGTGGAATGCGCACGCCTTCCTGATAGATTTCGGTGTTGTCACATGCGTTACCACCGGCCACTCTGCCACCAATATCAGTGTGGTGGCCAATCGCCGCGGCGAATCCAATCAATGCGTTGTCTATAAAGATTGGAGCATACACATAGATGTCCGGCAGATGCGTGCCACCGCCGAGGTAGGGATCATTGGTCGCAAACACGTCACCTGGATGAATGTTGCCTTCGTATTGATCCAGAATACTGGCCATCGTCGGAGGGAAGGAGCCCATGTGTAGAGGAAGGCATAGCCCCTGCGCAATCAGTGCACCATCAGCGTTGAGCAGTCCGGTTGAAAAGTCCAATGATTCCTTGATAGGTAGCGAACGGGCTGTTCGCACCATGGTTACTGCCATTTCATCGGCAATGGCGGTGAGTGCGTTTTTAAGCAACTCGATTTTTATCGGGTCCCTATTGGTGCTGGCCACTAACTTTTCTCCTGTTAGGGTGTTGTAAATGCAATTCGAACATTATTTGCAGGATCAACGTGCGCAGACGCCTCTGGAGGTACGACAATCGTCGCATCGTATTCCTCGATAATCAAAGGTCCTTGCGTTGGGGATTCGTTGAGCTCATCACGGCCAAGTACATCAGTTTCAATCCAGCCGTTAGCTTCGCCGAAATATGCTTGACGAGCGGTGTGACCAGAAGCGATCGAATTAGTGACTTGACGACTCGCTTTAAAAAGATCTTCCGGTGAAAACTCATCGTCGGACAGGCCCCGGGCACGTAAACGAATATTGACGATTTCTACGGCTTCGCCCTCGAGTGAACGATAGCCATAACTGTTTTCATGTTCCCAATGAAAAGAATTCTCCAGTTCTTCCAGGAGTTGGGCACCGTGGCGATCGGGGGGCACAGTTATCAGTATTTCAGACGTTTGGCCGGGATAGCGCATATCGACAAATCGTTCTAATTCGATCTGCTGCGCCGTAAACCCTTCTCCCAGCAGCGTCTCTTGTGCTTCTCGTTCTAGACTCTGGAAAGTCTCTTCAAGCAGCTCCGTGTTCACTTTGCCCAATTCACGCCAAAACGTTTGTACGTATTGATGTTCGACGGTTGAAAGTAGCAGGCCGACCGCGCTGAAAACTCCAGGGGCCGGGGGAACGATGACTTCTGGCATATTCGCCTCTCGGGCAAGGGTGGCAGCGTGTACCGGTCCGCTGCCACCAAAGGCCAGCAGCATAAATTCTCCGGGATCGCGACCAATTTCGCTCGACACGGCCCGCACTGCTCGCACCATCGAGGAGTTGACGATGGTATGGATGCCCAGGGCTGCTTCCTCGGGTGCCAACTTCAACGGCTCAGCAATGGTTTCTGCGACTGCGCGCATAGCCAGTTCGCGGTCGATTTGTAGCTCGCCTCCGACCAGGTACTCGGGATTTAGATAACCCAGAGCAACATTGGCGTCTGTCACAGTGGCCACCGTGCCGCCTCTCTGGTAGCAGGCAGGGCCGGGATCCGCGCCCGCGCTTTGCGGGCCGACTCGTAGAACGCCCCCTCGGTCTATCCAGGCAATACTACCGCCACCCGCACCGATTTCTGCCAGATCGATGGCCGGTACGCGCAGCAAATAACCACCGCCGCGAAGCAGGCGATGCCCGATGTTGAGTTCGCCGCCGACCTCGTACTCGCTGGCGAGTCGTGGGATGGCATTTTCGATCAGGCAGGTTTTTGCCGTTGTGCCACCCATGTCAAAAGCGATGATGTTGTTGATGCCTAGGTGTTTCCCTAACGTTGCCGCACCGACGGCACCTGCTGCTGGCCCGGATTCGATGGCGTATACGGGTCGTTGTTTGACGAAATCGGTTCTCACTGTTCCGCCGCTGGACTGCATGACGGTGATCGGTGCCTCTAGGCCCATTTGATCGAGGCGTTTCTCCAGATTTGAGATGTAACGGGCCACAACGGGTTTAATGTAGGCGTTGATAACGGTGGTACTTGTACGTTCATATTCCTTTATTTCGGGCAGCACTTCAGAAGAGACGGATAGTTCGATTTGCGGTGATACTTCTGATAAATGCCGAGCGATGCGTTGCTCATGAAGTGGGTTCGCGTAAGCGTTTAAAAGACAGATCGCTATCGATTCAACGTCGTTTTCCAAAAGATGCCCAATGGCACTCTCGACACTTTCCCAATCGAGTTCGGTAACCACGTTTCCCAGGTAGTCCATTCTCTCTATCACGCCCATACGTAGGTGACGAGGGACCAGTGGTATTGGTTTGTCCATGTTCATGTCGTAGAGGCGCGGATAACGCAATCGCCCGATCTCCAGGACATCGCGAAAACCCTCGGTGGTAATCAGGCCGACTTTTGCACCGGTGCGGGTAATAACCGTATTGGTAGCAACTGTTGCTGCGTGTACCAGATGACGAGCTTCTTCTGGTGACACAGCACCTTCCTTGATCATGTCGCCCAGCCCTTTACAAATTCCGTCGCTGTAGTCGACAGGCGTCGAAAGAACTTTGCGAACTGCGAGTTGCCCATCGTTACCGACCGCTACGATATCTGTAAAAGTGCCCCCGACATCGAATCCAATACTTTGCATAACTGACTCTACCCGCTCAAAAAAGCTGTTTGGTGTGCGTTCTAATTAAAAGTGGTCTTTTTATGACATTGCAATATTGCAATTTTCGGTCGCCTAACAATGGTATGTCGACCCCTTCGGGTCTTTCGAGAGCCTTCTGTGTATGGCGACAATTTCCTGGCATTGATACCCAATTGATTCTCATCGGTAACTAAAACGACCGCAATCTAGGATGCACATGTCGAATCCCACTAAAATCGTAAAAAATCTGTCATCGCTAGTGCATGGAGTCGATTATTATTGGTATTGTGAATATACCTTCGATCGCCGTCGTTGGCTTCCTCATCCGATGGATTTGGGTGACAAGCATTATCAGTGTCTATATCGCTCAGAGCTGTTTTGCGCTAGCTGCAGAGCGTTTCCCAGAAAAGCTGTGGGGGAATATCGCGCTACTACGAAACAGGTTTGATAAGTAGGCAATATGATCAGAGGAATCAAAAGGAGATAGTCAATGGTCGAGTTTGCGAGCGCCGGATCGAAAATTTATTTCAACGGTGAGATTGTGCCAGAACGCGAAGCAAAGGTTCATGTACTGAGTGTCACGGTCAAGTATGCTGCCACAGTCTTTGAGGGTATTTGTGCATACTTGGACGATAAACAGCATTTTAATGTCTTCAGACTGACGGAGCACATACGGCGCTTTCAGGACAGTATGCGAATTATGCGATTCAAACAGAACTGGTCAGAGCAGCACTTGGTTGATGTCGTTACTCAGGTGATCCGCGCAAATGACTTTGACAGTGATATCCATATTCGACTTTCGGCCTACATCCTGAGCGAGGGTTTTCTTGACGCGACCGAGCCTGTCGCACTCGGCTGTCTGGCGGTTCGCCGGCACGAGAAGTCGTTATCGGACAAAAACTCTCGTGCACAAGTCAGCTCATGGCTGCGTATCGACGATTCCAGCATGCCGCCGCGCATCAAGTGTGCAGCAAACTATCAAAACGGGAGGCTCGCGACTATCCAGGCACGTGCGGATGGTTACAACGAAGCAATCTTGTTAACGAATACGGGAAAAGTTTCGGAAAGTGCTGGTGCGTGTCTCATGGCTGTCCGCGACGGTGTCGTAATCACGCCAAGGGTCACCCACAGCATCCTGGAAAGCGTTACACGCACCACGCTAATTGAGCTATTTGAAAATGAGCTCGGCTTAAAAGTCGAACAACGTGAGGTCGACCGAACCGAACTTTATGTCTGCGACGAGATATTCCTTTGTGGTTCTGGTTATGAAGTCACACCGCTGATAGACATCGACGGACATATGATTGGTAACGGTAAGACAGGACAGACAACACAGGCTATATTCGAATGTTACGATGCGGCGACGCGCGCGCGCCTAAACGGTTACGATCGTTGGCTGACAAGAATTTAGAGCCATGCAGTGCACGTTGGAAAAAGTGTCCCACAGAAAACAATATCCACGGGACTATGAGCAGACTTTAACTCTTTGTGACGTCTACGACTGCCGGCGCACCCAGCACAAGTTCTCGCATAACCTCGGGGTTGGCGATAACCGTTGATAGTTCGTCGAGTGATCCGTTGATCGCGTGGGCCAGTTTTTCCGCGCCGCCAAATTTGTCCAAAGTCTCTGGTGGCACGAACTTGATCATCAGTGCGGCAGTGCCCGGGGGAATGCCGGCGAGATGAACCGTGATGATGCTGTAATCCCGCAACAGCAACATTGCGAGGGCGGCTGTGGCTTCGATCGGCATTACCGGACACTCTTTTATATCCGCTCGCTCCATTGCGATTTCTAAGACGTCTTCGCCCATCAATTGGATAATCACTGGCGTTTCGGTTATTCGATTGCCGAGTATTTTTTTCAATTCATTGCCAACATTTTTCGTTGTTGCAACCAGTTCACGAACGCGAGCGGGGTCATATTGTTCGAGAGAGCGGACGACTGCCGGATAGAGCATGGGTCGTGCTTCAATGCCCATTTCGAAAGCGTTGGAACGAATACGGTCGATAAGTTGTTGGTTGCCGGCCAAGACGCCTAATCGGGGACCAATCGTGCCGTACTTGTCTAGGCCAGTGGCCGCGATATCGACATCCAGTTCGAGTGTGCGGGGTTGATCGAATACGGCGGGTCCGACCCTCGCACCGCCGGCATCATCTACTAGTATTCGTGCACCAGCACTTTTTGCGAGTTCAACGATCTGTTCGAGTTCACTAGTTGAAAGGATTTCGTAACTGACAGCGAGCCGAGTCAGAATGACGAGAGATGGGGTGGGATGTTTCTTGAGTGCGTTGCGAAAGCCGTTCAGGCCCACGGTGTCGATCAAGGTCGCTTGTGCGCGTGTTACGGCGCGCACGTTAGCCGGATGACTGTAGCTTGCGGAAACCCCGATCACTGTGTCACCGGGCTCTACCATCGTCAAAATCGAGACCAATAAACCTGCCGTCAGGCGATTAGAAATAAATACACTGTGTTGATCGGGATGGCCTCCGAGATGTTCAAGACAAAGGCTGTTTAGTCGGTCACCATAGAGTGCCGGTGCCAATTCATCGTCTAGCAGCCCGAGATCCTCTGGCTGAAACTGAGCAGACCGCTCCAGGCCAGAGAAATTCAGGACTGATTCAACACCATTGTTCGCGACGTGCCCTTTGATGGTATTCCAGGCCGCGCGAAGTTTCGTGAGATCATCTTCGGTAGTGCGGATCAGGTTGCCTCGAGCGTACGGCAAGCCCGGGGCATATTCGTTACCAAATCGGTCAGAGGTCATGGTGTTCTCAAAAGTATTTTGTTGATAAATAGTGAATTATTGAGCAAAAAACGGCAACTAAATGGGGTCGAATAAACTATTCTGGCGCATCACCGCTAATCTGAAGCATCTTGCCGATCACTTCCATCGTGACGTTGCCGCCACTCAGGACCGCCACCGTCTTCAACGTGGTGTCGACTTGTTTAGCCAGGAATCCTGCCGCGGCAACGACGCCAGCGGGTTCCCCCACAAGGTTGGTTTGGGACAAGATGCGCCGAAATGTAAGCGCGATGTCTTTTTCTGAAATTAAGACGATCTCGTCCAGATATTTTTTTAAATGCGCAAATGGAAATCCCCCAGGTCGCCGTGCAGAAAGCCCGTCGGCGATGCTGTGCCAATTGGTAATTTCGGTTGGCACACCATTTTGTAGTGAGACGTACGCAGCATTGGCAGCTTCGGGCTGAACGCCGATGACCTTGACATCAGGTCGCTGCAGTTTGATCGCTGTAACAATTCCTGCTGCCATGCCGCCACTAGAGACTGGCACCAACACTTGTTCGACGTCTGTCGATTGTTCTAGAACTTCCATACCGATGCTGCCATGCCCGGCCGTAACGGGTGGATATTCCCAGGTATCTATCGCTGTCATGCCGCGTTCTGCGGCAACTTCATAAACTGTGGGCTGGCGCTGCATCGCATCGTTACCACAAAACACGACCTCGGCACCGTGACCACGGGTTTGTTCTACTTTGTACGTACTGGTCGATTCAAGCATGACCACGACGATAGGAACGTTCAAGATTCGTCCGGCGTAGGCAAAGGCCTGGGCAAAATTACCAGAAGAAGTGAGGACAACGCCTTTGGCTCTGTCTTCGAGCGATAGCGAGTTGATCGCGGTAAATGCGGCACGCGCCTTATAAGATCCGGTTACCTGAAGGTTTTCACATTTGAGAAACAGCTTTTCGTGCCCGATATTCGAAGCCGATTCGGCCAGGGGCACAATAGGGGTATAACGCACCACGTCTGGTAAGTTTTTTCGTGCTGCTTGGATGTCTTTGAGTTCGATAAGATCCATCATGAAGTCGATCTTTGAATGATTCGGCGGACGATGCAAGTTGGTCAAGTCCGCAAGGCATAATTTAGACGGCGGTGTCGAATGTCATTCAGTGTGGCCTTGATGTACTGGCTTCTGAACAATTGACTCGAATAAGCACCTATATTAAAAAAAAATTGGGCCGATTCGTGCTGTGGGTAGTGCATATTGATGCATCAATCCAATTTGAAGGAATATTTTTTTTATTGTTTTCGCTCAAATTGTGCGGACCTTAGGCTGCAAAGTGAAACTTTCCTTGTTCTGTTATTCTTGAGGGAATATTTATCTTCTTGGCGTCCATCTCGGAGCTCACACTCGGACCGGTAGCGTGGTCATCGCCTGTATTAACTCACACACTTGGATTAGCAAACAATATGAATACTGAAGATTTAAGAGAAGCCGCCGATCAATTTTTAGTGAGGTCTGGGCTCTTGCCTTCTGATGTGATCACGGCAGAACAGGGGCCGATCTTCAGCCGGGCAGATGGGTCTGTTATCTGGGATACCGAAGGCAAGCGTTATCTTGACTTCAACTCTGGCCAAATGTGTTCAACTCTGGGCCACAATAATCAACGCGTCACGCAGGCTGTTCAGTTGGCTATGACCGAGCTGACCCATTGCAGTTCGATCTATCGCAACGTGAAGCAAATCGAACTTGCGAAAAAAATCGCCGAGACAGTCGATTTGCCGTTATCGCGTTCGATGTTCATTCAATCAGGTGCAGATTCCAACGAAGCGGCCGTTATGTTTGCCAGACGTTATACAGGTCGTACGGGTATTGGTGCATTTCATCTTGGCTTTCACGGTTACACAGACGTGACTCGTGGCATGAGTTATATCGCGGCATCTCCCGGATATGGTCCGTCTGTTCCGGACGTGCACGCGATTCCAACACCGTATGCTTATCGCTCGGAGGCACTGGGAGAGGGGGAAGACTGGTGGCGGTCCATGCTGCAGATGAGCATGGAGCTCCTTGACAGACAGTACCCCGGAAATCTGGCGGGCGTGATTTGTGAGCCAATTCCAAGCTCTGGGGGTGTTCTGGAAATGCCGCCCGGCTATTTCAGCGCGCTCAAGAACGAGCTGGATAAACGGAATGCTTTGTTGATATTTGACGAGGCACAAACTGGCCTAGGCAAGGTCGGTACGATGTATTGTTATCAGCAGGAAGGTGTCGTTCCTGACATTATCACCTTGTCGAAACATTTCGGTGGTGGTCTCGCCATTAGTGCCATGATTACCTCTACGGAAATCGAAGAAAAGGTCGTGAATGACGGGTTGTCTTTTGGTCATTCCCATTCTGCCGACCCGATCGGGTGTGTTGCCGGTCTCGCCTCGCTTGAGGAGATACTGGAAGAGGACATACCAGGGAAGGCACGTAAACTCGGCAAGTCCTGGCAGGAACGCATGCAGGCCCTGCAGCAACGTTATGAGTTGATCGGCGAGGTCCGCGGCCGCGGTTGTTTGCAGGGGCTTGAACTGGTGCGCTCGCGTAGAACCAAGGAACCGGCCAATGCAGAAGCTTCAGCGATATTTGAGCATTGCATTCAGAGTGGGTTGCTTTTTTCAGTCCGGGGTCAACATGGTAATGTGCTTCGTTTTGTACCTCCCTTCTGTACTACTGAAAACCAGCTCGATGAGGCCTGTGAAATTCTTGAAGCCGGAATTGCTACCGCTTTGAAAAATTCACCCAACTAAGCCAAGAAGGCTGGAGTGACTGATTCAACCCTGCAGATGAGTTGGCGTTAAGTATTGACTAACACGGTAACCAATTTAAAAACCACCAAAGGAGTCTTGACAATGTTTAACAGCAGTGACCGTTCAAAGCAGTTTTTTATCGCGACTGTTGCGTTATGTTTGTTAGTTTCTATTTTTTCCACCCGGGTGGCGGCCCACCCTGGAGAATCGGCGTTAAAGAAAGCGCTGGACCGGGGCCATCTAGTGGTTGGCGTACGCACCACCACGCCTGGATTCGGATTTAAAAATGCACAAGGAGAGCATGTTGGGTTTGATGTCGATCTAGCGCGCGAAATTGCAAATGGATTATTTGGTGATCCGAACAAAATAAAGTTTGAGGTCCTGGCAAGTGGGAAGGATAGGATACCGGCGTTAGTATCGGGTCGAGTCGATATGGTCGTGACCCAGTTCAGTGTGTTTACGAAAAGAGCGCAAGTAGCCGGATTCAGTCTTCCCTACTGTAACGCCAGTTTGGCCGCAATTGTGCGCAAGGACGCGCCTTATCAGAAGAACGCTGACCTCAACAACAAGGTGGTGACGACGCGCCAAGGTTCGGAACTTGAGAAGCTTATTGTAGGCGCGATACCTGATGCGAAAGTTGAAATGTACCCGAACTTGTCTGATGCATTTATGGCGTTCAAACAAGGTCGGGCAGAGGCCATGTTCAACGATCACGCAGCTGGTCTTTTTATCACCAACAAGGAGCCGGGAAAATATCGTGTCATTGCCGACCCCGAACACCCACTGGCTGCGCACCAGTATTCGATCGGCGTTCGCCAGGATGACCAGATCTGGTTGACCTACATCAACTGGGCGCTTATTCGACTGAACTTGAACGGCAAGCTGCGTGGGCTTCACATCAAGTGGCTGGAGACCACGGACTTGATGCCTAACTGGGCGCGCTTACCCTACTAGCTTACGATTTAGCTGGCTTAGATCCCCGCCCGGCGGCTGGCGGCTGCTGGGTGGGCATTGCCAATGATCGAAGGTTATATTTTCTATTGGGGTGCGGTTCGAGATGCTTTGCCAGTACTTGGTCAAGGCCTATGGATTAGTGTGCAGGTCGCCGTGCTGGGAATTTTTTTCGGTCTTGCTGTTGGAATCCTAGTTGCGGTTGCTCGAACCTCAGGTAATCGTATCCTGTCCCGTTGTGGGCTGATTTATGTGGAAGTGATGCGCAACAGCCCCAGCCTGGTGAAGATGTATTTCATCTATTTTGGTTTGCCATCGTTTGGTCTGTTTCCGAGCGCTTTTCTTTCCGCTGTGGTCGCATTGTCCTTGCATAACGCAGCCTATATGGCCGAAATATTTAGGGGCGGGCTGCAGGCTGTATCCCACACTCAGCAAGAAGCAGCTAGAAGTCTTGGTATGAATTCCTTGCAGACATTTTGGTACGTCTTATTTCCACAGGCATTTCGTAATGCGCT
This sequence comes from uncultured Acidiferrobacteraceae bacterium, assembly GCA_964484965.1. Taxonomy (GTDB): domain Bacteria; phylum Pseudomonadota; class Gammaproteobacteria; order Arenicellales; family UBA868; genus UBA11791. The sequence continues at coordinate 3,895 of CAZAHE010000044.1, read as the reverse complement.
CCCGGCCTTTTCGAATAACTGGGTTGAAATTGTAAAAGACACTTCGCTTACCAGTGCACTTGCAGTCAAAGAGCTTTTCTATGTTGTGTCCAACTTGATTTCAGCGACCATGCGCAGTTTTGAGTTTCTCGGTGTCTTGGCTCTGATTTATCTATTTTTGACATCGATGTTAGCGGGGGGTATGCGCTTTGTGGAAAGTCGTACCAAATACCGGCGTTAAGTAAGGTAAAGCAAATGACAGAGTCTTACTGGTCCCTCCTTCTACCTTTGTTGCGCGGTTTGGTCGTGACTGTTGAGTTGGCCGGTATAGTGTTGTTGTTCGGTGCAGTCTGCGGTGTGATTGGCGGGGTACTGTCTGTGTGGGGCGGCTTCATACTCCGTAGCATTTTTGGCACGTTCATCTTTGTTGTGCGCGGTATTCCGCTCCTGGTCCAAGTATTTATTGTGTTCTATTTGCTCCCGTTTATGGGCCTCACGCCATCAGCGTTCGTTACGGCAACCGTCGCGCTTTCGATTTTTGCCTCAGCGACAATTATGGAAATCGTCCGAGGTGGCATCGAATCAGTCTCGCAAGGGCAAACAGAAGCTGCAAGAGCGGTCGGATTTAGTCCGGTTCAATCGATGTACGTCGTGGTCTTGCCACAGGCCATGATGTCGATTTTGCCGCCATTGATCACTCAGTTCGTGTTCCTGGTAAAAGCGACATCGATTATTTCATTGCTTGGTGTACCGGAGATCATGTTGTCGGGACGGGAGGTAATTGAGAGGACCCTACTGGGGTTTGAGGTGATGACCATGATCTGGCTGCTGTATACGGCGATTTGTTACCCATTGACAATGCTTGGCCGTCGTCTAGAAGCCGTCCTGTCTGTACGAGGCTTCCAATCTGCGAGTAACTGATGACTTCATCCGATCAGATGACCGCATCGAACGCGGCGCCAGAACTCATGGTCGAGCTGGACGATGTTAGTAAGTTATTCGGCACGCACAAGGTGCTGGACGGTGTATCGCTTGGAGTGCCCAAGGGCAGTGTCTGCATCATCATTGGGCCCAGTGGTTCTGGTAAAAGTACGCTACTGCGATGCATTAATTTTCTTGAGCCTTATCAATCAGGCAGTATTACGATCGAAGGAGAGGTCGTCGGTTACAGTCAGATTGGCGGCAATCGAAAACTGCGTCGGCGCCGAGAGATCACGCGGATGCGTGGCCAAACGGGTATGGTGTTTCAACAATTCAACCTGTTTGCCCACATGACAGCATTGGAAAACGTGGCCATAGCGCCGATTAAAGTCAAAGGGGTCGAACGAAAACAAGCTCGCCATGATGCCGAGCAGTTGTTGGTAAAAGTTGGACTCGCAGAGCGGATGACTGCCTATCCAGGATTTCTTTCGGGAGGTGAACAGCAGAGAGTCGCAATCGCGAGGGCGCTGGCCATGAGGCCCAAAGTATTGTTACTCGACGAAATTACCTCGGCATTGGATCCTGAGCGTGTCGGCGAAGTGTTGGAAGTAATCCGAACGCTTGCTGGTGAGGGCATGACCATGCTTGTGGTGACGCACGAGATGGGATTTGCACATGATATTGCTGATCAAGTTGTGTTCATGGATGAAGGGCAAGTGGTAGAGCGCGGCAGAGTTGACATACTTGATCAACCTCAGACGTCTCGTCTCAAAGAATTCTTGGGAAAATTAGAGACGTAATACCCTAAAGCAACCCGAACGATTAGAAAAGTTGGCTATAGGATATTGGTGGAAAGTGCATCACCGGCTGTGATGTAGGCACGGACTCCGTCGATTTAGTCATAGGTCAGATAAGTTCGCTATTCCATTCAAATTTGATTATTTGACCAACCGCCATTTGAGAAAAAGATTCCAAACGTGGGCTAGTTAAATACGAGTCAGTTGACGTCTTGGCACTAATGCACGGACAGATTTTAGGTTGTGCATTGTAAGTAGTGTATTTTTCTCTCCATAGCAGTTTCGAGGGCGCGATTATTTTATGTTCTCAACATAATCTGTGATGAAACTGATCATAGATCCACGCTATCCTTTCAAGTTACACATGACGAACTGGTGAGAGATCTATGAGTGACAAAAAAGTTGACAACGGTGTGAATGTCGAGGCTCTTCTAGGTGCACGTGAAGCGTTGACTGAGACACCTGCTGGAGCTCAGTTTAAATGGCGTGCGCAATGTGACTGGGTCTACGGTACCCATAGCAAAACGACAGTAGAGGGATATTTTGGGCTAGGTGAAGAGCAGAAGCACAGAACTGTATTTAATTTTGATGCCGATCATCCTGAAGTCTTTGCTTCAGAAGACAAAGGCGCAACGCCGGTCGAACTTGTTCTCGCGGGACTGGCCAGTTGCTTGACTGCTGGGGTCGCGGCCGTTGCTCAAAACCGTGAAGTGCAATTGAATTCGGTCACGGCAACTCTTGAAGGCGGCATGGATATTCAGGGAATTTTAGGGATAGACAGCGATGTGAGAAATGGTTTCGATGGAATTAAGGTGACCTATAACATCGATGCTGATGCGTCTAAAGAAGACATAGAAGCAATTGTTGCACAGTCGCAAAAGCGCTCCGCGGTATATGATGTGATTACCAACCCCACAAATGTAACAGTAGAGGTCAGCTGAGTCGCTCAACTGTGGGACGACAGAGGACATTGCATATTGACTCTGTCGTGATTGGTGCCGGTCACGCCGGCTTGGCGATGAGCAAATGTCTCCGCGATCGGTCGATCGATCACGTGGTCTTGGAGCGTGCGGATGTTGCGAATTCCTGGCGAACTGAACGCTGGGATTCGTTGCGTCTGCTCACACCTAACTGGCAAAGTCGATTGCCCGGCTTTTCGTATGACGGTGCTGATCCGGATGGTTTCATGGCGATGCCTGAAATCATTGATTTTGTGGAGCGTTACGCCAACCTGATTTCTGCTCCACTACAGACGCGTACCACTGTAACGACGGTAAGCCGCGCCGGAGAAGGTTATGCAGTTGCGACGAATCGGGGTTTATGGCGGTGCCGAACGGTAGTGATCGCAACGGGTGCGTGTAATCTTGCCTCAATTCCTGCGGTGGCGACATCAGTCCCTTCGTCACTTGCTATGCTGACCCCGATGAATTATCGAAATCCAGACCAGTTGCCGGACGGTGGTGTCTTGGTTGTCGGTGCCTCAGCGACTGGTACGCAGCTTGCAGAGGAGATTCATCGCTCCGGTCGTCCTGTCACTCTCGCCGTGGGTGAGCATGTTCGTATGCCAAGGTTATATCGGGGACGGGATATCCTCTGGTGGATGGATGCGGCGGGTGTGCTGGATGAGCGCTATGATGAAGTTGATGACATCAATCGAGCACGCAACGTGCCGTCACCCCAGCTTGCTGGCTCGTCAAAGAGAGCAACGCTGGATCTGAATGCACTCACTGATATAGGAGTAAAGCTGATCGGACGCCTGGTAGCCATTAATGATGGTCACGCACAGTTCTCTGGCTCACTGCGAAATAACTGTGTGCTTGCCGATCTCAAAATGAATCGATTGTTGAATACAATCGACGAGTGGGCGTCGGAAGCCGGAATTGATAACGAGGTTGAGTCACCACAACGATTCGCCGCGACTAGGGTCGAAGATTCACCGCCACTGGAGATCAAGCTCAGTAGCGGCCAGATTCGAACGATCATCTGGGCAACCGGGTTTCGTCCAGACTATTCTTGGTTGGATGTGCCTGTACTCGACAAGAAAGGCAAGATTCGCCATGACGGAGGCGTCGTTGATATGGCGGGCATGTATCTTATGGGGATGACTTTTCTACGCCGGCGAAAGTCGAGTTTTATTCATGGCGCTGGTGACGATGCGAGTGATCTAGGGGATCATATTGCAAAGTATCTGAGCAATG
>CAZAHE010000043.1:0-17820 GCA_964484965.1 uncultured Acidiferrobacteraceae bacterium | reverse complement strand
CCCGTATGCCGAGCGCTCGCGCAGTTTCGACCTGAATATCGATCGCTTCTTCTAGACCTGGGGGGAAGATATAGTGGTGGTCGGCACTGGTCGTGCAGCCGGAAAGCAACAATTCCGTGAGCGCTGCTTCGGTCGCCTGCGCGAGCATTTCGGGGGTCAGCTGCGCCCACACTGGGTAGAGCGTTCGCAACCAGTCGAAGAGTTCACATCCAGTCGCTGAGCTGATGGCGCGAGTCAGCGTTTGGAAGAAATGGTGGTGGGTGTTAACCAGTCCGGGCAACAGGACGTGCTGTGAAGCATCGAATATTCTGTCAACGGGTGGTGTGGGCTCCGCGCCGGCCGGGATGAGTTCGACGATTCTCTGGCCCTCTACCACCAGGCCGCGTTCGGCCTGCGTGGCCAAGATCGCTAGAGGCTCTTTAATCCAGAGTCGTGACATAAAAAAACCGCCCCCCTTCAAGGGGGGCGGGTACGGATGCATCATGCATCAATAGCTTATTTGGGTACTTCACCATCGATGCCTTCGATATAGAAGTTCATGCCGGCCAACATACCGTCATCCGCGACTTGACCGGCGGCAACAACTTCTTTGCCCGACTGGTCGTTGATTGGTCCTCTAAACGGGTGCAGTTTACCGGAGCGAATATCGTCGTAGGTCTGTTGAGCCACTGCGGCGATGTCGCTGGACATATTGGTGAACGGTGCCATCACCACCATGCCCGCTGCCATGCCATCCCAGGTGTCTTGCGATTCCCACTGACCGTTGAGAACGGCTTTGGTGCGCGCCACGTAATAGGGTCCCCAGGTATTCATATTGGCTGTGAGTTGGGTTTTGGGTGCAAATTGGATCATGTCGGATGCTTGCCCGAAAGCATGGATACCACGTTCTTCCGCTTCCTGCATGGCAGCAGTGCTGTCGGTGTGCTGGGTGATAATGTCAGCACCTTGGTCCATCAGCACCTTGGCGGCATCAGCCTCTTTACCAGGGTCATACCAGGTATAGACCCACACCACCTTTACTTTGATATTTGGATTCTGTGTCTGCGCTCCGAGCATGAATGCGTTAATGCCGCGGATAACTTCGGGTATCGGAAAAGAGGCGATGTAGCCGATCACGCCGCTCTTTGAGACCTGGCCCGCGATCACACCCTGCACATAACGTCCTTCATAAAACCGTGCTTAGTTGGTCGATACGTTAGCGCTGCGTTTGTAACCGGTAGCATGCTCGAATTTAACGTCGGGGAAGCGTTTTGCCACCTTCAACGTTGGCTCCATATAACCGAAAGATGTGGTGAAGATGAGTTTGTGTCCGGTCTGAGCGAGTGTTGCAATCGTACGTTCCGCATCAGGTCCCTCCGGCACACCTTCGACGAAAGTCGTCTCGACTTTGCTGCCCAGCTCCTCTTCAAGTTGTAGACGCCCTTGGTCGTGTGCAAAAGTCCAACCGTGATCTCCCGGCGGACCGATATAAATAAATCCAACCTTCATTTTTTCTGCACTGGCACTGTGGGCGGCAGCGAAACTGAGTAGGGCTGCAAGCATGGCAGTAGCGAAGCGATGAAAAATTCTCATGGTTGTCCTCCGTTGGCAAAGCTCTTGTTGGTGATAGTTGTTGATGACATTGAGTGGCAGTTAGCGTTCCGGCCTAAATGGTCGCCCGAGACAGGCCGGCGCATTGAGACGAATCCGCATTGCGTTACTTGAAATCAGTACCAGTACGATAATCGTAGCCAGGTACGGCAACATATTCATGAAGGCAGCTGGGACCCCGAGCCCGATGGCTTGAGCGTTAAGTTGTACGATGGTGATGCCTCCGAAAAGTACCGCACCGAACAGTACACGAATTGGTCGCCAACTCGCAAAGACTACCAAGGCAAGTGCGATCCAGCCGCGCCCCGCCGACATGTTTTCGGCCCACAGCGGCGTATAAATCAGTGACAAGTAACCTCCCCCGATTCCAGCCATGAGGCCCCCAAAGGCGACAGCAGCAAAGCGAATCTGGATGACAGGATGACCCACTGCATGCGCTGATACATCCGAATCACCAACGGCGCGCAGGATCATGCCCCAGCGCGTTCGAGACAGGAACAGCGCACATCCGACCGAAGCCAGCAGGCCGAGATAAACCAGAGGGTCATGACCGAACAACAATTGCCCGAGTATCGGGATCTCAGACAGTATTGGCAGATGAACCGCTTCGATGCGGTTGATGGTCTCACCGACATAATCAGCGCCAACCAGGGCCGACAGGCCGGTACCGAAGATCGTCAGAGCAAGTCCGGTAGCGACCTGGTTAGAGAGCAGCAATAGGGTGAGAGTCGCAAAAATTAGTGATGCCGCGATGCCGGACACAGCTGCAATGAGCAGGCCGAAGTAGGCATTGCCGGTAAGTGTTGCCGCGGCGAAGCCGAATACAGCACCAATCAGCATCATACCCTCGACACCGAGATTCAGAACGCCTGACTTTTCGCACACGAGTTCTCCTGTGGCTGCAAAGATGAGTGGCGTCGCTGCCGTCATCATGGTCATTGCCGAGGGAATGATGAGTTCAAGCATGTTCAAGCAGTGTACGCGTGCCTTATCACAACGCGGTAACGGGTAATGAGATCGAAGGCCAGCATGTAAAAGAGAATGACTCCCTGGAAAAGTCCAGTTGCCGCTTTGGGCAGACCTGCCACGATCTGGGCATTCTCTCCGCCGATATAGGTGACCGCGATGGCAACTCCCGCGAGCAGCACGCCAAGCGGGTGCAGGCGGCCGAGAAAAACAACAATTATGGCTGTAAATCCGTAGCCCGGGGAGATGTTGGGCATTAATTGCCCGATCGTGCCTGAGGCCTCGATAACGCCGGCGAGACCGGCTAGGGCGCCGCCTATCAGCAATGTTGACCAAATCATGCGGTCGCTCTGAACGCCGGCGTGGCGAGCGGCGAGCGGTGCCGAACCGAACAGCCGCACGCGAAAACCAAAGCGGCTTTTTGCAACAATGAACCACGCGATAAAGGGTGCAACAAGGGCAGCAAAAAGACCCCAATGCAAACGGTGTTGGGGGGAGAACAACGACAACACGGCCGCATCGGGAAAATTACGGGTGCCGGGGAAGCCCCAGCCCTGTGGATTGCGCCACGGACCATGAACGAGGTAAACCAGAAGTAGTTCAGCGACGTACACGAGCATCAGTGAAACGAGAATCTCGTTCGCATTGAATCGAGTCTTTAATAGTGCCGGTATGCCGGCCCACAGCATCCCACCAAGGACACCGAATACCAGCATGCAGGGTAGCAGGGCTGGACTGGTGCTGTCGTGCAGAAAAACAGCGACGCCGCCGCCAACGATAGCACCGAGGATGTACTGGCCCTCGGCACCGATGTTCCATATACCCGCGCGAAAACCAAACGACAAGCCGATGGCGATCAGCACCAGGGGCCCCGCCTTCACTGCGACCTCGGACAGCCCTGATGCTGAAGCCAGAGGCTGAAGAAAATAAATATAAAGTGTGGCTGCGGGGTCTTTGCCCATGACGAAGAAAATCAAAAAGCCCGTGACGATGGTCATCGCCAATGCCAGCACAGGAGATAGCCAGGCAGCCCACATGGATTCGTGGGCACGCGGCTCAAGTCGCAGCATGGGTGGCCTCTGCAGGCGAGGATATATGGCGAGTTCCCATTAGAAGTCCAATCTGTTCAGGCGTGACATTTGTGACTTGCTGAGCAGCGGACAAAGTGCCTTGTGAAATCACCGCGACGCGATCGCACAGTGTCAGAATTTCGTCCAGGTCCTGGGATATGATGAGGACTGCGCTGCCACGGTTTGTGAGTTCGCGAATAGCGTGATGAATATCAGCTGCCGCGCCAGCGTCCACGCCCCAGGTGGGTTGTGACACCACCAGGACCCCAGGCGTTTGGAGTATCTCGCGGCCAACGATGAATTTCTGCAGATTTCCGCCCGAGAGACTGGTCGCCAGTGCGTCAACGCCTGTCGTACGCACATCGAATTGTTCGGCAATCGACTGGGCAAAAAGTTCGACAGCAGGCCAGTCGATGATGCCGCGTCGACAGAAGGTGTTGTTGTCCGGGCTCGTTAGGAAACTGTTCTCGACCAGGTTCATGTCACCCACCGCAGCATGACCGAGGCGTTCCTCGGGTACAAACACGGCACTGAGGGCGCGGCGGGCGAGCGGTCCGAGCTTGGTGGCATCGGTGCCCATGATTTCAATAAATCCCGAATCAGGGGCGCCGCTCTCGCCAGTCATTGCTGTCATCAGTTCTGCTTGCCCGTTACCGGCGATGCCGGCAATGCCAAGGATTTCGCCTTTGCCCACGGCAAAAGATATTGCGGATAGGTTAATGCCGTGCGGTACGCGGGAGTGAGTTGTGAGTCCTGAGACTTTAAGTCGGTGTTCACCAGGTGCGTTCCGTAGATCTCTGTCGGTCGGATCAATACGGCGTCCGAGCATTTTCTCAGCGAGTGACTGTGTCGTTTCGTGCGCTGGGAGACAATGGTCGACGCGGCGCCCAGCGCGAAGAATTGTGGCGCGATCGCACAAGCGGCGCACTTCTTCCAGTTTGTGGCTGATGTAGAGCACCGCCCGACCCTCTTCGGTCAGTGCATGCAATGTCGCGAAGAGAGTATCCGTTTCCTGGGGGGTCAGTACAGAGGTCGGTTCGTCGAGAATCAACAGTTGAGGATCTTGCAGCAGGCTGCGTACGATTTCGATCCGTTGTCTCTCGCCCATTGACAGTTCGTAAACATAGCGTTCAAGGTCGAGCGCAAGCCCGTAGGCCTCTGCGGTTGTCTTAATGCGATTCCGAAGTTGGTTGAAGTCCTGGGATGGAAGGGCAAGCGCGATGTTCTCGAGTACGGTCATCGCCTCGAACAACGAAAAATGCTGAAACACCATGCCAATACCGATTCGGCGGGCCTCTGCCGGGCTCGAAACCTCCAGTGGTGCACCCTGCCAAGTCATCTTTCCACGATCAGGACGCAGCACGCCGTAGATGATCTTCACCAGTGTGCTTTTGCCCGCACCGTTCTCACCAAGCAGCGCATGAATTTCGCCCGCCTCGACCTCAAGGTCGATGGCGTCGTTGGCAAGACACCCGGGAAAGGACTTGTCGATCGCGGTCAGACGTAACAACGGTTGTGCTTTGGCCGTTGCCTTCCTCGCCGGGTCGCCGACGGATTTTGGTTGCACGGGCAAAGAGGTCGAGTGCCTGTCAGGCAACGTGAGACTCCAGCTTAGTCACGCTTTGTTGTCGAGACATCGCGCACAGCACTTCGGCGAGTGCTGCCAGGGCGATGATCCCTGGTTCCTTTCCCGGCGGACCGTTCTGGCCAATTGGGCTGACCAGGCGTTGCAGGCCCAAGTCACTGATCCCGTCGCCCTTGAGTCGACGACGAAAACGGGTCGCTTTACTACGGCTACCAATTAGGCCAATGAACAGCAGTCCATCGCGTGCCAGCAGTCTCCGGCACAAACGATAGTCGAGGTCGTGACTGTAGGTCATAACCAGAGCAGCGGCCTTGCTCGGCATGTCGCCCACCACCAGTTCGGGGACTGGCGCTCTTCGTGGAGTGATGTTGGCTACGGTTGGCAGCTGCGACAGCCACTCATTTCGTGAGTCGACGACGGTAATACGCAGCGGCAGTTCCGCAGCGATGGCACACACGGCGCGCCCAACATGGCCAGCCCCGAACACGAACAAGTGCGGCCGGTGATCTCGAAGGACCTGCAGATGGGTATTAAGGGCGGTCGTTCCCGGGCGGGACTCCGGTCCAATCAGTTGGGGTACATCGTGCGGTGCATCCGTGTTGAAAGACACCGCGCAGTCTTGTTGCTTTTCGATCGCCTTCGCGGCGCGGCTCAACCATGACGCTGCGCAGGGGTCGATCGGTTCAAGCAACAATTCGATCGTGCCACCACAACATTGCCCAAGGTCCGGACCGAGTACGCAGTGCAGGCGCGAGCGTTGCCATTGACCGCTATCGGTGAGCATTGCCTGCGCTGCTTCGCTCGCCATGCGTTCTAACTCGCCTCCACCCAGAGAGCCGCTGATCGCAATATCAGATACCAGCATCCAGCTGCCGTGCTCCCGCGGCGTTGAGCCCTGCACCTGGGTCACCATGATCATCACCGCGCGCTCACTGGCCAGGACGGTTTGTTGGGCCAGCATCACCCAATCGGTCGGGCCTAGATGCGTTACTGCTTGAGTGTGCATCGTGTGTATCAGTTCAACTTGCTGCGCAACTGGTCGACGGCGGCCAGTATTGCTTCTGGTGTAGCGGGTGCGTCCAGCGGCGGCACTTGCCGATAATCAACCAGACTGGACAGTGCATCGGAAAGGGCCTGGTGCACGCAGGTGGCAAGCACCAGTGGTGGTTCACCCACTGCTTTAGAACGGTGAATTGTGCCTTCGCGATTACAGCCAGGCGCCCAGATGCGCACATCGAAATGTGCTGGCCGGTCGCGGCATGTGGGTATCTTGTAAGTCGATGGCGCATGTGTCTTGAGCTGTCCTGCCTCGTTCCACCACAATTCTTCGCTGGTCAGCCAGCCCATGCCTTGTACGAAGCCGCCCTCGATTTGGCCGAGGTCGATCGCCGGGTTCAGTGAGCGGCCGACATCATGCAAAATGTCGACCGCTACAACGCGGTTTTCGCCAGTCAGCGTGTCAATGGCGACTTCTGCGACTGCGGCGCCGTAAGCAAAGTAATAGAAAGGCCGTCCTATGCCGCGTTCACGATCGTAGTGAATCTTCGGTGTTCGATAGAAACCAGTCGCAGAAAGTTGTACACGAGCGAGGTGCGCTTGCATCACCAGTTCGTTGAAAGTGAATGTTTGTTCACCGACTTTGATGCGTCCAGGCAGGAAGAACACATTCTGTTCGCGGGCGCCGTAAGCTTCTTGTGCAAAAGCGATTAATCGGCGTTTGATGGTGCGTGCTGCGTTGCGTGCGGCCATGCCATTCAGATCCGACCCCGCAGAGGCAGCTGTCGGACTGGTGTTGGGCACCTTGCCGGTATGGGTCGCGCTGATCTTGATGCGGTCGATGTCGATTTGCAGCTCTTCGGCGACCACTTGCGCGACTTTCATGAAGAGACCTTGGCCCATTTCCGTACCACCGTGGTTGAGGTGAACGCTACCATCTTTGTAAACATGCACCAGGGCGCCAGCCTGGTTAAGGGGCGCGTTGGTGAATGAAATTCCGTACTTGACCGGGGTCAGTGCCAGCCCAATTCGCTGCACGGGCTTTGTTCTGTTATACGCAGTGATAGCCTCGCGGCGGGCCCAGTAATCACTGTTCGTTTCGAGCTCGGCAACGAGTTCGTGCAGGCAAAAATCCTCCACCTTCATATGAAACGGAGTGAGGTCGCGATTTTCCCGCTCGTTGTAGAAGTTAAGTTTGCGCACCTCGAGTGGATCGCGACCAGTGGCGCGGGCGACTGCCTCGACAACGCGTTCTCCAGCCAAGGTGCCCTGCGGCCCGCCAAATCCGCGGAATGCGGTGTTCGATACGGTGTTGGTTCGGCAACGAATTGAAGAGATATGTACCGCTTCGAAAAAGTAGGCATTGTCAAAATGGAACATCGCGCGGTCATTGACTGAATCAGACAGGTCGAGTGAACAACCGCATCGCGAAGCAAAAGTGACATCGACACCCAGAATACGGCCGTCGTCATCGAAGCCGACCTTCCAGTCGGCACGAAAATCGTGCCGCTTGCCAGTCAGAATCATGTCGTCGTCACGGTCAAGACGGCACTTGACCGCGCGTCCGGTCCGCACGGCGCCTAGTGCGGCGAGCGCGGCCCACTGCGCCGCCTGAGTTTCCTTGCCGCCAAACCCCCCACCCATGCGCCGCACTTCAACGGTAACGGCATTGGCGGGACAGCCTAAGACGCGTGCGGTCGCCAATTGGACCTCGGTTGGATGTTGGGTCGAACAGAAGATGTGGACGTCACCGTCTTCCATCGGCAACGCCAACGACGCCTGTCCTTCTAGATAGAAATGATCCTGTCCGCCGATCCGCAATACGCCATTGGTCACGTGTGGCGCATGCGCGAGGGCATGGCGCCAATCGCCGCGCGTCATTTCCTGACGATCGCTGATTTCATCTCCAACTTTAAGCGCGTCATCGACCGTAACCCGTGGTACCTCAACGGCGATGCTGATGTGGGCGAGGCGGGCAGCAGCACGCGCCTCGCGGTAGCTCAAAGCGAGTACCGCGAAGACCGCTTCGCCATAAAAACGCACGCGTTCTTCTGCGAGGATGGGATCGTCACCAACATCCAAGGCGCTGACGTCGTTAGCACCGGGGATATCGCTTGCCGTCAACACAGCAATCACGCCAGGCGCGGTGCGAACCGCATCAAGATTGATTCCAGTAATCTTGCCCGCGACAGCTGTACTGCCACCGACCGCGAGGTGTAACGCGTCGGCCGGTAACGGTATGTCGTCAATATAGTCGGCCGCCCCAGTGACATGCTTCAGCGCGCTGTCGTGATGGCGTGCTTCGCCGACAGCACCGGTGATGCGGTCGATACTTTCGCTGCGATCAGGCATGGCGCAACGTGGAAGGCCGCGTGCTGGGATAAAGCTCGGGCAGTATTTCACCGGTCATCCGGTTGAGGAAGTAGCGCTCGAGCAGGTTGGATGCGACCCGCTGGCGGTAGTGCGCCGTCGCGCGCATGTCGCTCAGCGGTTCAAAGTCAGTTGCCAGAGCGATCTTGGCAGCGGCTAGTGTGTCGCGGTTGAAAGGTTGTCCTAAAAGAGCCGATTCACAGGCAGATGCACGTTGTGGAAGGCCGGCCATACCACCGAAACAAATGCGTGCTTCACGTACCGATGCGTTTTCAAAAACAAGATTAAAGGCGCCGAGTACAGCCGAGATGTCCTGGTCGAAGCGCTTCGAAACTTTCCAGCAGCTGAACCCGTCGAGGTCACATGCGGGCACTAATATCGAATCGATAAATTCCCCCGCCTGCAGGTCCTGCTCACCGTAGCGAAGGAAGAAATTCTCGAGCGCAAGCGTCCTTGGGTCGCTTGGTCCGGAGATCGAAAGCTGCGCGTTGAGTGCGATCAACAGCGGTGCCAAATCCCCGATAGGGGAGCCGTTGGCGATGTTGCCACCGACAGTGCCGCGGCTTCTAACCTGCACTCCGCCGAAGCGTGACAAGACTCGCGCAATGTCTGGCGACCAAGTGCCAAGCACGTCGGCGAGGTCGGCGAGCAATACAGCAGCACCAATGTGCAGGCCTGTGTCGTTGTTGTGAATCTGTTTCAAGGCGTCGATGTCACCAATATGAACGATATCAGCCACTGCACGAGTGTGCTTGGTGATCCAGAGTCCGACATCAGTAGCGCCAGCGACGAGGGTTGCAGCCGGTTGGCGTTGCAGGGCTTGGCTGAGCGTTGTTGACGTGCGCGGTGTTTCAAAGGACCCTGCTGTGCCGCTGGTTCTGAGAGCACGCGGATCAGCGTCCCACTCCAGCAGCATCGTTTCCGCCCGGGTCGCCATCCGCTTCCAGTCGTCGGATAACGGCTGCCCACAGGCACGTTGCGCCGCCACTATGATCGGCCCGTAGCCGGTACAGCGGCACAAATTGCCGGCCAGCGCCTGATCAATTGCTTCACGGCTTGGCGGGGACTCGACACCGGTGCCGGCCTGAGTCACCTGCAATCCGATCAAGGACATGACGAACCCGGGAGTACAAAAACCACACTGGGAGGCGTCGCAGTCGACCATTGCTCGTTGCACCGGGTGAGGTTCAGGGTGGGAGGCGTGTTCCACTGTGATGACCTGCTTTCCATCTACCATGCCTAAAAGCAGAATACAGGCGTTGGCCGGGGTGTATCGAAGTCGGCCTTTATTAAGCTCGCCGAGAAGAACGGTACACGCGCCACAGTCGCCTTCCGCGCAGCCTTCCTTTGTGCCAGTGAGCGCAGCGCTAACGCGCAGATACTCAAGCAGTGTGGTGGTTGGGTCATCAAGTGCAACGCTGACCGGTTCGGGACCAAGTAGAAAGCGGACCTGCGAGCGGGTTTTGGCCATCGTTGCAATAAGTGGCTTAGCTGCCCCGGTAGGTGCTGTAGCCATACGGCGACACCAGCAGTGGCACATGGTAAGTGACGCTTGGATCGGCAATACCAAAACGGATCACTACGCGGTCAAGGAAGGCCGGCTCCGGCAACTCGATGCCTTGGTTTCGGAAGTACTCGGCCACCTGGAATTCTAGTTCGTAGGTGCCTTCGACGAGGTCAGCACCGCACAGCAGTGGACCGTCGTTTCGACCGTCGTCGTTAGTTTGGCCGGAGGACACTGCAATTGGCGTCTCTTCGATGCGACAAAGCGTCCACCTGACCGCGCTGGCGGGTTTGCCAAGAGAGGTGTCGAGTACATGTGTTGTCAACTGTCCCATTTAGTACTCCAGCCAGACGTCTGGCTCGATAGCTGGTCTATCCACAGAATTTTGGGTGCCTCGGGGTTCCTCGTACCCAGAGCGCGGACGGTAAGCAGTATTTTTCCACATCCCCAGGTTCGGGAGTAATATCTCTTTGTTGCGCCATGGATCATCTCTTCGAATATGACTTCCGATCCACTCACCATGCAAGAGCAGGGAACTTATCCCCGCGACCTGACTGGTTACGGTCCTCGACCACCTTCAGCTAGATGGCCGGGTAGTGCCAGGCTTGCACTGCAGTTCGTGGTTAATTATGAGGAAGGTGGCGAGAACGCTGTAATTCATGGCGATTCCTCTTCAGAAGCGTTTCTCTCTGAAATCGTCGGCGCCGAGCCGTGGCCAGGTCAACGCCACATGAGCATGGAGTCAATCTATGAATATGGTGCGCGCGTCGGTGTATGGCGTCTTCTCGATCTTTTCAGACAAAAGCAGGTGCCGCTCACAGTGTTCGCGGTAGGCATGGCGTTGGAACGCAATCCGCTGGTGGCCGACGTGGGGCTGGCCGATGGCCATGAAATCTGTGCGCACGGTTACCGTTGGATCGATTACCGCGACGTACCCGAGGCGGTCGAACGCGAACACATCGAGCGTGCTGTTGAGGTCATTAAACGACTGACTGGTGAACGCCCGCTCGGTTGGTACACGGGTCGTACCAGTGAGAACACCCGTCGCCTGATCGTAGAAGAGGGTGGATTTTTATATGATGCCGACAGCTACGCCGATGACCTGCCCTACTGGACAAAAGTACAAGATCGTTGGCAGCTGGTGGTGCCCTATACGCTGGACAACAATGATATGCGTTTTGCCACCCCACAAGGCTTCAATACAGGGGAACAGTTCTTTACCTATCTGCGTGATGCGTTTGATGCGTTGTATGAGGAGGGTGCGTCAACACCGCGCATGATGTCCGTCGGTCTTCATTGTCGGCTGGCGGGTCGACCAGGGCGCATCCGCGCGCTTGAACGCTTTATCGATTATGTCCTTCAGTTCAACCAGGTATGGATCTGCAGGCGGATCGATATCGCTCGGCACTGGCAGTATCACTATCCGGCGCCGCCTTGAGCGGTGCATAAAGTGAGCACTGAGATTGCGTAATTATCGTCCCAGCGTTATGGAACGCGATTCGTTTATTGCAACTTATGGCGGTCTTTATGAAAATTCTCAATGGATCGCTGCGAGCGCTTGGGATCAAGGGTTAACCAGCGTGGCCGATCGTGTCAGTGGGTTGCTCGGAGTGTTAAGGCAGGTGGTCGACGAGGCTGGCCAGGGGCCGCAGTTGGGGTTGCTGCGGGCACATCCAGATCTCGCTGGTCGACTGGCGAAGGCTGGTCAGCTCACTCACGCCTCACGTCGTGAGCAGGCCCGAGCGGGCCTCGATCAGTGTAGCGAAACCGAATTTAAGGCGTTCCAGTCGCTCAATACGCAGTATCGGGAGAAATTTGGTTTCCCCTTTATCATGGCGGTTATTGGGGCGCGGCGCGATGAGATTCTCGACGCATTTCGTAGCCGCGTCGAAAACGAACCGGAAATTGAATTCGAGCGTGCACTTAGTGAAGTGCATCGCATTGCGAGTTTTCGATTGGAGGCAATCGCGGAATGAGACACAAAACATTGCGCCACCTCGCACTGAGTTTGTTGGTCTGTGGTGGTTTGGGACAGGCCAGCGCTTCAGATCTCTATATGTTGCCGGGTGATTCCGATAACGGTCGTGCTTTACACCAGGGCCGGTGTACTACCTGTCATGAAGCTCGTTTTGGTGGCGACGGTTCCGGCATTTATACGCGCAGCCCGCGCCGGGTGCAGTCGGTTGAAGGACTGATGAAACAAGTGGCTTTCTGCAACGTGCAGACAGGGGCAGGACTGAATGAGCACGAAGTCGAAGACATCGTTGCCTACCTCAATGAGGCGTTTTATAAATTTACTATGGATTGATCAACTCCGCTGCGGCGTCACGGGATAAGTACGATCTTGGTGGCAGTAGAGTGACCTGCGTCAAGGTCTTGGAACACTCTGGGGCCGTCACTCAGGGCGCGTGTTTCCACCCATGAAAGATGCCCTAGCGCCCCGCTGTGGAGTTGATCAAGTGCGTCGGCTAATTCTGCAGGCGTGTAGGTATAAGAACCGATCAGGGTAATTTCCTGGCGCGTGATGCAGTGCATATCTAGAACCCCTGCCTTGTCCTCAAGCCCGAGATGTACAACCACGCCACCGGCACAGACCGCCTGCAATGCGACGTCGCGCGAAGCGCGGCTGCCTACGGCATCGACAACCAGATCGAATGTATCGGCGGTGGCGGTTGTTTTTAGCCCGTCAATGAGTTGCCAGTCGCCTGCGCGGGCTGCGTTGGTGCGGCGTTGATTGTTGGTTTCAGCAATGGTAATGGTTGGTGCGCCACGCGCGCGCAGCACCAGCGCGCTGAGCAGTCCAATCGAGCCGGCGCCAATAACCAATATTTGACCTTGGTGGAGTGGTTTTGCCAGGCCACGGATGCCAAGCTGGCAGCCGTGTAACGCGGTAGCGGCAGGCTCGGCCAACGCGGCATGCTGTGCAGCCAGGCCCATTGGTATGGGAAGAAGATTATTCGCCGGCACAATCACTTGGTCGGCAAAAGTCCCAGGCAGGTGCAACCCAATGAGGCGGCGTCTCGAGCACAGATTAGTTTTCTGCTCGTGGCAATAGCGGCAGTTTCCGCAGGGGATTAATGGATTGATTGCGACTGCCTGGCCGGCCCGGGGACCTGTCACGATCCGCCCTGCCGCTTCGTGCCCAAGGATAGCTGGCACAGGACGTGTTGGTCCGTGGCCACGGTAGACGTGCATATCGGAACCGCAAATGCCGCTGGCGTCGACTGCCACCACCACCTGTGTATTTGTCTCTAGGACAATATCTGGGACTTCCGCGTAATCCATCGAACGGTTACCGAGATAGCGCAGCCCTTTCATCAGTTTGTATAACCTCTATGAAGCCAGCGTCACACTTCTTTGGTTGTGCTAAATGCTTATCCCTGGTCCCGATTCACGAAGGCTTGGGTGGCGGCGACTGCCCGTGACCACTGTGCACACAAGCGCAGGCGATCGTCATCGGCCATTGTAGGTTGATACTGATCGCGCAATTGCCAGCGTTCGACCAGCGTTTCGATTGACCCGATCTGCCCTGTACCTAGCGCCGCCAGACCGGCTACACCGGCCGCGGTGGTTTCGGCTACCCCGGGGCGTTCGACAGGTGTGGCGGTGATATCAGCAAGAAACTGAACGAGCCATTCGTTTTCCAACATACCCCCATCAATGCGAATGGTGCGGGCTTTCGCGGGGTAGTCGACTGCCATAGCGTTGAGGAGATCGACGGTTTGATAACACACCGATTCCAATGCGGCTCGGGCCAGTTCTGCGGCACCGGTTCCGCGAGTGAGGCCAAACAACGCGCCGCGGGCATATGGATCCCAATGCGGTGCGCCAAGGCCGGTAAAAGCGGGTACCAGGTAAACACCCTGGTTGGATGCCAGTCCGGCGGCCAGTGTCTCGCTGGCCGCTGCGTTATCGATCAGCTCTAGTTCATCGCGCAGCCACTGGATGGCCGCGCCCGCGATATAGATACTGCCTTCGAGCGCATAAGTCGGCACGCCTTTTAAGCGGTATCCGATAGTCGTCAAAAGCCCAGTCGACGAGGTTATTGGCTGGGGACCGGTGTTCAGCATAGCGAAGCAGCCCGTGCCGAAGGTGCTCTTCAGCATGCCGGGCGAGAAACAAGCTTGTCCGACCAGCGCCGCTTGCTGATCGCCCGCGATACCAGTAATTGGAATAGCCTGTCCAAACCATTGGCGGTCGGTTTGACCGAAATCGGACACGTTGTCACGTATTTCGGGCAGGATCGATGCTGGAATATTGAAAAGGTCAAGCAGTGTTTTGTCCCACGCCAGACTGTGGATATTAAATAGCGCGGTGCGTGAAGCATTAGTGGCATCGGTGGCGTGCACAGCACCTGCAGTCAAGCGCCACAGCAAAAAAGTATCGATAGTCCCGACGGCCAATTCCCCGTTCTCAGCTTGGGCCCTGGCACCTGGCACCTGGTCTAGCAGCCACGCGATCTTGCTGGCCGAGAAGTACGGATCAAGCAACAGGCCCGTGCGTGCACGGATATCTCTCTCATGGCCGTTGCAACGAAGCTGCTGGCAAGCGTCTGACGTTCGGCGATCTTGCCAGACGATGGCATTGTAAATCGGTTTTCCGTTGGCTCTCTCCCACAGCAGCACCGTTTCGCGCTGGTTGGCAATGCCAATGGCGTTGACGTCGCCACTTGCCTGATCAATCGCAGAACGGCATACGGCAAGTGTTCCCTGCCAGATTGCTTCCGGATCGTGCTCTACCCAACCGGGCTGTGGGTAATGTTGCACGAGTGCTTGTTGTGCGCGACTAACAACGTTACCGCTGGCGTCGAACACGATGGCACGTGAACTCGTAGTACCTTGGTCGATTGCTAATATCTGTTCCATCTCTCCTAAGGTCATGCCCCGGTTTTGCCTTAGCCTTCGAAGTAACAATGATTGAACGCGTACCGGACAAGTTATTCAGCGCGTTGATTAGTTTGCAGTGTGACAGCACCAGTCGCAAGCCGCTACCGCGACAACAACAGGATGCTAGCGCTATCAACACCGAACTAAGATGTTAAATCGCGTTGTAGTGAACGGCGCGATTCTTCCAGACAGGAAAAATGAATTAAACGGGTAGCGTCGTCACATCAAGACCCCAGCGTCACGGGAAACTTATTTGATGTTGACTTTGGATAAATCAGGTCCACGCATTGCTTGCAAATCGGGTCCTTGAGGTAGTCGCCTTTGCGGTGAATATCTCTCAGTTCTTGCATTTTTGGACTATGCCAGGCGTCGTAGACCGTGTCGTGGCGGAGGTCGCCAATCACTAGTCGTGTACCGAAATTAGAACAACACGGTGTAATCTCGTAATTTCGGATGACGACTCTTTGAAACGGTTGCACGCAGCTGAAGCCCTCCTCATCGATCGTATCGCCAGTGCCGATCTGATCACTCGCATAATACTGACGAAAGTCGTCGTCAAGGGTCGGTGGCACGAAGGTTTGGATGGTGACGATATCGACTTTATCTTCCCAGCGCTCGAAGAAAGCATCGACCTGATCCTCATTTCCCGCCATTTTGCAGAAGCTGACGCCGGTAATTGGCAGTTGGTATCCACCTTTTTCTTTAAGGTCGAGAAACCGCTCGATGTTTCGCACGACCTTGTTGTAGTCACCGCCAACGCGGGTGTTCGCATAGGTCTGGGGATCAACCGCGTCGATACTGAAACGAAGGCGGGTTAAGCCAGAGTCGAGCAGCTTCTGTGATCTCCTTTCAGTGAGTGCAGTGGCGTTGGTATTCATCATAATGTCGATGAACCCCCGCTTTGCAGCGTACTCGATGTAATTTTCGAGCTTTTTATTGAGTAATGGTTCGTTATTGCCCTGAACGGACAGTGAAGGGCACTGGTGATCGTGTCCTTCATCGATTACACGTTTGTAATCGACCCATGCCAGCCGAGATCCAGAGTAGTATTCCTCGGTCAGGTCTGGGTGTCCGATGATACAGTGAGGGCACTCCAGGTTGCATTCCTGGTTCATGTCCAGGTGAAGGAACAACGGGAAATCTGTCTCTAGTTCAAAGCGGTTCGCCGCGTCCCACGATCGCCGGTAGGCAAGGAATTTTTCACCGATAATATCGGCTAGTTTCGCATTGACTTCCTGGTTCTTGGAGAAGTGCTGGACTTTGCCGTCGGTGGTATAGCTACTTTTTTTTTGTGTTTGAGCACTCATCTTTAGTGAAAGCAACCCGCTGGACTGGCTCTAAAAGCCGGTCAGGTTTAAAGGTAGGCTAATCCTTGGTCGGATGAGGTGACATGGTAGAGCAAGCGTATTATGAAGCCAATCGGCGCTTCGGCCAAATTTCTGTTTTGCGAGGACGAGTGAAGTGTTTTCAATGATAATGCCGAAGTGTCATATGGCCCATCGCGGGTCTTGATGAGACTCGATAGAGTAAACCTGTCAAAAATGTTGCTGTGAATTTATTGTTTCTACTGGCTCGCGGTGAACGATCTCAGGGTGAACTATGGCAAAAGTAGTTCTGGTGACTGGCAGTAGTGGCCTGATTGGGTCCGAAGCAGCCATATTCTTTGATCACCAAGGTTGGTTGGTGCATGGCGTTGACAACAATCTGCGGCGCGAATTCTTTGGTCCTGATGGTGACACCATGTGGAACCTCGAAAGGGTGAAACAAATGACCCGAAACTTCAGCCATCATGATCTTGATATTCGCGATCGACCAGCGATGTTCAATCTGATAAAGAAACTGCGCCCTGATCTGACCATTCATTGTGCAGCCCAGCCTTCGCACGACCTGGCGGCGACACGACCATTCGACGATTTTGATGTCAATGCGGTTGGGACACTCAATTTACTCGAGGCCAGTCGACAGTTTGCCGCAGAGTCACCATTCATCTTTATGAGTACGAACAAGGTCTACGGTGATGCACCTAATGAATTGCCACTGGTCGAATCGCCTACCCGTTATGACTATGCAGATGATGGTGACTTCAACGGGATTACTGAGGCATGCCGTATCGACGCGACATTACACAGTTTGTTTGGCGCATCGAAAGTTGCCGCCGACATCATAGTTCAGGAGTATGGACGCTATTTCAACCTTCCTACTGTCTGTTTTCGCGGGGGATGTCTCACGGGCTCTGCACACTCAGGGGCCGAACTCCATGGCTTTCTTGCATACCTTGTAAGGGCGGTGGCAGAAGGTCGCACCTATAAAATTTTTGGTTACAAGGGCAAACAGGTGAGGGATAACGTCCATGCATTCGACGTCGCGACTGCATTCATGGCGTTTTTTGAAAACCCGCGTTGTGCTGCCGTATACAACCTTGGAGGTGGTCGTGAAAACAGCATCTCGGTACTCGAGGCGATAAGAAGATTCGAGCAATTGTGCAATCGGAAATTGGCAACGGAGTATATAGACGAGAACCGCATCGGGGACCACATCTGTTATATCAGTGACTTGGCTCGTCTAAGGAATGATTATCCCAGTTGGCAGGTCTCTAAGTCGCTTGATTACATCATGGAAGAGCTTGCTGAAGCGGCTCTCCGCAGGACAAATGAGTGAATCGGATTAGGCGACAGTAATATGACTAATACCATTCTCATGATTGGGGGTGCCGGGTTTATAGGGTCTACCCTTTTTTCAGAAAACGTCGCGGCAGGCCACATTACAAGTAAACTGGTGAGTCCGGTTGTTGATGTCAACAGCGCGAGCTCTTTTGATCCAACTCTCTGAGAGCAAGGAACGTGACAACGAAAA
>CAZAHE010000042.1:5829-18087 GCA_964484965.1 uncultured Acidiferrobacteraceae bacterium | reverse complement strand
CTCAGGCCAAGTCCGGTCGTCGACGATGTGGAGTATGCAGAGTACTTGGAGTGGAAACGCTGGCAGGAATACAACGCGTATCTGAAATGGAAGCACCAGCGCCAGTCGAACTGAAACTTCCGAGAACACAGCGCGTTTTGGCTGGGCGACTGGCCGAATGGCTAATCGTGATCAATTCTTCAGTCGTTCAAAAATCAATGACAAAATGCGGTCCCCGGTTTCGGTTAGGTTACCTTCAGCATTGATGACATTGAGTACGCTGGTACTCCCGGCGGGAGACAGTTGCAGGCGAAAAGTACTCGCCGGGGTGATCGGATCTTTTTTCCAGAAGGCAAATTTTTCAATTAGAGGTGTGGAATCCGGCGCCTCGCGGTCGGCATAGCGGATGAAAAAATGTAGTTTGTTCTCGTTTTTGTCAAAAACGGAAAACCCTATATTATCAAGGGTTTCCTCGACACGCTTCCAAGCGTTGACGGGACCCTCAGGCAAGGCCAACTGCAGCCGCCCAGTAGCCGTTTCCCGCAGCGAAAGACCCGGCAAACCCTTACGGCCTCCAACGACGTGCTGTTCGCGGTCGCGGGCGAATGTTCTTAGTTGCACGGCGAGTCGTGCGATGAAAGCGTTCGCGCTTTGATCGGTTAGCGCTACGTCATCGTCGTCGAAGACGCCGGCAATGATGATTTCGTCGCGCACGTGCAGTCGCAGTTTGTAAATCACCGGCTCGCGCAGCCAAAAGTACAACCAGGCAAGGCCTTCTGGCTCGCCTGCCGGTTTGCGCGTATCGTAGTGGATACGGAAGGTCTTAGTGGCTCGGTTGATATCGAGTGTTTTGAGGCCCATGTTGAGGACGGCAGTATCAATACGGCTCCAACTGTTGTCCAAGGTGTCGTCGAGCAACACCAAATGCTGGCCCGTGTCGTCTTTCGCCGTCAGCACGCCACGCTGGCGAAGAAGTGAGCGTTGAGCCTCGCGCTGGGCTGCGCGGAAAGCAGAAAAGTCAAAAGCTTGTGCGATGCCGTGCTCTTCACGCCATTTGAGAAACTCTGCGTATTCGGCGCGCTTTTGAAAATCTCGAAATTCACCAAAGGCCTTGAGGTCGCTAGGGCCCGCTCGTTGTCGCGCGGCATTGGGCAGGCGATGGGTGGTTTCGGTCTGTGGAGTTGTGAGATCGGGTGGTACGGCAAGCGATTGTTGCCCGCTGCCTAAGGTGGACGTACTGTCGAGCGACTCACAGCCGCTTACGACGAAGACGGTGCCTAGACACAGCAAGGTGGCTTGAAATGCTCGCATGATCGACATCGCTAACTGGTGGCAGTTGACAGGATGGCAGAAGGCCTTATTGAAGGTTCAGGCCAAGGCTATTATAGGTGTAATCGGATTGTACTTATTGGTCATTGAGTAAGCGGGAGAATGGGAATTGAGTGTGACGGCGGCACAACACAGCGTCACAGGCCTGGTGCTTGCCGGCGGCCAGGCCCGGCGTATGGGTGGTGAGGACAAGGGTTTAATCGAACTGGCGCACCGGCCGTTACTTGCTTGGGTGCTGGACTGCTTTGTTTCACAAGTAGACGAAGTGTTAATCAGCGCCAATCGCAACCATTCCCGCTATGCTGCTTTTGGTCACCGTGTGATCGCAGATCAGGCTAGCGGCTTTCTGGGCCCGCTCGCGGGCCTTGCTGCCGGTCTAGCCGCATCGCGTACACCATGGCTTGTCATGGTTCCGTGCGACTCGCCTTTTCTACCGCATGATCTGGTAGCACGGTTCCTTGATCTTGCGCTCTCCCATGACACGCCGCTGGTGTGTGCCCACGATGGTTCACGACTGCAGCCTGTTTTCAGCCTGGTGCACGCCACATTGTTGCCAGATCTTAGCGAGTATCTAGCCGCTGGCGAACGAAAGATTGATCAATGGTTTGATCGTCACCGCTGGCATCCGGTTGTGTTTCCGGAGCGCAGCGACATGTTTCTTAATATAAATTCACCCAGTGATCTGCAACGGGTAGCAGAGCGGCTGGTTGACCAAAGTTCCGTGTGAAAATGATTGGTAAACATTTTCCCTGTCCGTTGGGACTACACTTAAATGATGTCATGGTGCGCCCAGACACTGTGTGGAATAAACAGTTGACTATCTTTTCTCGCATATGTTCAAAAAGTTATTGATTGCTAATCGTGGTGAGATTGCATGCCGGGTCATTCAAACCGCGCAACGACTCGGTATCTGTACCGTCTCGGTGTTCTCTGAGGCAGACCGTGACGCACGTCATGTTGAACTGGCTGACGAAGCTGTCTGTATCGGGCCTGCGTCGAGCAAAGAGAGTTACCTGAATATCGAGCGCATCGTTGCCGTGTGCAAAGCGGTCAGTGCCGATGCTGTGCATCCCGGCTATGGTTTCTTGTCAGAAAATTCCCGATTCGTAACAGCCCTTGAAGCTGCAGCCATTACATTTGTCGGGCCCGGATCTCACGCGATCGAGGTAATGGGAGACAAGATCGCCTCACGTAAACTGGCTGCACTGGCGGGTCTGCCGGTGGTGCCCGGTTATGACGAGCCGTTAAAAGATGTCGATGATGCACTGTCGAGGGCGAAGGAGATCGGTTACCCCGTGATGCTGAAGGCAAGTGCCGGAGGTGGTGGTAAAGGAATGCGGGTTGCGAACGATGAAGCCGATTGTCGTACAGGATTCGAGCGCGCCCGCAGTGAAGCGCGGTCGAGTTTCGGCGATGACCGCTTGCTCATCGAGAAATTCATAAACGAACCGCGCCATATAGAAATACAGGTGCTTGCCGATCAGCACGGCAATGCAATACATCTGAACGAACGCGAGTGCTCAATTCAGCGTCGCCATCAGAAAGTCATCGAAGAAGCTCCATCACCGTTCCTGACACCAGCCAAGCGTGCGGCGATGGGAGAACAGGCACTGGCTCTAGTTCGGGCAGTCGACTACTGCTCTGCCGGGACAGTGGAATTTATCGTCGATGTCAATGGTGGCTTTTATTTCCTCGAGATGAACACGCGCTTACAGGTAGAACACCCCGTCACAGAATTCATTACAGGGCTTGATTTAGTCGAATGGATGCTGCGCATTGCGGCAGGTGAATCGTTGTCGCTCAAACAATCAGATATCGCCATAGCTGGCTGGTCAATGGAGGCACGAGTGTACGCAGAGGACCCGATGCGCGGATTTTTGCCATCGACCGGCAGGTTGTCGCGCTATCGACTACCACCATTGGATGAGCAAGTGCGGGTAGATACGGGCGTAGAGGAAGGTGATGAGATAAGTATTCATTACGATCCTTTAATCGCAAAAGTCGTAACCCACGGTGACGATCGAAAGACCGCAATCGCACACATGAAGATGGCACTCGATCAGTTTCGAATCGATGGTGTGCGGACAAATCGTCTAGCCCTCATTCAACTATTTGATCATGAACGCTTCGCTGCTGGAGACTTGTCGACCCGCTTTATCGATGAATGGTTCCCTGACGGATTCGGCAAACTCACTCCTACTGGTGATTCGCGTAACCGATTGGTTGCTCTTTCAGCAGTCCTGCACCATAGACTGGAGAGTGGTGGAGAGGTCGATTACCCTCGCAGTGCGATGCCGGTCACGCGAGTTGTTTTAATCGGCGACATGCGTACCGAGGTGAGCATGCGTCAAGATGGTGATGACTATCTGGTGGCGTTTGATGACCAGGTTGTAAGGGTTAATACGACCTGGATAGCATCGCAGGCGATCGTTCAATTTACATTTAACGCCGCGCCATACTTTGCCCAGTTCGAGCGCCTTGGGATTGGTTATCGTATTCAGCACGGATCGTTTGACATCGACGTTGTGGTCGTGGAGGCCCATATCGCGCCCCTCTTCGACAAGATGCCGGTTAAGTTGCTATCGAGCCAGGCGGATTTTCTTTTGTCGCCGATGCCGGGGTTGCTGATTTCAGTGGCAGTCAGTGCCGGTGATTTTGTCAGTGCAGGGGACGAAATCGCCGTGGTAGAGGCTATGAAAATGGAAAACTCCCTTCGCGCAGACCGTGATGCGGTGGTGGTTGCGGTGCATGCCACGGCCGGCGAAACGCTGGAGGTGGATCAGCCGATTATTGAATTTGAACCGGGCGCGCAATGACCACCAACGTTAGTAAAGGTTTGGCGCAAGCCGTTTTACGAGGCGATCGCCGCGCACTGTCTCGCGCCATCACGCTGGTCGAATCGCGTCGCAGCGAGGATCGTGACTGCGCCGAAGCAGTCCTATCCGAGGTCCTGCCGAATGCCGGTAGTTCACTCAGGATCGGGTTGACTGGAGTCCCCGGAGCTGGAAAGTCGACCCTGATTGAATCGCTCGGTAACCTTGCGCTTGCCCGCGGCCACCGAGTCGCGGTGCTTAGCGTGGATCCAAGTTCTGTTGTCGGTGGCGGATCGATACTTGCCGACAAGACTCGAATGGTGACCCTCGCTAGAAAGCCCGAAGCATTTGTCCGGCCCTCGCCCGCTGCCGGGCGGTCCGGCGGCGTAGCGCCGGCGACTCGCGAGGCAGTCTACCTGTGTGAAGCCGCTGGTTTCGATTTCATAATTGTTGAAACGGTTGGTGTTGGACAGACCGAACTGCAGGTTGCCAGTATGACTGATATGTTTGTACTGTTATTGCAACCTACTGCCGGTGATGAACTACAAGGTATTAAACGCGGCGTAATGGAATTAGTCGACCTTGTGGTTGTGAATAAATGTGATGGGGATCTTGCAGCGCTCGGACAACGCACCGCTGCAGAGTTTCAGCAGGCACTCCGATTGGTGCCGGCTCATACAGTTGGCTGGACTGTGCCGGTGATCGCTGTGTCTGCGTTATTGGACGAGGGGATCGATGATATGCTGATGACTATCGAGCGCTTTGAGAAAGGCGTGCGTGGTTCAGGTCAACTGGACAGGCGCCGTCACGTCCAAGCGCGGGAATGGATGTGGCAGGAAGTGCGCGAATGTTTGGTCGAACGCTTCCTTGAGGATGCTTCGACACAGCTGCGTGCACGGCAACTTGAAGAAGCCGTCGCTGCAGGCTCCTTGTCTGGTATGGCCGGCGCTCGAAAATTACTTGATCACTCGTCTGATTCATCTTAGAAAGGGACGGCGATGATTGGTCGACTCAACCATGTTGCGATCGTAGTGCCGGATTTGGAAAGCGCTTCTTCGCTCTACCGGCACACTCTTGGTGCGGCCGTATCTGCACCAATGGAACAGCCCGAGCACGGCGTGGTGACCGTGTTTGTTGAATTGGAAAATAGCAAGGTGGAATTGCTTCATCCCCTGGGTGAAGACTCACCCATCGCACGTTTTTTGGTGCGGCATCCGGATGGTGGCATACACCATCTATGTTACGAAGTTGAAGATATCAACGCCGCGAGAGACCAGTTGTTGACGGGTGGTTATCGGATGCTTGGCAGCGGTGAGCCGCGCATGGGGGCACACGGAAAGCCAGTTCTTTTCCTCCACCCAAAAGATTTTCTCGGCACCTTGATCGAACTTGAACAGGTGTAACGGTGCCAGCGGCAAGAAAAATTCAGGATTTTTTCTTGCGCGGTAGGTAAAGATCCGTAATGGTTCCTTCGAAGGCTTCTGCAGCCAGCGCGACGGTCTCCGACAGCGTCGGGTGAGGGTGAATAGTCAGGCCTAGATCTCCCGCTTCGCAGCCCATTTCAATGGCCAGAGTGACTTCGGCAATGAGCTCACCGGCGTTCGGACCGACGATACCGGCCCCGAGAATGCGGTGACTGTCAGGATCGAACAATAACTTTGTGATGCCTTCACTGCGCCCAATGCCGAGCGCTCGACCACTGGCGGCCCATGGAAACGTGCCCTTCTCGTATGCGATCGACTGTGCTTTTGCCGTCTCTTCGGTCAGCCCGACCCAGGCCACCTCAGGGTCAGTGTAGGCTACGGACGGGATCAAGGTTGAATCGAAGGCACTGGCTTGACCCGCAGCGACTTCTGCAGCGACTTTGCCTTCGTGTGTTGCCTTGTGAGCCAACATGGGCTGACCCACAACGTCTCCGATAGCGAAAATATTCGCAACGTTGGTGCGTTGTTGTCGATCGACTGAAATAAATCCGCCGTCGTCGACGCTGATGCCGGCCCGCTTCGCATCGATCGTCATTCCGTTCGGTCTGCGCCCGATCGCAACCAGGACACAATCAAAGTGTTGCTGTTCGGGCGCCTTTTCGCCGTCAAATGACACCACGAGGCCGTCATCGGCGGGACTAATTGCCTGCACTCGCGTCGACAAAAAGATGTCGCTTACCTGGTTCTTGAGACATCGCTCAAGAGGGCGTACTAGGTCTGGATCGGTACCGGGCATGAGCCGGTCAAGCATCTCAACTATGGTGACATCGGATCCTAGTGCTGCGTAGACCGTGGCCATTTCCAAGCCGATGATACCGCCGCCAATGACCAGCAGTCGCTGAGGAATCTCAGCAAGTGCCAGCGCTCCGGTCGAATCGACAATACGTTGGTCATCCGGAAGATCAGGTAGCATGGTCGGGTGTGACCCGACAGCGATGATCGCTTGCTTAAAGTCGACTGTACGCTCGGTATTGCCGTTATCAACGATGACTCGATGGCTAGACGCGAATCGGCCTTTGCCTTGAATGAGGGTTACTTTTCTCTGTTGGGCGAGCCCACCAAGCCCTGTGGTCAATTGCCCAACGACTTGTTGCTTCCATTGTTGCAGTCGATCAACATCGATTGTTGGGTGACCGAAATCAATCCCAAACGCTCGCATCTCTTCGGCTTCGGTAACGACACGTGCCGCATGAAGCAGTGCTTTTGAGGGGATGCAGCCCACGTTCAGGCACACGCCACCAAGTTCCGGATACTGTTCCACCAGTGCGGTCTTGAGTCCCAAGTCAGCCGCCCGGAAAGCGGCTGTGTAACCGCCAGGCCCCGAGCCGATCACAACCAAGTCGACCTCGAAATCGGCGGTCTGCTCGTTGGTAACGACGGCATCGTGATCTACTTCTGGTGCCGGCGCCGGTTGGACTGTAGTTTCTGCTGCCTCGCCGCTGCTTGCAGCCTGTAGCACGATGACTGGGGTGCCTTGCGAGACACTATCTCCGACTTGGACCAGAATTTTAGTCACTTTACCAGCCGCCGTCGATGGCAGGTCCATGGACGCCTTGTCGCTTTCTAGTGTGACCAATGGCGATTCGATCTCGACGTGCTCGCCGACGGTTACCATGATCTCAACCACATCGACGCTTTCAACGTCACCAATGTCGGGTATTTCGATAGTCAACGCATTGGTCATGAGTCCGGGCTCCGAGTGAGGGGGCGGCTTAAAGCAACACCCGTCCTATGTCTTCCAGGAGTGATTTGAGGCGCACTATAAAACGCACGCCTTCCGCTCCGTCGATCACGCGGTGATCATAAGATAGGCTGAGCGGCAGTACTTGACGAGGCTGAAAGGACGCGCCGTCCCATTGGGGTATGACTCTTTTCCTCGATACTCCGAGGATGCCGACTTCTGGTGTGTTGACGATCGGTGTGAAAGCGGTGCCGCCGATCCCGCCCAGGCTTGAGATGGTAAAGCAACCGCCTTGAAGATCATCGATACTGAGCCGGCCGTCGCGTGCGCGTTGGCTGATCTCGCCAAGCTCTGCTGCGAGTTGCAGGACACCCTTGCTGTTTACATCACGAATTACGGGCACCACCAGTCCTTGGTCCGTATCTACGGCGACTCCGATATGGCAGTACTGTTTGATCACGAGGTGCTCGCCGTCGGCGTCCAGCGAGGAATTCAAACGAGGAAAGTGCTCAAGTGCTGCTGCCGTTGCTTTGAGGATGAAGGCCAACGGTGTCAGGCGGACACCGGCCTTTTCGGCCTCTCCTTTTAGTGACTCACGAAATGACTCAAGATCTGTCACATCGGCTTCGTCATGTTGTGTGACGTGGGGCACTTGCAGCCACGCCTGATGCAGGTGTGTGCCAGAAACTTTTTGAATTTTAGATAGGGGCTGCCTATCAATCGCGCCCCAGCGGGCATAATCAACTGCCGGGGTGTGCCCAGTCTTCGCTACCGTGGAGTGGGTAGCCGCCTCGACTGATGGAGGTTCTGCGCCAGAAAGCGCCGTCTTTACGAACGAGGACACATCTTCTTTGAGAATGCGACCTTTTCTGCCGGATCCGTCGACCTGGCTGAGGTCAACACCGAGCTCCCTTGCGAGCCGCCTGACCACTGGGCTTGCTGGCACGATCGTAGACGAATCACTAGACAACTGTGGCAACGAAGGCGGAGGACGGTGGACTGTTTGTGGTTGCGCCACTATTGACGGTACAACCTGGGTCGGCACGTCGTCGCCGGCCGGCGCGACTGAATCGGTCGCAACCGCCGTCGTCTCGGCACTCTCAGGTGCGCGGGCAGCGGCAGGGGCTGCAGAATCCGTGTGCATCACCACGATCAGGTCGCCTTGGGCGATCTGATCGCCGAGAGCCACATTAACTTCGCTCACGGTACCGCCGAAAGGTGCCGGCACATCCATCGTGGCCTTGTCGCTCTCGAGCGTGATTAACGCGGTTTCCTTTTCAATCACATCACCGGCCTCGACCAGCACTTCAATGACCTCGACAGAATCAAAGTCGCCGATATCCGGTAGCAGGACCTGTTGTGTTTTACTCATAACGACTTAGACCGACATGGGATCGGGTTTGGCCGGATCGATCCCATATTGGTCAATTGCATTGATCACCATTGAGGGCGGGACACGGCCGTCGTCGGCCAGCGCCTTGAGTGCCGCTAAGACGATGTGCCAGCGGTTGACCTCGAAGAACTGACGCAGCTGTGCGCGGGTGCCGCTACGTCCAAAACCATCAGTCCCAAGAACGGTATACCGAGCTGGTATGAATTCACGAATTTGATCTGCAAAACTTTGCACATAGTCAGTGGCTGCGATAACAGGGGCATCGTCGTTCTTTAGGCACTCAGTCACGTACGCACAACGTGGGGTTGCGTCCGGGTGATAGCGGTTGTGTCGAATGGCGGCGCGACCATCGCGCGTCAGTTCGTTGAAACTTGTGACGCTCCATATATCCGACTGAATACCAAAGTCGCGCACCAATAATTCACTTGCGGCCAGCGCTTCGTTGAGAATGGTGCCACCACCGAGCAACCGTACCCGCGGCGTTGCTTTGCGGCTTTTGCGTGCTTTCTTGAGCAAATACATCCCCTTGAGAATGCCCGCTTCAGCACCTTTTGGCATCGCTGGCTGCGCGTAGTTTTCATTCATGACAGTGATGTAGTAGTAGACGTTGTGTTTTTCCGCAAACATGCGGCGCAGCCCGTCTTGCACAATGACCGCCAGTTCGTAGGCATACGCAGGATCATAAGAAATGCAATTGGGAATCACCGAGGCAAACAGCTGACTGTGGCCATCCTGGTGCTGAAGACCTTCGCCGGCCAGCGTCGTGCGCCCGGCAGTGCCGCCAATTAGAAAGCCGCGTGCCTGGATGTCGCCCGCCGCCCAGGCAAGGTCACCGACACGCTGCATGCCGAACATCGAATAGAAAATATAGAACGGCACCATCGCAAGATCGTGGTTGGCGTATGAGGTGGCCGCTGCCATCCACGACGACATAGCGCCGGCTTCATTAATACCTTCCTGCAGGACCTGTCCTTGCTGGTCTTCGCGGTAGTACATCAGTTGGTCCGCGTCCTCGGGTTCGTAGAGTTGTCCGAATGGGGAGTAGATACCGAGTTGACGAAACATGCCTTCCATTCCAAAGGTCCGTGACTCGTCAGGCACGATAGGCACGATACGGTCCTTGATGTCGGAGTCTCGTACCAGCGTGGTTAAGATTCGAACGAATGCCATTGTGGTAGAGATCTCACGCTCGGCAGTGCCGTCGAGCAGACCCTGGAATGCTTCCAGCTCAGGAACGGGTAGCGGTGCGGCGGTATCACGGCGTTCGGGCAGATATCCACCGAGCGCACGTCGACGTTCGTGCAGGTACTGCATCTCAGGACTGTCGTCGGACGGGCGGTAAAACGGCGCCTCGACAACCGCTTCATCGGACAATGGAATTTCGAAGCGGTCGCGAAAGGCGATGAGTGCTTCTTCTGCCATCTTCTTCTGCTGATGGGTGATATTCTGTCCTTCACCGGACTCACCCATACCATAGCCTTTGACTGTTTTAGCCAGAATTACGGTTGGCTGACCCTGGTGCGTCACCGCTGCGTTATAGGCCGCATAGACCTTGTGTGGATCGTGGCCACCACGGTTGAGTCGCCACACATCTTCATCGGTCATATTGGCAACCATCGCCAATAGATCGGGATGAGTGCCGAAGAAGCGGTCGCGCACGAACGCGCCGTCCTTCGACTTAAAAGCCTGGTATTCGCCGTCGACCGCCTCGTCCATTCGCGCTTTTAGGAGCCCTTTGGTATCGCGTAAAAGCAGCGGATCCCAGTACGATCCCCAGATCACTTTAATCACATTCCAGCCCGCGCCACGGAATTCGCCTTCCAGTTCCTGGATGATCTTTCCGTTGCCACGCACGGGCCCATCGAGCCGTTGCAGATTGCAATTAACCACAAATATTAGGTTGTCGAGTTTTTCGCGGCCAGCTAGGCCGATGGCACCCATGGATTCCGGTTCGTCCATTTCTCCATCGCCGATAAATGCCCACACTTTGCGCCCTGTCGTATCGGCCAAGCCACGATGGTGGAGATAACGGAGGAAGCGCGCCTGGTAAATGGCCTGTATCGGTCCAAGACCCATTGACACGGTCGGAAACTGCCAGAAGTTCGGCATCAACCAGGGATGGGGATAGGACGACAGTCCATCGCCATCGACCTCTTGGCGGAAGTGTTCCAATTGTGATTCCCCGAGTCTGCCCTCAAGGTAGGCGCGCGCATAAATTCCCGGTGCCGAGTGGCCTTGGAAGAAGATCAGGTCACCACCATGGGTCTGTGAATGTGCATGCCAAAAGTGATTAAACCCGACGTCATACAGTGTTGCGGCAGAAGCAAAGCTCGCAATATGCCCGCCAAGTTCGGTACTCGTTCGGTTAGCACGAACCACCATGGCCAGTGCGTTCCAGCGGATCAAGGAGCGGATTCGCCATTCGAGCGCCGCGTCACCGGGTGAGGCGGTTTCATTCGATGCCGGGATAGTATTCAGGTAGGCGGTGTTGGGCCGGTAGTGAATTTGCGTACCCGAGCGCCGAGCATAGTCAATCAGTTCTTCGATCAGAAAGTGCGCCCGTTCCTCGCCATCAATGGCTACTACCGCGGCGAGCGCGTCGATCCACTCGCGCGTTTCACCAGGGTCTATGTCGCTGCGTTCGATCAAATGATTCATGCTTTTCACGCCGCCGACTGTGGGCCCAATCTGTCACCAGCAATCATCAAAGGGCCGGCTCGGCACGGAAGGGAATGATACCCCCTCTTATCGGTCGTGTTCGCCGCTGCCGAGAATCGCTGGGCAACGCCGGTGATGACGATCGCAACGCGCCAATGCCGTACAAATTGGCTGGTTTCTCGGGCTATTGGTGCGGTGGGCAGTACTTATCTGGCGAATTTGATTCTAAATATTGCTATGGGGTTGATGTATGCCGTGCTGCCCGGTCGCTGTCGCCGCTCTACACAATACATGAGTGCCCCACGCTTTCGCGTATTTTGCAGGCGCTTGCTTCAGTGCGATCGGTTGTTATCGGCGCGACGCCTAGTGGCCGAACGGTTGCGCTGTTTCGAATGGCCAAGGAGTTTTGCAAGAAAATTACCCGTGTATGAGCCTTGACATTCAGCGACAGCTTCGGGGGTGCCCATCGCCACCAGTTGTCCCCCTCGATGCCCTCCCTCGGGACCGAGATCAATGACCCAGTCGGCGGTTTTAATCACATCAAGGTTGTGTTCAATGACAACCACGGTGTTGCCGTCGTTGCGCAGGCGATGAAGCACACTCAGCAATTGACCAACGTCGTGGAAATGAAGGCCTGTCGTCGGTTCGTCGAGAACGTACAAAGTGCGACCGGTGTCGCGCTTGGACAGTTCACGCGAGAGTTTGATGCGCTGCGCCTCACCGCCGGACAGAGTGGTTGCGCTCTGGCCTAACTGTATATAGCCAAGTCCGACATCGATCAGCGTCTGGAGTTTCCGTCGGATAACCGGTATCGCGTCGAAAAAATCGATCGCCTCAACGACGGTCATCGACAATACCTCGCTGATGGTACGTCCACTGTAACGGATATCCTGTGTCTCGCGGTTGTAACGGGCGCTGTCG
>CAZAHE010000042.1:0-5819 GCA_964484965.1 uncultured Acidiferrobacteraceae bacterium | reverse complement strand
ATATATGTCGGGAAGAAAATGCATTTCTACCTTAATTAGCCCGTCTCCCTGGCATGATTCACAGCGCCCACCTCGAACGTTGAATGAGAACCGCCCTGGTTTGTACCCACGGGCACGGGATTCTGGCACGCTAGCGAAAAGCTCACGTATCGGCGTAAACAAGCCAGTATAGGTTGCTGGATTTGAACGCGGTGTTCGGCCAATTGGCTTTTGATTGATCTCAATGACCTTGTCGATTTGCTCAAGGCCATCGATACGCTTATAGGGTGCGGGCCGCAAGCGGCCGTTGTTTAGACGTTGGTCAATAGCAGGGTACAGCGTGCCGTTGACTAAGGTCGATTTGCCTGATCCCGAGACACCCGTGACGCACGTGAAAAGGCCCAGCGGGATGTCGACGCTGAGTCCCGCGAGGTTGTTGCCGCTTGCGCCCCGGATCGAGAGGACCTGGTTTTTTTTGACGGCCGTACGTTGTTCGGGGATCGGTATTTTTCGGCTGCCGCTCAGGTACTGACCGGTGAGTGATGCCGGGTTCTTCTGAATCGTCCGGGGTGGGCCCTGTGCGACAACGTGACCACCGTCGGCACCAGCGCCGGGACCGAGATCCACAACGTGATCGGCGCTCAAAATAGCTTCTTCGTCGTGCTCGACAACGATGATGGTGTTGCCGAGATCGCGCAAATGAAAAAGCGTTTCAAGCAATCGCCCGTTGTCGCGCTGATGCAATCCAATTGAAGGTTCGTCGAGGATGTACATGACGCCGACGAGACCCGATCCAATCTGTGAGGCCAGGCGAATTCTTTGACCTTCGCCACCTGAGAGGCTTTCCGTCGCACGATCCAATGTCAGGTATTCGAGACCGACATTACAGAGAAAACGCAGGCGGTCACTAATCTCCTTAATGATCGGCGCGGCGATATCTACCAATCGACCATTTAGGTCCAGTCGGTCAAACAGAGAGAGCGACTCTTCTACCGGCCGAGCTGTGATTTCATGGATAGCATAGTTTGAAACGAACACATGGCGTGACGCTTCTTTCAGACGGCTGCCGCCACAGCCTTTACAGGTCTGCGTGGTGAGGTAGTGGCTAAGTTCCTCGCGCAGCACAGTTGATTCTGATTCTCGATAACGCCGCTCCATATTGGGGATCACACCTTCGAAGGTGTGCGTACGCCGGCGCACACGGCGACCGTGTGACCGAAGATAAGTAAATGGAATACGTTCATTGCCACTGCCGTGAAGGATGGTTCGTCGCACTTTAGCCGGCAGGTTGGCAAACGGCTCGTCAATGTCGAAGCCAAAATGATCTGACAGGCATTTCAGCAAGTTGAAGTAGAACGCGTTACGTCGATCCCAGCCTGCGATGGCGCCAGCCGCGAGACTGAGACTGGCATCGTGAACCAGCCGGTCCGGATCAAAAAACTGCTTCGCCCCGAGGCCATCGCAATCAGTGCAGGCGCCAGCGGGATTGTTAAAAGAAAATATTCTCGGTTCGAGTTCGTCCAGGCTATAGCCGCAGTGCGGGCAGGCATAGCGCGCCGAGAACAAATATTCCTCCTCGCCAACGCCTTCAGCGCTGACCACCTGAACCACAGCAATATCCTCGGCCAGCGCGAGGGCTGTTTCAAATGATTCGGCCAGGCGCTGAGCGCTGTCGGGACGAACCACCAACCGGTCGACGACGACGTCGATCGAATGCTTACGTTTGCGGTCAAGCTTAGGGGGATCATCCAGTTCGTAAACCTCGCCATCAATACGCACACGTACGAACCCCTGGCTACGTAAATTCGTTAACAGTTGCTGGTTTTCGCCCTTGCGGTCGCGAATCACCGGTGCCAGAAGCAGTAGGCGTTCTCCTTCTGGTAAGCCAAGTACGCGATCAACCATTTCACTCACACTGGTGGCCGCTAGTGAAACGTTGTGGCGCGGGCAGCGCGGGTCACCGACCCTGGCATAAAGTAATCGCAAGTAGTCGTATACCTCGGTCACCGTGCCAACGGTCGAGCGGGGATTGTGCGACGAGGATTTCTGTTCAATGCTAATTGCTGGGGACAGTCCCTCGATCAGGTCGACATCGGGTTTTTCCATTAACGACAAGAACTGGCGGGCATACGCCGATAGTGATTCAACGTAGCGGCGTTGACCTTCGGCGTAGACTGTGTCGAAGGCGAGCGAAGACTTACCGGAGCCAGATAGCCCGGTAATGACAATCAACTGGTCGCGGGGCAGATTGAGATCGACCTTTTTCAGGTTGTGGGTCCGCGCACCACGGATCTTGATCTCGCGCATTGTCAGGAAGCGTTCGGCAAAACTGCTAATATTAGATGGTGTACGGTGGCTGGCACAAAGGTGCCCCTTCCCGCGCGGCGATTGGGCCGCCAGGTTGACGTTACCTGCGCGCCCCATGGCTTTGTCGACACATCGAAACGCGCTATCTCTCCCGGCTTGGCATTAAGTATCCAGTGAACCCGCGGCGCATGATGCAACACTCGCCTGGAGCCTTGAATCCTGTGGAGCGCCGCGCCATAACGGCTTTGGCGCTGGTGTTCGGGCTACGCATGTTTGGTTTGTTTTTGGTATTGCCGGTACTCGCTCTTTACGCGGCAGGGTTCCCCGCAGCGACGCCGATTGGTATTGGGTTGGCGGTCGGCGCCTATGGTTTGACCCAGGCCATGTTCCAGATGCCATTCGGCTGGTTATCGGACCGTTTCGGTCGCAAAGCACTGATTACCCTGGGCCTGATGCTGTTTGTATTGGGCAGTGTGGTTGCCGCCGAGGCGGACACTCTGGTGGGATTGATCGGCGGACGTGCGCTGCAGGGGGCCGGTGCCATTGCAGCTGTGGTGCTAGCGCTGTTGGCCGATGTCACGCGTGAACAGCAACGAATCAAAGCCACGGCGCTGGTAGGCAGCATGATCGGAGCCGCCTTCCTTACGGCATTGATGGCAGGCAGCGCTCTTGCCGGTGGCGTTGGTGTGCGTGGCTTGTTTTACACCGCGGCAGTCACCGGGTTGGTTGTGCTACCGGTCTTGTGGTGGGCCGTGCCGACTCCATCGATTCATTCCGGCGCGGTGCATGCAAAATTTCCGGAGCGCTGGCGGGAGCTGCTCCTTGATCGCCATCTGCTGCGCCTAGATTTAGGAGTCTTCGTCCAGCATTTTGCACTGATGGCGCTGTTTGTAGTCGTGCCGGCGTCTTTGATTGACGTTGTTAAGCTTCCCTCAGTGGATCACTGGAAGGTCTACGTACCCGTATTGGTGGTCTCCATCGTTGTCATGTTGCCGTTATTGGTTTTCAGTATGCGGCGTACACGAACTTATCCGGCTTTGCACGTGGCGCTGTTACTCATGCTGCTCGCCGCGCTGCTCCTGGCAGGGTTGGCTGGTCTCGATTGGGGACTGGTTGTTGGTCTGACAATCTTCTTTACCGGCTTTAATCTGCTTGAAGCTTTGCTACCGTCCTTGGTATCACGGGTGGCAATGCCGGCGGCTAGGGGAGCAGCGCTTGGTGTTTACAATACCTGCCAGTTCGCTGGTGTTTTTGCAGGCGGCGTCGCTGGCGGTCTGGTCTATGGTGTGTTGGGTCCGCCCGGCGTTTACACTTTGGTGGCTGTATTGCTGGGACTTTGGTGGCTGGTTATGTTGACAGCGGCTGTACCACAGCTAATGGACACCGTTACAGTCTATATTGCGGATGCAGCCGCACCGGAGGTCGCTCAGCGAATAGTTGCTCTGAGGAGCCTGCCGGGTGTGCAGGATGTCACAGTCATTCGCGGTCAAGATATGGCCTACTTGAAAGTCGATCCGTTGCGTTTTCATAATGGCAGTCTCGACGATATAGATGGGGTGTCGGTAGGTTGACCAGGACATTAGGCGGCATGGCATAGACGCGGTGCGGACCACTGATTCAGCAGGAGGACGGAGATGGCAAGAGGCGTAAACAAAGCGATTGTTGTGGGCAATCTGGGACGAGATCCAGAAGTTCGGTATTCGGCGAACGGCAACGCCATAGCCAATGCGACGGTGGCAACCACCGACAGCTGGCGTGACAAGCAGACCGGTGATCGTCAGGAGAAGACCGAGTGGCACCGCGTGGTGTTTTTTGGTCGTCTTGCGGAAATAGCCGGGGAATACCTGCGCAAGGGCTCACAGGTCTACATTGAGGGGCGGTTGCAAACGCGCAAGTGGGAAGACCAGAATGGACAGGAGCGTTACACCACCGAGATTGTGGCCAATGACATGCAGATGCTGGGATCGCGGGGTGCTGGTGTAGATGCATCCGGTGGCCGAGACAGTGGTTCGGGCGGGTCAGCGAGTGGCGGTGGTTCGAGCCCGGCGGGTCAGCCGGGTACTGGTGAAATGGATTTAGATGATGATATTCCGTTCTGAACAAATATGACCGAGTACTTTGACCGGCTGGAAATCCGCACTCAGGAGCAGCGGGAAAGGGAACTGTTTGTTGCGCTGACGGCGCAGCTGGCACATGCGCAGGCGCAGGCGCCAGCCTATCAAACGCTTCTGGCCGATATCGATCCGACGGCCGTCGTCGATCGGGCAGCGCTGGCACACGTGCCGGTGACACGCAAGTCGGACATTGCTGCACAGCAGGCTGCGGCACCACCGTTCGGCGGATTTGCGGTGCTCGCAAACGGGGAACTTGGCCATGTGTTCGCATCGCCAGGAGGTATTTTCGAGCCCGGCGTCGGCGGCGACGATCACTGGCAAATGGGCAGGGCCCTGCATGCACTCGGTGTGCGTCCTGGTGATCTTGTCCACAACACTTTCTCTTATCACTTTACTCCGGCGGGACTAATGCTCGACAGCGCCTTTCGCGCCTTCGGTTGTGCCGTCTTTCCAGCTGGTGTCGGCCAGACCGAATTACAGGTGCAAGCGATCGCGCACTTCAAGCCAAGGGTTTACTCTGGGACGCCGTCGTTTCTGAAAATTATTTTTGACAAGGCCGGTGAGATGGGTGCGGATGTGTCTAGCCTTGAACTTGGCGCTGTCGGTGGTGATGCGCTGCCCAACAGTTTGCGCGAGGAGCTCAGCGAGCATGGTGTCGGTGTGCTGCAATTCTATGGCACTGCCGACGTCGGGTTGATTGCTTTTGAGTCCGAGGCCAAAGAAGGCATGATCTTGGATGAGTCAGTCATCGTTGAGATTGTGCGCCCTGGCACGGGTGATCCGGTGACCGAAGGCGAAGTCGGCGAGGTACTCGTCACAACGCTGAATCCTTACTATCCTTTGATTCGTTTTGCCACAGGAGATCTGTCGGCTTTTATGTCTGGCGACAGTCCATGTGGGCGGACCAACCAGCGCATTAAAGGTTGGATGGGGCGGGCTGATCAGACCTCAAAGGTGCGCGGTATGTTCGTCCATCCCTCGCAAGTCGCTGATGTGGTGGCACGACATCATGAAATCATTCGGGCACGCCTCGTGATCGACAGCCTGGATAATCAAGACAGCATGACACTCCGTTGCGAGGTAAGTGACAGGGAAGTCGATCTTGAACAGGCGGTTTCGAAGACGATTCGCGAGGTCTGTAAAGTGCGAGGCGAAGTGGAGATTGTTGGCAAAGGCACTTTACCGAACGATGGTTTGGTGATCGATGACCAGCGTAGTTACGATTGAACGCTGAGATCCTTCAGGTAGCAGTCCTTTGAGCTGCAGATCAAAGGACGACAGCCCCACAAAATAAGCGGCCCTGGACAAATATACAAAATCAGCTTGAAAGTTGTGGATTTTTAAGCTTTAGTACGTTCGCCGGCAGAGCTTCGCCCGAGCTGTAATCCGGCACATAAGAGCGAAATGCGTCTAGGGTAA
>CAZAHE010000041.1:0-18155 GCA_964484965.1 uncultured Acidiferrobacteraceae bacterium | reverse complement strand
CAAATCCAGCTCTCAGAGCACTAACGGCAATACCCGTTCCCATGGTGCCGCCTCCGACAATACCAAGCGTGTTGATCTCGCGTGGCTGGGCTCCGTCGATGCCCGCGATCTTGGTCACTGTCCGTTCTGCAAAAAATACATGCCGCAGGGCTCGTGACTGAGGTGAATCTCGCAACGCTTGAAAAACAGCGCGCTCTTGCACCAGACCTTCATCGAAAGGAACCCCGACTCCGAATTCAATTGCGTCCAGCGCACGCAACGGACTGTCCTGCCCGCGTGCCCGTCGCGTGAGGGTGTCACGCCAGCTGGAAAAAAATTTCGACGACGGTACGACAGGAGCGGGCCGTAAACGGACCGGCTGTATCCGCTTAGATTGGACGCAGCGTGTAAAGGCGATCGCAAACTGAACTTCATCGTTGTCGGTCAATGCATCGACCAAGCCGAGGGATAACCCCTCCGCACCATCAATTAACCGACCAGAGGTTATGACTTCGACTGCGGCCTCAAGTCCAATCAGGCGCGGAAGACGCAGCGTACCGCCCGCCCCGGGAATCAGTCCCAAATTCACTTCCGGCAGCCCCATCCTGCCCCTTCTAGTAGCGAGGCGATAGTGACAGCCCAGTACTAGCTCCAACCCACCACCAAGGGCCACTCCATTCATCAATGCCACAAACGGCTTCGCACTATCCTCAATTCTTCTAATGATGTCGGACAGGCCGGGCGGTCGCGGACGACCACCAAATTCCCGCACATCAGCACCCGCACAAAACGACTTGCCGGCACCTCTGATCACCGCGCCATTTAGGCTTTCATCTTCGTTGACGACCTTGACCGCCCATTCCAGTCCCTGACGGACCTCATGCGACAACGCATTGACTGGCGAGTTATCAATTGTGATAACTGCGATCGTGTCGCTGTAGGTGATACTTACCGGTTTGTCGTGCTCGTTAGCCATTACAATAATCCAGCGGACAAGCCTATCCGTGGGGAAATCGCAGCAATAGAGTATGCTAGTTTAGCGGCACTCGTAGTGACTGATTTCCCAGTCTCGTCTACTACTCAGGCACTTTAAAACCCTCCGCTTTTTAGGATCAGCATGCCCGTCAACGACATCCTCACGATCGGCGATATGACTCTGGAGTACCGCATTATCGAATCTTTGGAAACATCGCAGCGCACCATCGTGATGCTCCATGAAGGGCTTGGCTGTATACGGCTATGGTACGACTTCCCCGAACGCCTTGCGGCTGCCACCGGGTGGAGAGTGGTCGTTTATTCAAGGACAGGCTATGGCGGCTCTTCCCCGTGCACTCTGCCTCGATCGGTCAGCTACATGCACGACGAAGCACAGAAGGTACTGCCGGCGTTCCTTGATAGAATCGGCTTTGCAAGCGGCGTGCTGCTCGGACACAGCGACGGCGCTTCAATCTCCGCGATTTATGCCGGCACCCATGACGATGAGCGCCTGCATGGTTTGATTCTTATCGCACCACACTTTTTCATCGAGACAGTGGGCTTGGCGGCGATTGAGAGTGCGCGTCTGGCATTTATCGAGGGGGATCTTCGTAGCCGCCTTGCGAGATACCATGGGAAAAACGTGGACTGTGCTTTCTGGGGCTGGTGTGATGCCTGGCTGGACGCGGCATTTCGCAGCTGGGATATTCGCAGCTATCTGCCGCGCATCACTCAACCAGTCCTTGCGCTGCAGGGCGATCACGATGAGTACGGCACACTAGATCAGCTTGCAACGCTGGAAAGACACTGCAGAGCGCCGGTTAAACGACTGGTATTGGCGGGCTGCCGCCATGCACCGCATCTTGAGCAGCCGGAGAAAACGCTCACCGAGATACGGGAACTCATCCAGGACCTCAACTAATCGAAATGAACTGCACTTTCAATTTGTCGAGGATGCAGTAGGAAAATCAAGCGTTCATAATCCACAAACGCCGACTCAATAGATAAATCAAGATGCAGATCGACTTCCGGACTGAACCATCACGCTACCGTCACTGGGCGCTTGACATCGATGGTAACACCGCAACCTTGTGTCTCAACGTTGCCGAGGACGGTGGCTTGTTCGCGGGCTATCAACTAAAACTCAACTCATATGATCTTGGTGTTGACATAGAGTTATACGACGCGACTCAGCGGCTGCGGTTTGAACACCCACAGGTCCGCGTGGTGATTATCCGCTCTGCATTGGAGCGTGTATTTTGTGCTGGCGCCAATATCCGCATGCTCGCTGACGCCAGTCACAGTTTAAAAGTGAACTTCTGTAAATTTACGAACGAAACCCGCAATGGAATTGAAGACGCCAGCACTCATTCCGGGCAACGCTATCTCTGTGCGGTCAATGGTGCTTGCGCTGGCGGCGGTTATGAGCTTGCACTGGCTGCGGACTACATCATCCTGGCTGACGACGGGGCATCTTCGGTCGCGTTGCCTGAAGTACCGCTACTGGCGGTATTGCCTGGAACCGGAGGACTTACCAGGATTACCGACAAGCGCCGTGTACGAAGAGATCTGGCAGATGTTTTTTGCACGCTTGAGGAAGGCGTCAAAGGCCAGCGAGCAGTAGATTGGCAACTGGTCGACGAAACCATTCCAACCAGCCGCTTTGAAGAGGCGATTGAACACCGCGCACGCGAATTGGCAGCAGTATCCGATCGTCCCGAAAGTGGACCAGGTATCGTCCTCCGACCACTTGATCGAGAGATAGGATCAGACCACCTCAAATACTCCAAGGTGGAACTGACCATCGAAAGACGCACTGCTGTCGCTACACTGGTAATTTCAGGTCCGATTTGCGAACCACCTGGACTCCCTGACCAGCTCATCACTGGGGATACCGAGAGTTGGCACTTGCAAGTGGCCCGCGAACTCGACGATGCGATCTTACATCTTCGCTTCAACGAGCCAGAGATCGGCGTTGTAAAATTTGCCAGTGTCGGCGATATCAACGCAGTCATTTCCAACGACCACTTTCTCGAACAATACGCGGACCACTGGCTAATTAGAGAAATTACACTCTATTGGAAACGCGTTCTGAAACGAATTGATATGACTTCACGGTCGTTAGTCAGTGTCATTGAGCCTGGCAGTTGTTTCGCCGGTACATTGGCTGAGTTAGTGTTTGCATGTGATCGAGCCTACATGTTCGAAGGCATCCCCGAGGGCACAAACGCTCCCGCCGCCACACTATCGCTCACGCGCATGAATTTCGGGTCCTATCCTATGTCCAATAATCTGACCAGACTACAGACGCGCTTTCTTGGTCAGCAAGCACTGCTCAAGGAGGCCGAAGACAGTATCGGTGAAACGCTGTCGGGAAACCAATGCGAATCAATGGGGCTCGTAACATTCGCTTTTGACGAAATTGACTGGTACGACGAAATTCGTATCTTTCTCGAAGAACGTGCCGCCTTCTCTCCCGATGCAATGGTCGGCATGGAGGCCAACCTGCGCTTTGCAGGACCTGAAACCATGGAAACAAAAATTTTCTCGCGTTTGAGTGCTTGGCAGAACTGGATCTTTCAGCGACCAAACGCAGTCGGTGAAGCTGGTGCACTCAAGCGTTACGGTAGCGGACAAAAAGGCGAATTTGACCGTGAACGAGTGTGAGTAAAACGAAACAAAAGGCAAAGCAATAAATGATCGATTCCATTCACGTCAACTATGACACCTTGATTCCCAATAACGTGGGACTCGCCTCCGACCGCCGTGTCCTACGCGGCATGGAGCAGTGGCATGCGAACTACATTGACTGGTGGAAAAAAACCGGGCCGGAAGGATTCCAGGACATACCAGTCTATCTGCGCACGGCGATCAGTGTTGAACGCGATGGCTGGGCAAAATTCGGTTTTGTAAAAATGCCTGATTACCGCTGGGGCATCCTCCTTGCACCGGCACTCGAAGACCGGCGGATTCCCTTTGGCGAGCACAAAGGTGAAAGAGTCTGGCAGGAAGTCCCCGGAGAGTATCGTGCGATGCTTCGCAGATTGATCGTGATTCAGGGCGACACCGAACCGGCGTCGGTCGAACAACAACGGTACCTCGGCCAGAGCGCACCGTCACTTTACGATATGCGGAATGTGTTCCAGGTCAATGTTGAAGAAGCCCGCCACCTGTGGGCAATGGTGTATCTGTTGCACAAATATTTCGGCCGCGACGGGCGCGATGAAGCACAGGAACTGCTCAGCCGGCGGTCTGGCGACGAAAACCGCCCCCGTCTACTTGGCGCATTCAATGAGCAAACGCCAGACTGGTTATCGTTCTTCATGTTCACCTTCTTCACTGATCGAGACGGCAAAATGCAGCTGGAAAGTCTCGCCCAATCGGGCTTCGACCCCTTGTCACGCACGACACGTTTCATGTTGACAGAAGAAGCGCACCATATGTTTGTCGGGATTAGCGGTATCTCCCGTGTAATCCAGAGAACCTGTGCGGCTATGAAGGCGGCCGGCATCGAAGACCCCTATGACATCGACAAAATCCGTTCGCTTGGCGTTATCGATTTACCAACCATCCAGCGAAAGGCAAATTTTCACTATTCCGTGTCACTCGACCTGTTCGGTTCCGAATTATCTACAAACGCGGCCAACTTCTTCAATGCAGGACTCAAAGGACGCTATCAAGAAATTGCAATTGAGGATGATCATCTTCTTACCAACGCAACGTATCCAGTATTGCGACTTGTTGAGGGGACTTTTACTGAGACACTCGAAGCTGCACTGCCTGCGCTTAACATGAGGCTTCGCGATGACTATGT
The DNA here is from genome assembly GCA_964484965.1 of uncultured Acidiferrobacteraceae bacterium. Taxonomy (GTDB): domain Bacteria; phylum Pseudomonadota; class Gammaproteobacteria; order Arenicellales; family UBA868; genus UBA11791. Next base: position 13,387 of record CAZAHE010000041.1, on the reverse strand, counting down.
GCGTGATTGTCAACGTGGCGTTGAACGATGGAATCAAATCATTTCACGTCAGTCCATCGATTATTCATTAACACTCCCGCACGTAGCATTCAATCGCCGAATAGGAGAATTTTCCCGTGTCTACGTCTCTCCCGACGGCGAACTGCTCGATGCTGCCGAATGGCATGCGCGAATCGGAGACTACCTGCCTACTGCCGATGACGAGGCTTACATCACATCACTGATGGTTTCAGTGACCACGCCTGGGGCATTCGCCTCGTGGATTGCTCCACCAGCGCGTACGATCGACAACTTGCCTAGCGACTTCGAGTACGTTCGCATTGGGCATTGACCGACTATTGTCGAACAATATCTTTTTAAAATGACATCGGGGCTACCCCCATTTCGGGCCGATCACGTCGGTAGCCTGCTCAGGCCTCAATCTTTGATGACCGCCTATAGCGACTACCGCAGCGGCCACCTCTCCGCCGAGTCCCTCGCCGCGGCCCAGGACAACGCGATCCGTGAGGCCATCGCTATGCAAGAATCGATTGGGCTCGAATCGATCACGGATGGTGAGTTTCGGCGGGTATCCTACTGGGCTCGATTCGTTACACGGGTAGAAGGCCTCGAAGTGGCCAAAGCAACATTCACATTTCGCGACGACTGTGGCCATCAAGAACAATTCAGTGCACCGCATGTATCGAACCCGGTCCGCCGCCGCACTGACATTGCTGTCGACGAATTTCGGTTTGTCCGTGCCTCGACTCGACATACCCCAAAAATTACGCTGCCCTCGCCACCATCGATGCACTTCTGGCGCCTTGGTGAAGGCGTCGATAAAAGTGCTTATTTGGACACCTCTGCCTACTTCGTCGATCTAGCTTCTGTCTATCGTGAAGAGATCGACGCTCTCGCTACTGCAGGCTCGACCTACATTCAGCTCGATGACGTGCCCTTCGCGATGCTTTGTGATCCCAACATACGAGCCCAAGTCTCTGCCCGAGGTGTCGACGCAAAGCAGTTGCTGCTCGACTACGTCGACCTATGCAACGACAGTCTGCGCGACCGCCCTGCCGGCGTCACTATTGCAATGCATCTTTGCCGCGGCAACTACAAAGCTCACTTTCTCTCAGAGGGTGGATACGAAGCCATTGCCGAACTGCTGTTTAACAAGCTCGCAGTCGATGCATTCTTTTTGGAATTTGATTCGCCGCGTGCCGGTGATTTCATGCCGTTGCGCTTTATGCCGGCCGATCGCCGTGTGGTACTCGGGCTTGTTTCTTCAAAATCACCGGTTCTTGAGACGCAGGATTATTTGCAACGGCGCCTAGATGAAGCAGCTCGAGTGGTCGAGCCTGCGTCGTTGTGTATCAGTCCACAGTGTGGATTCGCCAGTACCATCGGGGGAAACCCACTGACCGTCGACGATCAACGTGCCAAACTCACCCTGGTGGTTGAAACCGCCCGCAATACCTGGTGAAAAGAGTGACGACACCCCGCCACACCGGCATTACCGATGACGCTTCTTGGTCTCAGAAACCTAGGTAGCGGGACATCACCTCGCTACCTTGAAGCAGTTTGCCAGAGTCCCCTTGCCATACGATTTGACCCTTTTCAATAATGAAATGACGGTCTGCAATAGCAGCCAAATCGCGGACGTTTTTGTCGATGACAAGAATCGACAACCCTTCTGCTTTGAGCTGGGCCAAACACGCCCATATTTCGCGGCGAACCAGCGGTGCCAATCCCTCGGTCGCCTCATCAAGAATCAGTAATTTTGGGTTGGTCATCAATGCTCGGCCGATCGCTAGCATCTGCTGCTCACCGCCGGACAGTAGGTTGCCGGGTCCATGGCGACGCCGATCGAGTGCCGGAAAAAGGTCAAGCACGCGTTCAAGATCCCAGCCCTTTGCTGCGCCGCTGGGCGCCTTGGCCGCAGCCACAAGGTTCTCCAGTACCGAAAGGTTGGGGAAAATCTGCCGGCCTTCGGGCACCAGTCCGATTCCCGCCTGAGCAACCCTATAGCTCGGCAGATTGGTGATGGGTTCGGCTTCCCACGTAATCTCCCCACTACTCACCGGTACGATTCCCATAATGCAGTGAACCGTTGTCGTCTTACCCATACCATTGCGCCCCATCAAGGTCACTACCTCTCCACGTTGGACAGCCAAACTGGTGCCAAAAAGGGCCTGGCTAGCACCGTAATAAGCCCGGATGTCTTTAACGATCAACACTTCAGAGAACTACAGCGGGCGCGTGTTTGATAATCACGCATCATCGCCACCGGCAGTCACAGCAGTCAGTTCTTCTTCCCCATACGCCTCGCCGAGATAAGCCTCACGCACTGCCAGGTTAGAACGAATCGCATCCGGAGTACCGGTGGCAATTGCTCGCCCTTCAACCATAACTGTGATTCGGTCAGCCAGAGCAAAAACCGCATCCATATCGTGCTCAACCAGAATCACTGTGCGTGATCCCTTCAACGAACTCAGCATGTCTACCATGCGCGCAGAATCTTCCCGGCCCATTCCGGCAGTCGGTTCATCCAGCAGGATCAGCGTTGGCCCAGTCGCCAACACCATTGCCAGTTCGAGCTGACGGTGTTCACCATGGGACAGTGGACCCGCCACTTGCATCGCCGACGACTCGAGCCCGACCTCGGCCAAGGCTTGCATTGCCGGTGCTGTCAGCCGCTCGTCGCGGCCTGCTGGCTGCCAAAAACGATACGAATGTCCCGCTTTGGCCTGAACCGCGAGCAACACGTTTTCGAGCACGGTCATATCATGGATGATGCTTGTGATCTGAAACGAACGGGCCATACCAAGATGCGGCCGGCGATACGGCGGCATATTGGTAATATCAATAGTTCGATACAGAATCTGTCCCGAATCAGGCATCAGAACGCCCGTCAATTGAGAAACCAGTGTTGTCTTGCCCGCACCATTCGGTCCAATGATGGCGTGTACTTCACCTTCTTGAATGTCGAGACTGACATGATCGGTCGCCGCAATACCGCCAAAGGCCTTATACAGGTCGGAGATTGCAAGAATGACACCCGCTTGCATGTTCAACGCCCCTGGCGACGGCCCAGCCAACTGTCGATACCGCCCTTGGCAAACAAAACGACCAGAATCAGCAGAATCCCGAATACCAACTGCCAGTGAAGCCACAGACCGGAAAGCATTTCCTCCAGCCAGCCGACATCAGAAGCAAGCCGCGCTAAGGCGCGGAATGTATTGGGCAGAGTTTCCTCTAGCAGCAAATACGCGCCGGTGCCAAAAACTGGACCGAATACGCTACCCGTGCCTCCCAGGACCACCATGAAAATCAACTCACCCGAGCGTGTCCAGTCCATCATTTCGGGACTGATGAAACTGGTAAAGTTGCCGAGCAGCGCACCAGCATATCCGCAGATCGTGCCTGCGATCACGTAACAGGTCAACTTGTAGCGAAAGGTATTGAATCCAAGCGACTGCAGACGTGGCTCGTTTCCGCGCGCACCCTGGATCACCATACCGAATCGTGAATGGACGATCCGGTGGATTAAATAAAGCGCCGCGAGCAACGACACAAAACATACGTAATACAACACGGTCGCGTTTTCAAGATTTAAGAAACGACCAAACTCGCTTCTTACTTCTATCACCAGCCCGTCATCACCTCCGTATTCCTCAATGGAAACAAAGGCAAAGAACACCATCATGGAGAACGCCATCGTGATCATGATGAAATTCACTCCACGAGTCCTCAAACAGACCACACCGGTCACAAAAGCAAATAACGCGGACACAACGATGGCGATCGGGATTTGTATAAACCCACTATAAATTTCATAGTAGGCCGGGATGCCGACGGCATAGGCACCAATTCCGAGGTAGGCTGCATGACCGAAACTGATCATGCGCCCGTAACCCAATATCAGGTTGAGGCTCACTGCTGCGATCGCCAGAATGACTAATCGCGTTGCGAGATCAAGAAAAAACGCACTGTCCGTCACACTGACAATCGGAGGCACCAATGCCAACAGGCCAAGCACCAGTAGAGTGACCCAACTACGCAGCGTTAGGTTCTTCATTTCTGCGCATCCATATCAACGGCCACGCGGACCAAATAATCCGGATGGGCGAACAGCCAATATCACGGCCATCAAAATGTAAATCAGCATCGCCGACACTGCCGGCGCCGAAGTTTCCGCGTTCTGGGCAGACATGAACATCTTGAACAGCACATCCAGATAAGAACGTCCCATGGTATCGATCAGCCCAACAAGAATGGCCGCAATGAATGCACCCTTAATAGAGCCGATTCCCCCGATAACAATCACCACGAACGCGACGATAATGATCTGATTACCCATTCCGATCGACGCCTCAGTAATCGGGGCAATCATCATTCCAGCTAACCCAGCCAGCACCGCACCAATGACAAAGACAATCGAAAACAACAAGCCAATATTCACGCCAAGAGCGCTGATCATCTGTCGATTCGACGCACCTGCACGAATCTGCATGCCGAGACGAGTGCGGGTAACCAGAACAAACAAGCCGCCCGCTACCGTTAGCCCTGTCAGAATTATCGCGACGCGGTAGGTCGGTAATACAATTTGATCAGTCAGATTTATTTGCCCATCAAGCCACGCGGGCAAAGGAATCACACGACCATCCGGTCCCCACACCATCTGGGTCAACGTGTCAAAAGCGAGTATCAATCCAAACGTTGCCAGCACATGATCGAGATGATCGCGTTGATATAAACGCCGCACTACCACCCACTCTATCAGTAGGCCGACGACGGCGGTCGCCGGCAGAGCCAACAGCAATCCAAGCAGAAAGGAATCCAGCCATTGGGTCAGGGTGGCACAGAAAAATGCGCCCACCATATAGAGAGAGCCATGTGCCAGGTTGACAAAATCCATGATCCCAAAGATCAGGGTCAACCCCGAGGCAAGAAGGAACAGCAGGATACCGAATTGCAGACCGTTTAGCAGTTGAACGGTCAGCAGTGTCCAGTCCATGACAATGTCAACCTAGCATCGAACAACTGAATCACTCGGAAGAACCGACCCCGGCAGGTGGCCCATCTCTGCCGGGATCAATCAGCCTATTTGATACGGCTTACAAATTACACTTGCTGTGGTAACTGTCCTGGTGATCGGTCAGAACAGTAGAGACATGCGAGACAAACCAGTCCCCGTTGGCATCTTTCTTAACCGTACGCAGGTAAAAGTTCTGGATTGGGAAATGGTTTGGTCCGTAGCGGTACTTGCCACGCACACTAGGAAAGTCGGCTTTCATCATGCCCGCGCGTATGCCGTCCTGGTTGTCCATATCGCCGTTGACCGCGTCGACGCCGCTCTTGATAAGCATGATCGCATCGTACGACTGTGCAGCGTAGTGGGTCGGATAGCGTCCAGTCTTTGCCTTGAAATCGCTCACAAACCGCTTATTGGCCGCGTTGTCGAGGTCCGGTGCCCAGAACATAGTGTTCCATGATCCCAGCACACCGCCGAGATTTGCTTTTTGCAATCGACCAAGCGACAGCGCATCGACGGTGAAGACGGTAAACAGTGGTATCTTGCCGCGCAAACCGGCCTGCTCATACTGCTTGATAAACGCCGGGCCTGCGGGACCTGGATAAAACACGAATATCGCATCGGCTCCTGAGGCTTTAGCCTTTGCCAATTCGGCTGAAAAATCGAGTTGCATGTCCTTGCCCCACTTGGTCATGTCCTTGCCCACGACTTCCCCCTTAAAGGTGCGCTCGACACCGGCCACCATATTTTTTCCGGCTGCATAGTTGGGCGACATAATGTAGAGCTTCTTGATGCCCTTGGCATTCAACACTTCACCCGTTGCCATCGGGTTCTGGTCGTTTTGCCAAGATGAAGAAAAGAAGTTCTTGTGGCACAACTTTCCTGCCAACGGTGAAGGTCCGGCGTTGGCGCTGATGAGGAACTTGCCGCCGTCCAGAGCTGATTTTCTTGAAGCCAGCAGCACATGCGACCAGATAAACCCGGTCACGAAATGCACGTCGTCCTGCTTTACCAGCTTGTCCGTCTTCTGCTTGCCGATCTCAGGTTTAAAACCGTCATCTTCGACAATAAAGTCGACCTGCTGGCCACCCATCTTGTAACCAATATGATCAAGTGCGATCTTGGCCGCATCGACCATGTCACGTCCCATCGCCCCGGCCGGAGTGGTCAAAGTCGTAACAAATCCGATACGAACGTTGTCAGCAGTTGCTGACGTCGCAACCAGTGCCAGTGAAATAAAAAAGTACTTGAGTAAACGAACTGTCATGGCTCGAGCTCCTCCTGCAGCGTTGTCATGACGGCGACCGATCTTTCCGGCACCGTCGTTTCTGTGTCTTTACTGATCGAATCATACCCCAGACACCAGAGCCGAGATAATCCCCGGCATTGCAAGGCCGAACGGTAAATGGCGTCTATACGACAGACGCGGCCGCACTTAGTCCGATTTCAAGTGCCGGGCCAATTCGCCCTTGATGATTTTCCGTGTTGGCGTGAGCGGCATCTCACGGACAATTTCAAGCCGCTCGGGCCATTTGACCTTAGAAACCTTGTTCAAGTCGAGAAATGCACACACTGCGTCGAGCGATAACTGCGAGTCAGGGTGCAAGGTAACAAAACAACAGGCCTTTTCGCCCAATAGCGGATCGGGCATCGCCACAATGGCTGCCTGATCCACCGCTTTATGCTGCATTAACAAGGCTTCAATGTCCGTCGGGTTATATTTCACCCCACCCCGGTTGATCACATCTTTGGTTCTGCCCGTCAGGCGAATGTAGCCTGCACTGTCAATCGAGGCCAAATCACCGGTACGAAACCAGCCATCATCGGTGAACGCGATCTCATTGGCCTGCGGATTGTCCAGGTATCCGCCGAACACAGAACAACCACGGATCTCAAGCTCTCCTTCTTCTCCCGTGGGAAGATCACTGCCGTCGGCCCCGCGAACGCGTACTTCGTTGCCACGAGCTGCCGGTCCGGCAGTCGTTGCCGCCACACTTAAGGAATCAGAATCGTGAGTGAAACTACCCGCCTGTATTTCCGTCATGCCCCACAACTGCGCCACCCTACTGGAGGGGATAGACCCGTGGTATCGCTCTAATAGTTGTTGCGGGCATGATGCCCCAGAGAAAACCGAAAAGCGCACACATGAAAATTCGGGCTCCTTTATTAGTCCGTGTCCCAGCATTGCCGCTGCATGCGCGGGCCCGAGAAACAAAACACTCGGTGCACTTTGTACTACCGCATCGGCGAGGCCTTGCGGCGTAAACGCAGGCAACAATACGACTGCCGCACCTCGGCTGAGCGCGATATGAAAATTAAAAATTCCGTAGAGATGGCTGAACGGTGCCGCGGATAGGATTCGATCGGCCAACACCACATTGAACTCGGCCGCTGCCGATTCCACGTTTCCCAGAATGTTCTGATAAGTCAGAGGCACACCCTTGGGACTCGAAGTCGTTCCGGAGGTGTACAGCAACAGGCAAGGGTCTGCCGCCACCGCTCGATCTTGTTCATCAAGCGCCGTGCCTTTATCGGCAAGACTCCAGAATGGCACTGCGCCGGACGGTGTGTCACCAACAATGATGACGAGTTCAAGAAACGGTAGCCGTTCTTTTTCAGTCAACATGACTGACGCCAGGTCGTATTCGCGAAACGAATGTGCAGCAATCACAACACGTGCACGGCTATGTTCCAAGAGCAGGCCGATATCATGTGCTCTATAAGGCATATGAATGGTCTGAAGCACAGCACCGATGCGGGCAACCGCAAGATGGCCGATCACAAATTCGATCGTATTGGGCAACTGCATTGCGACAATGTCACCACGTCTGACACCATGGGCTTTAAGACCCTCGGCAACGGCAGCGACCTTCACTTCAACCTCGGCGTAGCTGATCGTCTCTTGGTCAGTAATGAGCATCGGGGCATCAGGATTCGATGACACTGCCCTTGCCATCCAGGTATCGAGAATCTCTTCGTTCCACAAACCTTCAGCAAAGAACCTTGATACCTCGGTTGGATCAAAAGCAAGCGCTTTTTTTACTCGCAGCCCTGGTTCTGGATAGCTCATTCTCTGTGCGGGATCGTTGTATTTTTCTGGCCGCCATCGTCGCCCGCCACCAAGATCAAACAGGCGGCGATGTTGATCAATACGGTAATTTTGTCGTTCCAAGAAAATACGAATGAAACGAGCCTGATCAACCGAAAGTCCAACTCGTTGTGCGATCTCGGCATCGGTCAGTCCCATGTCGGCACGCTGCTCATTCACCGCTTCGTAATCAAGCAGCCGGACTGGATCACCACGACGTCGCTGTTTATTCAGGCTCAGCCGATAGACCGTTTCGCCGAACGCGTCGATCATGCTTTGGGTGACTCCAAATGGCATGCGGAGGCCTCCTTAGTGAATTCAGCTTTGCGTTTCTGCGGACGCCCGTCCAGCGATGCCGCGTTTCAGCGGATTCGACAAGGGCGCCTGCTGTGCAACGGGGCATACCCGCATGCATTCGAAACACAAGGCCAGTAACTCACCCGCCCCAATTGACAGTTTGTACCAGATGGCTTGGCTTTCTGGTCCGTACAGTGCCATTGCCTGATCCAGCGGGTCGTTGGCCTTAAGCGTCTCCAACAAGATGCCGGGAATTGCCTCGTACTGCTGAGACATTTCGGCACATTTATCCGCCTCGAAGCAAGACTCCGCAGTGTTACCGTCCGCATCGATCGTCCCACTGAGACAACCCACTGGGCAGTAACGCTGGCACGGCGTATGGCCCTGTTTGCGATACAACGCCACACACGATGGATGTGGGCAAGGATTTTCTGCCATTGGCTGGTCACTAACCAATGGCATCTCGGTGAAAACGGAGCTGTAATACAGCATCCCAAACTCAGGGTGCAATAAGATGTCACCGGCCATCGAACGGGCGCCGATACCGGCTACCTCTGCGTGCAATTTCATGCTTTGCAGCGGCACTCGTGCACCCTGCTCTGGATCGATATCCGGCGGACAGAAAACTGTCCGGTAGCCAAAATTCGACTCGATAAAAAAGGCAAGCCCGAAGGCCACCTTGTAAGCAAGTGTCTCGGTATCACCAACATAGGCCAGCGTTTTTGCACTTGCCGACCAGGCTCCTGCCGTACCGCCGCCCACGCCAATAGAGATCACAGAACGCACTTTCGGCATTAATGCACTGGGACCGTGTCCGGGCGGTGACATCCGTTCAAGAGTCTCAACATTGGCAACGCCGACTGCCAGCGCCCCCCTTCTCGAGCAATACGTGTCAATGCGCGTTCGAGCATCCGCTATGTCGATTTTTTCAGTCATATTATTGGTTGCCCGCGCAGCCAGGCAGCACTTTTGTTCGACTCATGGGGCGGCCCTCGCACCAGCGTGAGACGGATGAGGTTGAGCATAACATCTTAGATAATCAACGATCGCAACTCAGCACCACTGTACAAACAAACCCCTAACCGTGTACTCACTCGCGCAACCTGTATCGTTGCAGTTTACCCGTTGTCGTTCGCGGTAATTCGTCAACAAATTCGATCGAACGCGGGTATTTGTAAATTGCTAACTCAGACTGGACCAAGACTTTCATCTCCTCCTTTAGGCCATCTGACGCCTGCGCGGGGTCATCCAACACAATAAAAGCCCGCGGTTTCTCGAGACCTTCAGCTGTGCGGTAGCCCACCACTGCGACTTCAACCACGAGCTCGTGCCTCAGCAGCACCGTCTCAATTTCCATGGGCGACACCCACAATCCACCCACTTTGAGCAGGTCATCACGGCGCCCGAGAAAATGAAAGAAACCGTCTTCATCTTCCTTGTAATGATCGCCTGTTCGGGTCCAGCCATCGAGGAACGTGGCCTTTGTCTCCCGCGGTCTTCCCCGATAACCAGTCGCCGCCGACGGCCCTTTCACTCGCAGTTCCCCTTCGTTACCCCGTTCCACCTCGTTACCCGTATGATTGACCAAGCGCACCGTATATCCACTGACCGGCTTCCCCGATGTACCGTAACGCACTTCGCCCGGACGATTGCTTATAAAGGTCTGCAACATCTCAGTTGTTCCCAAGCCGTCGATGATTTCTATGCCAAATCTATCTTCCCAACGGCGTCCAATTTCAGCAGGCAATGCTTCGCCGGCAGAAACGCACAAGCGCAACTGTTCTAGTTGTAGATCTGACGAGCGCTTTGCCGCCGAAAGAATCTGCGCATAAATAGTCGGCACAGCAAAAAATACTGTCGGCCGATGCGTAGTCAGGATATCCAGTATATTTTCCGGCATGGGCCGTAGGCGACTCACAACCGATGTGGCTGCAGCATGGAATGGGAATGTCATCGAGTTGCCAAGGCCATATGCAAAGTGCATTTTGGCTGCAGAGTACAAGCGATCGTGAGGCGACAACCCGAGTACACCTTGCCCGAACAGCACTGCAGTATGAATCAGGCTTTGATGCCGGTGCATCACCCCTTTGGGTATACCGGTCGAGCCGGAAGTGTAGAGCCAGAAGGCCACATCCTCGGGAGTCGCTGGACACGGCTGTAGTTCGCAGGGCGCACGCCGCATGCGCATTGCCAGCGACGCGTCTTGGCGAGGCTCGATACCCGCCACAACCACATGACTGTCGAACGGGGAATCCGCTCCCAGTGACCTAAAGATATCTGCGCAATGGGCATCTGTGACCACCAATCGGGGCTCACAGTCAGAAAAAAGCAGCGCATAATCTTTCTGTCTCAAACGTGTGTTCACCGGGACGGGCACGGCACCGATTTTGATAGCACCCCAGAAAACGGCAACAAATTCGATGCTATCGTCCATACACATGAGAACACGCTCGTGCGGCCCAGCGCCTGCTTCCATGAGAGCATTGCCGCATTGATTGACGAGTCGATGCAACGCTTGATAGTTGTACTCGCCGCCGTCGTCGATTAACGCAATTTGTTTACCACATGCAGTCAGTGCTTTGTGATCAATGAAGTCAACGGCCGCGTTATACACTTGAGGAAATTGGACCAGCGGTGGGTCCTGCGTGTATTCGACGCGGGCACAATCAAAATCTGTCACGGCGGTCGGCTATCTCTTTAGAAATACCGCAAGCGGGCAACATCGCTGGGGCGACAGACCGACCGTGGTCACTCGTCATCGCTAGTCCGACACATGCGACGTCACACCATCGTGACGCAGCTTGAAGCGGCGGATCTTTCCGGTCGCAGTTTTGGGCAGTTCGTCCACAAATTCGATCCAGCGCGGGTATTTAAAAGCTGCCAGGCGCGTTTTCACAAAAGTCTGGAGTTCCGCTTCCAGTCCAAGTGTTGCAGAAACACCTAACTGAAGCACAACAAATGCCTTCGGTTTTACGAGACCCGCATCGTCTTGCCAACCAACCACGGCAGCTTCCAGTACACGTGACTCCGCCATCAGAGCGCTCTCGACTTCGAAAGGTGATACCCATATGCCACCAACCTTGAGCATATCGTCGCTGCGACCACAATAGTGATAATAGCCCTCTTCATCGACCACGTACTTATCGCCGGAACGGGTCCACTTGCCTTCAAAGGTATGCTGACTCTTACTTCTCTGGTTCCAGTATGAAGACGCACTGGAAGGACCGCTCACTAGCAACTCGCCCATTTCACCTACTGGAGCAGGATCGTTTTTTTCGTCGACGATCTTTAAATCATATCCGGACACTGCTTTTCCCGAACTGCCATAGTGAATGTCATCTGGCCGATTACTGAGAAAAATATGCAGCATCTCGGTACTGCCGAGACCATCCAGGATGGGCACACCGAAACGGCGCTGCCATTCCTGCCCCACCTCAGCCGGCAGAGCTTCTCCTGCAGACACGCACAAACGCAGGTTGTCGGAGACTCGCGACTGATCATTAGCCTCATCGGCAAGGATGGCATTGAACAGCGTTGGCACACCAAAAAATATCGTTGTCTCCTGCTCTTGTAACATGTCGAGCACAGCATCAGGCGTTGGCCGCGAGGTTAATAGCGCGGCACTGGCACCAACGTGCAAAGGAAAAGTCATTGCATTACCCAATCCGTAGGCGAAAAACAGCTTAGCTGCCGAGAAAACACGATCATCGGGTGTGATACCCAACACTTGATCGGCATATAAACATGCCGTGTGGTAGAGATCCGACTGATGATGAATGACGCCTTTGGGCGTCCCGGTTGAACCCGAGGTGTAAAGCCAGAAGGCAGCATCATCGCAGGTGGTATCAGCAACTGATGGACTGCTCGGTGCAGTCGCAATCAGGGAATCGAGGTCCAGACCACCCTTGGGATGTTGACCGCTGACCAGCACGTGTTTTAGAAAAGGCTGTTCATCAACCACGCCGGCAAACTCGCCATATAACTCGCTGCTGACAATAAGTAGAGGGGCACGACTGTCGCGCAGCATGTAATCGTAGTCCTGCCCTTTCAATAAAGTGTTGACCGGTACAGGGATTGCACCAATGCGGATCGCACCCCAGAAGACGGCGGCAAAATCAATGGTATCGAGCATGCACATCATGACGCGTTGCTCCGCAACGATCCCTAGATCACATAACGCAGCGGCGACCTGACCCACTCTTTCAAAGAAAACGGCATAGGTGTGGCTACCAGACTCATCGACGAAGGCCACACGTTCACCGTGACCGACGTCGATATGCCGATCAACGAAGTGATAAGAGGCGTTGTACGCTCGGGGTACCTTTAATGGCTGGTGTGAGGCCTTGTCACCCATTCAACCCCCTGCAATCGCACGCATAAATGCAACCCGATCACCATTTGCCAGCGCTGTTTTACCTTCACCCGAAAGAATAGTTTGACCGTTGACCACTGCCAGTGACATCTCATCATCTAAGCGCTCAGACAGTGCCGGATATCTGCGCCCTACGAACTGACGTAGATCAGCCACACTGGTGACTGGCTCATCAACGATGACGCTGGTGGATGATTCATTGGGTAAATCGTCTGGCAAGTCGACGCGCAGCGCAAATCCAGTGACTGTCTGGGCCAACGTCTGATGGCGTTCAGGTGGGGGAATGCCTTGCGCATTGAGCCCGGCCACATGGTAATAGCGCTGCTTGAGCGCTTCGAATTCATCGCGGTCGATGAGTTCACCCTTGAATGGACCTGCCTCAATTGGTTCTTCAAACCAGCGTTCCGGCAGGGTATCGTCACAGGCATTTAGGCCGAGACGATGATTGATCATGCGCTCCAACGCGGTAATGTTGTTGCCGGCCGACTGAACTTCCTCAGCGGTAAATGGAATGCCTGTTAGCCGCACCAACTGGCCAGAGAAATCGTCACTGTCGGGTAAGCTCGGTGAGTTAAACAGCTTTGTATTAAAGCGGCACATGCCGAGCGCATCACCG
>CAZAHE010000040.1:9292-18614 GCA_964484965.1 uncultured Acidiferrobacteraceae bacterium | reverse complement strand
GCTAGACTCCGGGACAAACAGATGAATGGCCTTCAACGCAGAACCGTTATCTGAAAGTGAAAAAAACGATGTTTTAAAGCGCTGGGCAAGCGCATTAGCCTCGTACCGGCCAACCGATCCAAGTGCCAGTTGATGTTGTGCACCGGCGCTGTCTTCAAAATATCGCACTGTGTAGGTGCCAAATCGGTCAAGCGTGTTATACAACCAGTAACCCCCAAGCAAAGTTACAGGTAACGTCACAACCCACGACCAGGAAAAATACCGGCGCACGCGTGCCATCACTGACTTGACCTCACATTGGTGAACGATTCCATTCCCAAGTTGCTCAATTCCACCTTGAAACTAAGTTCCACCTCAATGAGGTTTGCACCTAAACTCCGAGGCGAATCAGGCACGACGAAAACAATCTGAGAAGCACTGTCGACCACCTCTAATCTTCCGTGATGGTGTTTTATGCCCTTATGGTGTACGGCATTGATTGGAATCTTGTAGGTCCGGCCCATCATGGTCAAACGGATATCCCCTATTACTAACTTCAAGGTCTCAGGGGGTTCAATTCGAAGACGAGTTATATTTGCCGGTACTTGAAGCGCTATCGATGAACGACCCTCAGGCTCTGGCATTATCGGCACTTTCACGGTGCGCCGACCACGTCTTCTTTCACGGCGGACTTTCGAATCAAACACTTCCCTTTGCAACATACTCCATGACACCTTGGCCGCATCCCATTGCATGCGACCGATCTCATCGAAGAGCTGTTTGCCGAGGGCTGGCAACACATCCCGTACGTGCTTGCCGAAATGGATTCGCCAACCCTTGCGCATTGCGACCAACGACTTCTGCCGCGCCTCACCAATAGCACTTCGCAAGGTCGTGGTATCGCCGACCTCCCATAACACGGCAGCATAAAATCTAGTCAGCGTCAGATTTTGGGGGAACCGCTGCCACGTTTGCTGAAGTCCTCTCCGACCCTCTTCCGCGCGACCGGGCATGTGACGTACCGATTCGTACCAATAAGCTATAGCCGTGACATCTCTCTCATCCAGATTACGCCAGATGCCCGACCAGTAATTAAGGTTTTCATACCGTTTTGCAATCGTGAATTCCTCGCAAAGGCGCCTGATCACTTGCCGTTTTTGCAGGTACGCCCGATCACCCAGTTGAATAGACTGCCAGTTCCCACTTTCTAGAAGCGCGACTACAGAATTCAGTCGACCTTCATGGAGCCAGTCAAGTGCCTGTTCTACTTCTTGTAAGTAGGGCCTCTCGTAAGCCGATAAAATCCATGCCCCAAACTTATTAACTGCCCCTTGCTGTTGCTGAAAGAGAAAAAAAACAATAACAACAAGTCCAGCGGTAACCATCGACACGCAATTGCCCGCGAACTGTAACTTCTTTTTCGATGCCAAGATTGTCATCTCTCTGCCTATTAGGTTCTAATCAAGTCACCTACTTCCTGCATTTTCAAAAAATCGTTCAACCCTCATGCCCCACGGTCACTGATCTTATTTGAACAGAAAATCCCGACGCTTCCAACGCCTCAAAGCTCTCTTTTCTTGCGACTTACCTGGTTTGAATGCACCTCGCCGGCTGGTCTATTTTTACCAAAAGAGCGCTCACACTACGCCAGTATTGCGGCCGTTCTATTTTCTGTCTCGAATCGTCGCACCATATCCGAATGTTGCTATCCTCTGTACTCGGAGTAGTCATAAAGACAACATTGCTGTGGTGCAAACCCACATATCGATCGCCCTGGCAAGTTATTCGCTGCGGCAACTTCAAACGACCATGTTGTTTGATTGACATAATCCGAGTGTCCACCCTAACAACAGATTAAGGTAGAGCGAATCATGAACCTTGGCAAACTTGGCGTCTGGTACGCCGCCGATAAACTTACCCCGTCAGAATGGATACGCTTCAGTCATCACGCTGAGACACTGGGTTACGGCACGCTATGGTATTCCGAGTCTCGAGGTTTTGAATCGATGGCTCTCGGCAGCTTTCTCTTGTCGAACACCCGGGATATTTGCATTGGCAGTTCAATTGCCAACATCTATGCACGCGACGCATATGCCTCTCGCCAGGGCATGAAGACACTGTCCGACATCTCGGGTGACCGCTTCATCCTCGGGTTAGGTGTGTCACACGTTCCGCTGGTCGAAGGTGTCCGCGGACACACCTATACCAAACCATTGAGCACCATGCGTCACTACCTGAATGACATGCACAGCGGCGCCGATAACAGCGACCGCTGGCCGGTTGTACTGGCGGCTCTAGGACCACGAATGTTGGCGCTGTCTGCAGAACTGACGAGGGGCGCAGTACCCTACAACGTCACCCCGGAACACACAGCGCGCGCCAAAGACATTCTCGGGCCTGACAAATGGCTCGCAGTTGAGCAGAAAATATGCCTCGAAACGCCGATTCGCGACGCCAGAGCTCTGGCACGGGCAGAACTCGAGCGCTACCTCGGCTTGCCGAACTATCGGCGTTGCTGGATGAGCCTGGGCTTTGATGAAAAAGACCTGACTGACGGTGGCAGTGACCGCTTCCTCGACGCCATGGTAGTGTCCGGTAGCGTTCAAGCAATACAGCGCCGCCTCGACGAGCACTTTGACGCCGGCGCCACACACGTGTGTATCCAGCCCGTCCATCCTGCCGGTGACCTGGCAGCGGCGGAACGCACGTTGCAGGCTTTTGCGCCGGGTTAACTCTTTAGGCGCTCACGCAGATTGAATTTTTGTATTTTGCCGCTCGCTGTTCTTGGCATTTCAGTGACTATTTCAAGCCGCTCGGGAAGATACGTTTTCGTGAGGCCTTTAGAAAGCAAGTAGGTCACCATTTCTTCAAATGTCATGCTCGCGCCACTCGCCAGGGTGAGAAAGCAGCAAGCCCGCTCACCTAATCGTTCATCCGGCATCGCAACGATCGCGGCAGCCTGTACTTCGGGATGCTGGTAGAGCAATTCTTCCACCTCAACAACGGGAATATTTTCTCCACCACGAATGATGACGTCCTTTGTGCGGCCGGTGATACGGATGTACCCATCGTTGTCCATAGTTGCCAGGTCGCCCGTATTGAACCACCCCGCATCGTCTAGGTCAGCTAACTCCGGTTTCTTAAGATAGCCGACGAACTGTGCTGCGCCGCGGGATTGCAACAGTCCCTCAAAGCCGACATCAGCTAGAGCACCATCATCATTGACAACACGCACTTCCATGCCTTCATGCGCTATTCCATCGGTGTCGAATACTTTCTCTTCCGGATCATGCCGTTGAGTTGTGGTAACCAAACTGTTTTCAGTCATTCCCCAGCCGGATGCGATGTGTGCGCCGAGACGTTCGGCTGCGCGACGCGCAATCACTCGAGGAATTGGTGCTCCGGCTGAGACGAAAGTTCGAAATGACGAAAAGTCGCGGCCCTCCAGCTCTGGACGTTGCGCCATGTCTGCTAGAAACGGCGTTGCTGCCATCGTAAAGCTGACCGATTCTTCCTCCATCCATTGGGCAGCGGTCAGTGGCGACCAAATTTCCTGTAATACCGATCGCGCACCCAACACTATCGGCAGTACCAAACCATAGACAAAACCCGTTTGATGAGCCAGCGGGGAGGCCATCAGAATGACCTCACGGTCCGTCAGATCCATGTGACGAATACAAGAACGTGCAGCCGACAGCAGCGTATTGCCGGTATGAAGGACGCCTTTAGGCTGACCCGTTGTTCCCGAGGTGTACAGCAGCTGCGTGACCTCATCGGGGTGTGGTCGCTGTGCGGAGGTGCCGTCAGGACGCTGCCTGTCGTTTTTTCCGAGTGGCGCCAAACAGTGTGCTTCAAAACTATTTTCACCTTCGCCCTCGACTACGAGCACGTGCCTGAGTCCAGGTAATTGATCGCGTATTTCTGCAACCATCAAGGGATAATCGAAGTCTCGAAAGCGCTGCGGGACAACCAACACGCTGGCACCTCCGAAATCGAGCATGAAAAGCAGCTCGCGTTGGCGAAAAATCGGCATCAATGGATTGCTGACAGCGCCAATGCGTACGCATGCGAGATGCAGCACCGTGAATTGCCAGCAGTTGGGCAGCTGGTAGGCGACTACATCACCCGCTACCACACCAAGATGGCTGAGACCGGCGGCAACCTGTTCTACAGCGCCAGCCAGTTCAAGGTAGGTCAGTCGACTTTCAATTCCAGTGTTGGAACTGCGGTGGGTAATTGCCACACGATCGGGGAATGTATCCACCGCTTGATCGAGATAATCCGTCAGTAACCGGTCCTGCCACAATCCAGCCGCATACATTGCAGCGCGTCGATCCTGATCCAAATGCATACCTTCAATCATCATATTGATTCAGTCCAGCTGCCTATGCCAATGCGATATTGGGTTGCTGCCACTGCGGCACGCTACACTATACCGTAGCATGCAGTCATTCACCGGGACCATGACCGTTATTATGAAACGGCGCACTGCCAATCAAACGCTCTTCATGAAATTGGCGAGGGCACTTGGAACACAGCTGTTAATCACTGATCTGCAACTTACTTTGACACTGCCACGGAAAGGATATGCAGGACCATGACAACAACCAGTTATGAACACCTCTTAGTAGAGGAAAAAAACAACGTTGCAACAATCACCATTAACCGACCGCAGGTTCTAAATGCCTTCAACGGACAAACCTGTGAGGAACTGATCCGAGCCTTCACACACACGGGCTGGAATCAGGACATTGGCGTTATTGTGCTGACCGGTGCTGGTGAACGTGCGTTCTGTTCCGGCGGTGATCAATCCGACAAGGCCGGCGCCTATGCCGGTGCACGTGGTACCGTGGGCATGCCGGTAGAGGAACTCCATACTGTCATTCGTGATGTGCCAAAGCCGGTAATCGCCAAGGTGCGTGGTTATGCCATTGGCGGTGGTAACGTACTCGCTACTATCTGTGATCTGACCATTGCATCGGACAACGCCATCTTCGGCCAGGTAGGTCCGCGGATGGGATCGGTCGACCCGGGTTTCGGAACGGCTTACCTGGCCAGAGTGGTTGGAGAGAAAAAAGCCCGTGAAATCTGGTACCTGTGCCGCCGCTACAATGCCAACGAGGCGCTCGAAATGGGTCTCGTCAACACAGTGGTACCTGACGAACAATTGGATAATGAGGTTGACAGTTGGTGTGCTGAAATTGTCGAACGAAGCCCAACAGCTATCGCCATTGCCAAGCGCTCATTCAATGCGGATAGTGAAAATATTCGAGGGATCGGTGCACTCGGAATGCAGGCACTTGCACTCTATTACACCACTGAAGAGTCCAAGGAAGGCGGCCGGGCACAGAAAGAGAAACGCCCACCTGAATTTCGAAAGATGCTCAAGTAGAGTGATCCCGCCTGCCTGCTAACATACGCGAATCGACGATAGTCCAATCGGGAGCGCCGAGTGTCTGCGAACGAAAGCGAAGTTCATGCCCAGGTGCGCGAAATAGCTCGGCGATTTACCGCCGAAAAACTCACACCGTTCGCCGCCGCTTGGGATGAACAAGGCGGTTACCCGCGAGAACTCGTCGCAGAGATGGGTTCGCTCGGCTTTATGGGCATTACGGTGCCCGAGGAATGGGGCGGTGCAGGCCTGGATAACCTCGCAGGCGCGATCGTGCTGGAAGAAATTTCGGCCGGTTCCGGCAGTATGGGGATCATCGTCAGCGGTCATAACGCTGTCGGCTGTATGCCGATTCTGCAATTCGGTACACAGGCTCAGAAGGACACCTATCTGCGACCCTTCGCTCGCGGCGAGCAATTAACCGCTTTTGCTCTCACCGAACCTGCCGGGGGTTCGGATGTCGCCCAACTCAGAACACGCGCTGAACGCCGCAATGATCGATACATCCTTAACGGCACCAAGCAGTTCATTACCTCCGGTTCGACAGCCGACGTCGCACTAATTTTCGCCACCACAGATCCCGATGCGCCACGTGGCAAAGGCATCAGCGGCTTCATTGTTCCAACGGATGCACCGGGCTACACCGTCGACCGAATCGAAAACAAAATGGGCCTAAAAGCTTCCGACACTTGCGTCATCAGCCTCGATGCTGTCGAAGTGCCTTTCGAGAATCGGCTTGGAGAAGAGGGACAAGGCTATAAGATCGCGCTGTCTAATTTGGAAGGTGGCCGCATCGGGATTGGTGCACAGGCGATTGGTATCGCGCGCGCCGCACTAGAGGCAGCGCTCGACTATGCACGTGAAAGGCACACCTTTGGCGTACCGATCAGTGATCACCAGGCAGTTGCATTCCGCCTGGCTGACATGGCCACAGAACTCGAAGCCGCCCGGCAGCTGGTGTTTTACGCGGCCCGCCTAAAAGATGGCGGGCAACCCAGCCTTCAGCAGGCGTCGATGGCCAAACTCAAAGCCACCGAGATGGCGGAGTCGGTCTGCTCGGATGCAATCCAGATTTTCGGCGGCTACGGCTATATGGAAGACTACCCGGTTGCACGACTCGCTCGAGACGCACGCGGTACCAAAATTTACGAAGGTGCAAATGACATCCAGCGTCTAGTGGTAAGTCGTTCACTGCTTACCGGTTGATAGTCAACCCTGCCAGCCGCCTAACCGGCCATTGTCAGGCCACCGCTGACGCTTAATACCTGGCCGGTGACATAACCTGCCAGATCGCTGGAGAAAAAAAGGACCGCGTCAGCGACCTCTTGCGGCTGCCCCACGCGGCGGAATGGCACTGCCCGAGCAAGTTTTTCCTGAATGCTCTGCGGCTGCATGCGCAGCAAAGGTGTATCGGTTGGCCCCGGACAGACACAGTTGACACAGATACCTGCCCGTGCGGTCTCCCTGGCAAGTGACTTAGTGAATGCAATGATGCCACCCTTGGCGCCTGCGTAG
The DNA here is from genome assembly GCA_964484965.1 of uncultured Acidiferrobacteraceae bacterium. GTDB lineage: Bacteria > Pseudomonadota > Gammaproteobacteria > Arenicellales > UBA868 > UBA11791. Next base: position 11,728 of record CAZAHE010000040.1, on the reverse strand, counting down.
ATGGTTTCACCAAGGCTGCCCACTCGCCCGGCGTCGCTCGAAATGTTGACGATCTTACCGTGCCGCGCCTCCATCATTGACGGTAGAAACGCCTTTACAATATTCATCGGTCCCTTCAGGTTGATTTCCAGGATTTTCTCCATAAAGTCGGGTGTCGCATCCAGAAATGGTTGTACCCGATCCCAACCGGCCACATTCACAATAATGTCGACCGCAGGGTCTGCCGCTACTGCCGCCGAAAAACGATCGATCTGGGGTTGATCGGTTACATCGAGAGGATGAAAGGTTGCGCTGCCTTCGGTCACCAAAGAGACCGTTTCCTCGGCACCGATTTCGTCAATATCACCAAAGTGCACAACGGCACCGGCTTCAACCAAACGTAACACGCAAGCCCGACCAATCCCAGAAGCACCTCCGGTCACCACAGCAGTTTTTCCGCTCAGGTTTATCACTGGTCAATCTCCTGTCGTTCAGCATTTGATTCCAAATATGACATCTTCATGGCGTACTGGAATGGTCTATTCAGGTGTTTTACCTTCAACACGGGCAACCTCAATATCGCGGCTGATATTTCGATTGGCAGTAGGTTTCAGCACAATTTCCTCTACCACCGTCCGCTGAGGCAATACTGCGCACAACAAGATAGCTTGTGCGATATCCTTTGGATCCATCATGGTCGCGCGACTGTCTGCATCCGGCACCAGTGGTCTGTTGTCGAGAATCGGGGTATCGACTTCAGCTGGCAGGATGGTGCACGCCCGGATACCCAAATCGTTGAGTTCGGTATTGATATCACCCATCAAGTTGCGCGAGGCGGCCTTGGCAGCACTGTAAGGAGCACCACCAAGCAGTCCGGGTTTCAGAGCGGCCATCGAAGATACAGTGATCACGGTACCCTGCCCCTTCTCGATCATCGCTTCGATTAACGATTGCGTCAGACGATAGACCCCCTCGACGTTGACTCTAAATACGCTCTGCCAGTCCTCGCTTCCAACATAACGGATCGAGCGAACCTTTGAAGAGTGACCCGCATTATTGACCAGTATGTCTACCACAGCACACTGTTGAAGGGCCCATCGACCGAGGTTTTCTGCTGCTTCGCCATCCTCTAGGTCTACCGACTGAACGAAGACCGAAGTACCGTATCTGCGCGCCTCCTCGGCCACTGATTCCAGAGGTGCGAGGCGCCGACCGGCCAATACCAGCGTTGCACCGTGCTCTGCAAACAACAATGCCGTTTCTCGCCCGATCCCCGAGCCAGCACCCGTTATCAGCGCCACTTTGCCGTCGAGAGTTTGCATCAAATATGCGTCAGGCAGGCTGTCGCGTTATGGCTTGAGTACTTCATATTGATGCCGAGAACCCTCCATCGACCGGTATCGCGGTGCCGGTGATGAAGTCAGAGGCGGGACTGGCGAGAAACACCGCGATACCACTCATATCGTCGATTTCTCCCCAACGGTCGGCAGGTGTCCGATTCAGAACATGCTGGTGCAGCTCGGGGAGTTGTTCGCGCGCCCTGATGGTCAGGTCGGTGTTAATCCAACCGGGCAGAAAACAGTTGACCTGGATGTTGTCAGGTGCCCAGGCTGTCGCAAGGCCCTTGGTGAACTGGACCATACCGCCTTTGCTTGAGGCATAGGCACTGGTCCACGGCGAAGCAAACAACGAAGTCATCGAACCATTATTAAGAATCTTGCCGCTGCCTGCCTTTTTCATTTCGGGATAACACGCTTTGCTGCATAGAAAAGCACTTGTGAGGTTGGTATCGAGAACCTCATGCCACTCGGACTCGGATAACTCCTCAGGGCGCTTTCGTATATTGATGCCGGCATTATTAACCAGGATATGGAGGCCACCCAACGTTGCGACGACCTCTGCAACCATGGCATCCACCGCACTTGAGTCCGTTACGTCCGTTGTTATGGCCTGGGCTTGGGTGCCTAGCGCTTCGATCTCCGCGACCGCCTGCTTGGTCTTCTGGAGGTTACGGCCTACGATTGCGATCGCTGCACCGGCGCGGGCCAAGCCACGAGCCATCCCTAAGCCTATGCCGCCGTTTCCACCTGTTACCACGGCGACCTTGCCTGATAAATCGAATAAGTCCATCAGATTCTCCTCGTGTCCTACCATTAACCGGAGGATTGATCGGTCAATACCCTTGTTCTTTCCTCTACATCCCCCAGTTTATTCCTGATCTCCACCTGACGTGTCCTAAAGACCTGCAGGTAATACAGCTGAACCAGCTGTAACCCAATCACCACCGCGAGCATCATCGCGATATATTGCATCTGCTATTTCCTCCTGTAGTTTTTGTCAGGGATTCAGGGGCAAACCGGGATCCATTATTTCACGACTGTCCCGTGGTCAACGGTAGCCTATTGCTTTACACCACACGGCGTGACCGCAAGTCCGCAATCGACGCCTCGCTGTAGC
>CAZAHE010000040.1:0-9192 GCA_964484965.1 uncultured Acidiferrobacteraceae bacterium | reverse complement strand
TTGCTTTACACCACACGGCGTGACCGCAAGTCCGCAATCGACGCCTCGCTGTAGCCGAGCTCGCTTAATATTTCATCTGTATGCTCACCCAGCATCGGAGCGCGATGACGGATTCCACTCCTCGATACGGACATACTCACCGGGTAGTCTGCCGTTCGAATCGGTTGCTTGGCAGTTGGAAAATCAACCCCTTTGAGAAAATCCAGTGCCTCAATATGCGCGTCATCCAACGCTTGTTGCGGTGAGTAAACCGGGCCCGCCGGAATCTTCGCCTGCTCCATTAATAACAACACCTCATCCTGCGAACGTCCCTGACACCAGTCGGACATGATCTCAGACAGCACTTGCCCGTGGTCACCACGAGCCAAATCGTCACTAAAGCGCGGATCGTCCACAAGTTCCGGGCGCCCCACCATATCGCACCAGCGTGAAAACTGAGGACCCCCTATCGCCAGACACATGATCCATCCGTCTCGGGTACGAAAAACATCCGATGGCCCGTTGAGCTGTCCGCGGTTCATGGTGCCGACACGATCGACTTGTTTAATATCTTGCTCGATGAGGGCCGAATTCATCATCGTCACGGCAGTCTTTAATAGGGCCCCCTCCAGCACCTGTCCCTCACCGGTCAGGTCACGCTGACGCAAAGCAGCCAGCGTCGAAAACGCGGACAGGGCGGCGGTAGAGAAGTCCACATAGGGCACAAAGGCGCGTGTTGGGTGCTCGGCATCACCTGTGAGATGCAAGTTTCCCGACATCGCCTGTGCCAGCGCATCAAACCCGACTCTGTCGCTGTAAGGCCCACCCGACCCAAAGGCATTGACCGTGGTCAGAATAATGTCTTGCTTGATTGCCTTGAGACTATCGTAATCTAACCCCATTGAGCGTAGCGTCTTGGGCGGCAGATTCGCCACCACCACATCGGCAGTCGCCACCAGGCGTTCGAGTACTTGTCCACCTTCCGGTTTCAAGGGGTTCAATGTCAGACAACGCTTGTTGCGAGCGACCTGCAGAAACATTGCACCTTGATTGTCTTGTGTGACCGGCGTAAACCAGCGGTCCTCACCACCGTCGATGCGCTCGACACGGATCACATCGGCACCGAGATCTCCCATCAGCGTCGCACAGAAAGGCCCGGCGATAAAGCGGCCGAAATCCAGCACTCGAATACCTGCAAGCGGCCCATGTTCCGGCAATTGGGTCATTTCATCGCTCCTCATTGACAACGCCAGGCTGATTTAGGATTTTTTTCGCCTGGCAAAAAACGCGTCCATATAGGCACGTGGCTCGTCGGTCGCATACGCCTTAACAAATGCTTCGACGCCCGCCGTTACAGCATCAGAGGTGTTCAAATCCTCCCACCGATTCACCAGTGACTTCTGGATCGTGCTGGCGCGCGGCCCCGCCGCCAGAATACCATCGATCCACTGGTCCAGGATGCCGTCCAATTCTCCCTGTGGGGCCAACCGTTCCACCAGGCCCCAGGCGAGTGCCTGCGTGCCGTCGATCCAGCGTCCAGTCATCACGAGATCTCGCGTACGCCCGGATCCAATGAGCAGCGGTAAACGGGCAGCATCAATTACAGAAGGAATACCAACATGCACTTCCGGCATTGCAAACTGTGCGCTGTCAGTTGCGATTCGAAGATCACAGCACGCTGCAATCTCAAGCCCGGCACCCAGGCATAGCCCCTCGATGCGGGCTATCACCGGAACAGGAAATTCGTGCAGCGCCGCACAGCATCTTTGTAAAAGCACAATAAACGTGCGTGCAGACTCTTGGTCCAGCTCACGCATTTCCCGTATATCTGCACCACCGATAAATGCTTTGCCACCCGAACCAGTGAGCACCAACGCCCGGATAGACCGATCATTTGACAATGCCGTGATTTCGGTTAGCAGTGTGCTGACCGACACACTACCCAGAACGTTGAGCCCGTTATCAGACTGCAGTGTTATCCAGGCAACGTGTTGTTTTCCGGCTTCCTTTTTTTCCGTACGAACCTGTGTTTCCGTCATGGTTGTCCCCGGCGCATTACGAACGGTTCAAACGATGACCGAGCGCGGCAAATGCACGATAAGTGGCGGCGTTCAGACGCTCGTCAAGCGCTCGTCGTTGGGCAGATAACTTGGCAATCACCATACCGCAGTGTGGATCAACGTACAGGTACTGGCCGAACACACCGAGGCCGCTGTAGGCCCCTTCAGGCGACACATACCACTGATTTCGGTAACGCCAGCCTGGCATGAATTCGGAAAAGTTACCCCGATCCCAGACTGCCTGGTCACCGTTGTTACGCAAATCGTGCAACCACCAAGCCGGCACAATATCGCTCTTTCCACCGGCATCAAGCGGCAGGTGCAGTTGGCCGAAGCGCAGTAAATCGTGCAACGTCACACACAGTCCACCGGCCGCTCTCGGCGCAGAGTAACGGTCAACATTGATATAGGCATCTTCCAGCGCACCCATTGGCTGCCATAGCCGTTGGCTGAGTACGTCGGCATAGGCTTGTCCGGTTGCACGCTCGATAATCCAGCCCAACAGATCCGTATTGGGCGACACATAGTGAAACGATCTTCCATGCTCCCCTTGTTTATTCAAATTTGGGAGAAAATCTCTCAAGTTGTCGACGTCACTCGGATCGGTCGCCGGCCGCCAGCCGGTTGCCACCCGATAACGTGCAAAGTCACCGGTCTGATTTTCATAATCCTCGTCAAATTCGATGCCGACCGTCATATCGAGAAGATGGCGCAGGAAGGCATCGGCATAAGCCGAACCCGACACTTCCGGCACATATTGTGATATTGGCGCATCAAGATCTATAACCCCTCGCTCGGCGAGGATCCCAGCCAATGTCGCTGTCACCGACTTTGTTACGGAGAAAAGAATGTGTGCACATTCGGGTCTAAGACCGTGCGCATAATGTTCGAACACCACTTGATTGTCATGCAATACCGCAAACCCATGCGTGTGGCTCTCTTGCAAGAAGTCCTTGAGACAGACCTCTTTACCATCGATACCTTCGAACGATAGTCCGTTGACGTCCAGTGCAGACGATGGAGGATCGAACGGCACAGATGCGCCGCAACGCACCAGTGCGGTGGGCAACAGCTGGCGAATATTTCGAAATGCCCAGTGGCTGTAGGGTACGGTACGCCAGTTATTTAATGTCACCCGCTGCTTGTCGGGCGGCGGGAACCCCCGCATCACACTAGAACTATCATCTTGATCGGGTTTGCCCCGCCTGATGGATTCGGTTTTTTTAATCATGTGACGATATACCGATGTCGAAACGCTCGGCTCCAAATCGTTCATTGAATGCAAATTTCTCGACAGGCAACCGACTCAGGCGAGTCAGCTGCTTCACTGGCCGGCCCAATGGGACAATCGCAGCCAACGCATAAGACGGCGGAATGTCCAGCAATGCCTTGACCTGTGATTCTGTCGCGACACTGATAGTCGTCAAGGTGCCCCCAAAACCGGCCGCCCGTGCGCACAACAAAGTATTCCACACCAGTGGATAAATCGATGCGCCGCCGACAATGCCCACTCGATCGAGCAACTGGTCGGTTGCTGCGACAACGCGCAGATCCACGACGAACACGAGCAACACATCGGCTTTGCGCAATGGCTCAGTCAGTAATGCCGGTACCGGCGTTTGCTGCACCGTCTCCTCAGTAACAGTACTTGGCTCAACCGAATTCCAAGGCTTCTCTCCCGCTGCAACTTGAGCGGCATAACGCTTTGAAGCTGGTTCGGCCAGGCGTGCAATGGCATCCTTGGTTGCCGAATCGCGAACAACGATCACCCGCCCGCCTTGTCGATTACCGCCAGTGGGTGCAAAACGGGCGTGCTCGAGAATATCGTAAAGCACACTGTCGGGTACGGCTTCACCGGTAAATTCCCTTGCTGAGAAGGTGGTGCGAACGGCTTCGTGGAAATTCATATCGATCTCCTGTGGCAACACATCGAACACTGCTTTACTCTATACCAGGCTGAAGTTTTACCAACCCACGCCGACAGATCAACCATGCAAACAGCAAAACCGGCTGCCAGCTCGTGAGGCTCTACCAGTCACAAATAGATACCTTCTATCGTGAAGGCTTTCTCCTTGCTGAGGGTTTTCTCAGCGAGGCGGAGATCGATCATCTTCGAACTTGTTACATGGAAACCATCGCGCAGCTGCGGGCGTCTCAGGCGCTCGAAAACGTGCAGTCCGGATCCGATAGTGATGACGATTTTCAGGTTTACCAGATTCGCACCGCTCACCTGCAACACCCGATCTTCCGAATGCTGATCAATGATTCGAGACTGCTCGATATGGTCGAGAGTCTGCTCGGACCGGAGATTCGCCTAATCCATTACCAAGGTGTCTACAAACCTGCCCGTAGTGGCGGAGAAGTTCGATGGCACCAGGACAACGATTACTTCAAAGTGGCGGAGAATCGGAGTATCTCGGTGTGGTTGGCGCTCGACGATGCGACCATCGAAAATGGCTGCATGTGGTATCTACCGCGCCACCACCAGCGTCTTCTACAGCACGAACAACTGTGGGACACCTCCGAAAAGAAGGGGTTTTATCTCGCTATTCCAGAAATCGACGAAACCTCTGCCGTCGCCGCCGAAGTGCAAAGCGGTAATTTTGCCATTCATCACTGCCTGATGCCGCACCGCTCGCTCAAGAACGAGTCACGCCAGCCGCGCCGAGGACTCGCCATGCACTTCATGGATGCAAGAATGCCCGACCCGGCGATGCTCCGCATCCTGCCCGAAGATGCAACGCCCGTTCTTCGACGTCATAGGGACTGACAGATCTGTGGTTTGGTCTTCAATTCGGCTCGTAGCCGGCTTTGGTCATTAGGTCATAGCGCACATTCTCGTGCGCGGTGACGGCATCCACACCGGAACGAACCTCTTCAATGATTTTGTCCTCTATCGATTTGAAAAGCTGGGCAAAACCCAATACCTCTTCCAGTCTATCGGTCGGGACCACACAAATTCCATTCTCGTCCGCAACGATTAAGTCACCGGGTCGCACAGGGACACCGCCCAATTGAACCTCAATCTGATAGCCAGCGCATGCGCAGCGGTTGCGAATCGATTGCTGTATGAATCCCCGACCGTAAACCGGCAGATTCAATTCCTTATATTCATCAATATCACGGGTGACGCCATCGATCACACAACCCACTAGGCCGTTATGGCGAGTAGTGAATCCTGCAACCCCGCCATACGAATTGACGTCCATGCGCCCGTCATGGTCGATCACAAGAACGTCACCAGCTCGTCCGCTCTGAACCGCTCTTAAGGTCCCCAGCACCGGCGATTCGTCAGCTTCCCCAACAGCAACCAGCTTGAGTGTGCACGCCGGGCCGACAATTTTTGCACAAGCGCCCCACAATGGTCCGATCCCGTGCGGCGATCCATTGATACCTAGCCGGTCCAGACCATCAGACACATTGGCGGTCGACAGCATGCGATACTCGGCGATTAACGAACTTTGGTTGTTCATCTGATCTATCCTTTGAATCAACTAATCCAATTCTGATTGGTATAAAACACTGTTAAATCACGGACTATCTAACACAACCCGCGGTATTGCCTGCATGGTGCTCGGCAGTGCTCTTCTCACTGTCAATGATGCGCTCACCAAATGGTTGACGCAAGACTATCCGGTATCACAGGTCTGGTGTTTACGCACCTTGTTCGTACTGTTACCTATTGCACTACTCGCACCTCGCTACGGGGGTTATCGGGCGCTATTACCGAACCGCATAAAACCGCAGCTGCTGCGTGCTGTTTTTTTCTTTTCGACCACACTGTTGATCGTCTGGGGTCTTTCGTTGCTGCCGCTGGCACAGATGGTTGCCATCGTCTTCTCGAGCCCGATTTTTATTGCCGCACTGGCACCAATTCTTCTGCGAGAGCGAGTCAGTCGAACTCGCTGGCTGGCCATCGGCATCGGCTTCGTCGGTGTTATCGTCATCCTGCGGCCAGATCCGACGACGATTGGCATCGCGTCACTGATCGCCATCGCGGCCTCACTCTCAAGCGCCGTTCGCGATCTGGTAACCCGCAAAATATCGAGCTCCGAAAGCTCTCTTTCGATACTATTTTGTTCGAGCGTGTTTGTGATCCTCATTGCCCTGGCTGCGTCACCGTGGCTGGGCTGGAGCAACGTGCAGCCGTGGGCCTGGGGACTCTTTGTGGTCAACGGGATCCTCAACGGAGGCGCCCACTTTCTCATTATTGAAGCATTGCGCCTTGGCGAAGCCTCGGTGGTGGGGCCTTTCAAATATACGGCATTGATCTGGGGTGCACTGCTGGGCCTGCTGATTTGGGGAGACGTGCCCGATGCATGGATCATCGGCGGCGGCACATTGATCGCTATCAGCGGCCTTTATCTGCTGCACCAAGAACGACGCTGAGCGACACCTGGATATGATGTCTTATTCACTCTGGCTCACCCAATCGTCTACATAGTACTTCGATCGGTCGGGTGCGATGCTCCCGGATGTTGCGCGCCGAATTCTCCGTCATTGCTGCGGCACTCTCACCAATGAGAATATGCGTGCCGAGCACGGGCAAGCGTTTCTCTGCAATCAACTGCACCACTTTGTCGTAGGCGGCAACGTAATCGTCACCGCGCTCGTCGATCGTGATATCTCCAAATCCCGCACTTGCCAGGTGGGCCGTTGTCTCACATGGCGGTAACAAATAGCTTCCGGTGCCGTCCAGCGACCACGGCACGGGATAGCACACGTTACCCGCAGCACCGAGACCATGCTCGGTAATTGCCAAGAATGCACCTGGTTTGAGTACCCGATGGGCTTCCTGAAAAAATCTCTGTCGATCAGGCACATTCATCGTCACGTGCAGGCTGATGGCACCGTCAAACACGCTGTCATCGTATGGCAGGGAGACACCGTCGCCCTGCTCGATGTGCACGACATCACTCATGCCAAGGTCGGCGGTCAGACGGACTGCCGCATCAACAAAACCCGGTGTGATGTCTACACCGTCTACTCGGCACTCGAAACGTTGCGCCAAGTAACGCGCCGGTCCGCCCACTCCGCAGCCAATATCGAGTATGCGCTGACCTGAACGAATAGGAAGTCGATCAGCCAGAGCCCGGGTCGCACGAAACCCACGTGCATGAAAATGATCGACCGGTGCCAGATCTTTGGCTGTCAATCGATCAAGTGATTTTCCGCTTGCACGCAATGCCTTTATTATTCTCCCGTACACATTGTCTGCGTTCCAGTGCATTGCACGATTCATTCGGTCAATTTCTGTTTTATAAACATGCCTTGATATCTTATTATGATGGATACGTCTTATTGGACAGGAATTGAACCATGGCTGCGCAATCTCATGACCATCTGATCACCAGTCTCAGTGCTTTGCACGAGCATTATGGGGAGCCGAGCCCTATCGCGCGAGACAAGGTGCTGCCGCAACTCGACGAACACTGTTGCCGTTACGTGGCACATGCACCTTTCCTCGTGTTGTCGAGCATGGGCCAGGATGGAAAAATGGACGCATCGCCGCGCGGCGACAAACCGGGGTTTGTTCAGGTTGATGACCCCCACACGATTCTGATTCCAGACCGGCCGGGAAACCGACGGGTCGACAGCTTAAAAAATATCGTTGTTAATCCCGGCGTCGGGCTGCTGTTCCTCGTCCCCGGCATCAATGAAACGCTGCGTGTCAATGGCTATGCCACGATTTCGACCGATCCGCATCTGCTGCAGCGTTTCAAAGTTGGCCAGCGCCTGCCGCTCAGTGTCGTCGTAGTCAAGGTCGGCGAAGCCTTTCTCCATTGTGCTAAAGCGCTGGTCCGTTCCGGCTTGTGGGACAGCACGCGCCACACCGATCGTTCGGAGTTTCCGCCACTCGGGAAAATGCTGGCCGATCAGATCGCCGGCCTCGATCCTGTGGCGGCTGAAGACCAGGTACAGCACTCCATGCGCAACCGTCTTTATTGAAGATATGCCGCTGCTTGAACGATTCATCTCTAACCCCGGCGGTACGGAGCAATGACTATGGTCCGCTGGGGAATTCTCGGTGCAGCCGACATTGCACTAAGACGTGTCATTCCTGCGATGCGCGAATGTTCCATCGCTAGCGTAACTGCGATTGCTTCGCGTCAACTCGAAAAAGCACAAAAATCTCAGTCACAACACCAGATCGGCACTGCTCATGGTTCTTATCAGGCTTTACTGGAGGATCCGGATGTCGACGTGATCTACAACCCGCTGCCAAATCATCTTCATACAGACTGGAGCGCTCGGGCCTTGCTCGCGGGAAAACATGTGTTATGCGAAAAGCCGATAGCAATGAACCAGGCGGAGGTAGCAGAGTTAATAAAGGTGCGTAACCAAACCAGTCTACATATCGAAGAGGCATTTATGGTTCGCAACCATCCGCAGTGGGTTGCAGTGCGTGAACTGCTAGACGACGGTGTGATTGGCACGCCACAATCAGTGCACCTGGCTTATGCTTACCCAGCCAAAGAAAAGAATGATTATCGCTACAAGCCAGAGATGGGTGGCGGCGCGGTCTATGACATCGGCAGTTATGCGATAGCCATTGCGCGTCTGATATTTGGAAATGAGCCCAGCGAAGTACTCGCACGCCTGAGCCGCGACAAAACATCGTCAGTTGATGTTCTTGCAAGCGTTATCCTCGGGTTCCCTAGCGGTCACGCAACGCTGACCGTAGCGACGGAGTTGACCTTCTTCCAGCACGTACACATCATCGGCGATTTTGGATGGATTCGTGTGGAATTCCCTTTTGCTCACCCCCAGCCTAGCAACTGTCATCTTTATCTCGGCGACGCCTCCAGTATTGGTAGTTTTCATCGCCGAGCGATTGCCTTCGATCCAGTCAACCAGTACACACTGCAAGCAGACCGCTTCTCCCGCGTGACACTGGGTGAGGATGTGGTGACCTGGCCCCTTGAAGACGCAGCCGCAAATATGGCCGTCATCGATGCGGTGTTTGAATCCGCCGAACGGGGGAGCTGGGCAAATGTGCGCAGCGCATTTGCCAGTGACGCCTGAATCAATTCCGTGCGCTGCCGGGCCCGGCCGCTCGGGATGACGGTCGCTGCATGATGAAAACGGCGATCAGAATCATGCCAGCTCCGAGAAACTGGGAACCTCGCCTCATTTCATCGCACCGCAGGTC